>NZ_JBEZZR010000038.1:0-95576 GCF_040639325.1 Actinoplanes sp. NPDC023936 | reverse complement strand
TGCTTGACGCTCGGCCTGCTACGTCTGCGTCTTCAACGATCTTTGCTGTCAACGACAGAAACGTTAACCGGCCCCGCCGAGAAAGTCTAGTAGGCGCGACACAGATTTTCTGGGCTTGTCGGTGGGGAGCCCGTGGCGATTCGGCCTCGGGCTCCCAGCGGACAACGGTGTGCGTCAGTGGTGCACGGCCGGACGGCCGGGTCAGCTGCGTGGTGAGTCGGGCTCCGTGCCGGTGGGCGGGATGACGGCGGTCGCCGGATCCTGGCCGCCGGTGTCCAAGCGGAATGGCGGGTAGGCGTCGGTCATCAGCGCGACGTACGCGGCGACCCGCAGCACCCACCGGTTCAGGCCCAAGATGAAGTCGTACAGGCCACGCGGGTACCGGCCGGTGACCGCCAGAACGACCGCGGCGACCAGCACCAACAGCCCGATCAGGCCGCCACCGGTCCAGCTGTAGTCGTCGGTGTTGGAGTTGGCCGCGAACCAGGCGCCGCCGCCGGCCAGGATGCCGACGATCAGCAGATGTGGCAGGGCCAGCAGCCACGACTTCACCAGCACCAGCCCACGCGACAGGTGCTCCGGGTACGAGACCTCCAGGTGCGCCGGGTACTCGGTGACCTCGGCAAGGGTGAACGGCGGATACCGGTCGGTGCCCAGCGCGCTGTAGGCGTAGTAGTTGACCCGCCAGGTCCAGCGCATCACTCCGACGTTGAAGTCGAACATCTTCCGGGGGTACCGGCCGGTGAACAGGATCGCGAAGAACGCGACCACGGACACCACGCAGAAGGCGATCCACAGGGCGACCAGGACGATGAAATGCGGAACAGCAAGAACCCACTTCACCAGCCACAGCCAACGAGACAGGTGCGAGTCCAGGCGCGCGTCGACGCGTACCGGATAGGCGGTCGTTACGGTCATGATGTTGGACCTCCCACGGATCGGTCGGTGCCCTGATCCGCCGGGCACGGAAGCGCCCGGCCGGATCACATGACTGATGTGCCGGCTCCGTCCGGAGTTCTGGTGGCGAGGGCTGATGCCCATGACCCGCCGCACCTCGCCGTCGAGACGACATACGGGTGGGGGTTGTCTGCCACCGCTCGGCCCTCAGACGAGGCGGTGCCGCGTCTGGCTACCGAGGTCTGGGGCAGCGCACCCGATGGGCGCCGGCCGTCAAGTCAGCTGACGAACCGATCCGTCCTTGACGGTACGCGCTATCCGCATGCGTGGATCGCCGCTGTGCCGCCGGCTATTCCCGGTTCTCGCGTAACCGCGCGATCCGGCTCGCCGGCGCAGGGATGCCGCGGCAGCCGGGCAAGTGCGGAAGATCCCGCACCCGGCTTCTCGCAGTAGTGAGGGACGGTGAGACGCATCGACGTTCTCGCTCCGGGTGAGCGCGGCGGTCGGCGTACGCCGCGGGACGTACGCCGGCGGCGGCCTATTCGGTGAACTGGGTCCGGGACAGCGCCTTGTCGAAGCGGCGGGCGGCCAGGTCCTCGTGCCGGATCATGAAGCAACCCCAGTAGGCGTCCACCGTGGCGAACTGGGCGAGGGGTACCCACTCGCGCATCACCCGGAGTGCCTCCTCCTCCAGACGCAGCTCCCACTCCCCCTCCAGGATCACGATGTCGCCGGCTTTCTGGCGTGCTTCCAGGTTGTCGACCGCCATCTCGGTCTCCGGGGTCTCGTCCATGTAGCCGGTGATGGACGCGCCGCTGCCGGTGTATCCGCCGAGATAGACGTCAGGCCAGGTGTTCTGCGGCCAGAGCTCCGTGGCGACCGCGCACAGCTGATCCAGGTGTCGCAGATCGCGAGCCAGGTGTTCCCCGTTGTCGGTCCGGGTGGACTCGGGTTCACGGCCGTCGAACCAGACGGGCAGATCGGCGGCGACCGTGGCGAAGAGATCATGCTCCGGGGTGACGGCGTCAGAACCGGCAGGTGCCTCCACCGGTACGGTGGCGGTGCCGGCCGGCACATGCACGACCCGCGCGAACTCCTGCTCGTCGGCCACGGAACCGTTGGCCGTCCCGGCGTCGAAGGCGAACTCGCGGTCCAGGAAGAACAGCAGCGAACCGTCCACCGGCAGGGCGAGGCCGGGGACGCGGGGAAGCGCCGCGCAGTCGAAGGAGGCGATGAACGGCAGCGGCCCGAACTCGGCGGACGGCCACTCCATGCCCACCGGTAGTGCGGGCAGCCCGCCGTGCTGCCCGACCACCCCGCCGGTGGGGCTCCGGCTCGTCCGGATCTCGAATCGGAGGAACTCGGCGAACCTGCCGACCTCCTCCTCCGGAATGCCCCGCCCGATCGCCGCACGACGAAATCGCTCGTGATGATCCATGACCGGGTATCCTGCCATCGCGCACCGGAGATCGACGCCCGGTACGACCGTCGCCGGTCGCCAGGAGGGCGCGGTGCCGCGGCAATAGCAGCCCGCGACGCAGCGCCGCACGGCCGGGCAGTGGCCGGGGCGCTCAGCGTCAGCGTCCCCGCTGGACCACCCGGTAGGTCCGCAGGTTCGGGTCGGCCGCGATCTGGGCCTCGGTGTACTTGACGGTGTCCCAGCCTTTCCGGGCGTAGAGGCGCGTCTGGTCGGCGTACCACGGTGAGTTCGGGTTCGTCGACTGCGAGTAGGTCAGGATCTGCCGGCCCGCCGGGCCGTGCGGGCCGAGCTCGACGGCCATCACGTACGACGTGCCATGGACGACCTTCGGGTAGCCCACGCCCGGCACGAGCGGGTTGGTGATCACGTTGAAGGCGCCGGTCTCGCCGCGGCCGCCGTGAATCGGGATACGCCGTTCGCCGCGGCTGTCGGTGTGGATGTCGCCCAGCTTCGCGTCGAGCCGGATGCCGGCGAGCCGCTGCACGGCGTCGGCGAGCGCGGTGCGTACCCGCGGACTTGTGGTGTCGAGCCGGCGCGGGGTGTGCACCGGGTCGGTGACGTCGAAGGTGTCGGCGAACCTGATGCCGCCCGCCAGGGCGAACTCGGTGAACAGGTGTGCCCCGCGGCTGTCCAGGTCGACGCGCAGGTCGAAGCGGGCCAGCGCCGCACAGGCCGCGGCGAGATCGACGGTCGCGCCGTTCGACGCGGTGGCGGTGGGTTGCTGCCGGCAGAGGGTGACCAGATCGTCGCGGACGAGCTCAGCCCCGTGAACCCGGTTGCCGAACATGATCCGCCAGAGCCGGTCGGTGGTGAAACGCTTGCCGGGCAGGCCGTCCGTGCCGGCGAGGCGCTGCTCGACCTGGTCGATCCCGAGCCGGGTGCGCAGGCTGCGCTCGGTGCGTTCGTTGCCGAGGATCCGCGGGAAGCCCTCCAGCGGCGCGAGCGGATTCGCCAGCCAGTGGCTGTCGTTGGAGTTGGTGACGTAGTCGTCGCGGAAACGCACCGGCAGGGCGGCCGGGCCGAGGATGCCCGGGACGGCGGCGTCGGGGTCCGTGCCCAGCGCGCAGTCCGAGCGGGAGCCGTCCAGAACCGCCTGGCCGCTACCGGCGTAGAGCGGCTGGAACGCCGCCGGGATGCAGGCGGCCGCCAGCGCATGGGTGACCCGGGGGACGACCGAATGGTCCCCGTACAGGGCTTCGCCGCGCGAGTCCGCCGCGATCACGTTGACCCACGGAAGGAACTGGTGCCGGTCGAGGACCGCCTTGAGCTGACGGACATCGGTGGCCTGGCCCATCCGCAGCCACCCGTCGAGAGCGCGGTTGTTGCCCGCGTTGACGTCGGTGACGGCGTAGGCGGTGGCCGCCGTCCAGTCGAAGGTCCCCGGCACCACGACCACCGGACCGTAGCGGGTGTCGTACAGGGTCCGGCGGACCGCGCCGGCGGCCCCGGCCTGGACCGTGACCGTGCGGGCGCGCATCTTCTCGGGCTGGCCGTCGACGTAGTAGGAGGTGGGGTCGCCCGGCACGAGACTCAGCCGGTGCCAGACGAACCGGCGTGCGGTGGAGACGGTGTGGCTCCAGGCGACCGTACGGTTGTGCCCGATCTCGATGATCGGGTCCCCGATCAGCGCCGCGCCCTCGACGTCGTAGCGACCGGGCACCTTGAGGTGCATCCGGTAGAAGCGTTCGGCGCCCTGCCACGGGAAGTGCGGGTTGGCCAGCACCATCCCGCCGCCCGTGGTGGCCCGCGCTCCGAGGCCGTAGGCGTTGCTGCCGATTCCGGAGCTCGCCCCGTCGCGGGCGGCGACCACCGCGGCGGCCCCGGGCGTATCCGGAGTGCCCGCGGTCCCGGACGCTGCCGGCGGCGCCGCGGCGACGATGCCGTCCAGCAGCGCGCGCGAGCCGGCCCGGACCATGCTGGCCCACGACGTACGCCAGACGTCCGTCACGGTCAGCGGGCGCACCCATGCCTTGCCCCGGCAGGCCGGATCGGTGAGGTTCGGCACGCCGGTGCGGCGCAGGAAGTGGTTGTAGCCGGCGACGAAGCCGCGGATCTGGTCGCGGACGTCGTCGGACGGCGACAGCACGCCGTCGCGGGGGCCCTCCAGCAGCCGCTCGACGACGCGATCGTCGATCGCCTTGCGATAGAACAGGTCGCTGCGCACGTTGGCGTCGTCCGGCCCCGCCGCCCCGAACCAGCGGGACCGCTCACCGCTTACCGTCACCACCTTCTCCGCGATGACGCAGATGTTGTCCTCCGCCTGCACGTAGCCGACACCGAACCCGAGACCGGCGAAGTCGCCGGCGGTGATGTGCGGGACACCGTACGAGGCCCGGCGGATCAGCGCCGAGTAGCCGCTCTCACGCTCGACACCCGCAGCGGGCGATGGGACGACCGCGCTCGCCACGACCACTCCGAAGGCGACCGCCGCTGCTCCCAGGCGCACGGACCACGTTGTCATGGAGGCATCCCCCTCGATGCGATGCCCGGCGGCTCCACCGGGACGGTCACCCTGCTGGACCATCCTGCCGCTGCGGGCGGCGCTCGTACACCCCCTACCCGGCCCGAGGTCGAGCGGGGTCTTGTCCCCCGTGCGAGCTACCCGCAAGTGTCCACCACACGGTGACGATTGTGGCGGCGGAAATCCATAGGTTTCTTCCTGTCCGCGGCGTTCCGGTCGCGGTCTGCGAAGGAGTCATCATGCGATTCGTCAAGCAGCTGCTCGCCGTCCTCGCCGTCGCCGTCGTCGGCGGGCAGGGCGCCGCCGCCGCCGCCGCCGAGGGCAGCTTCCTCCTCACCCTGGTGATCGGCGCTGTGACGGCGGTGCTGGGCGTGGTCGTCTACCGGTGGGTCGTGCGGCGCACCGAGCGCCGCGAGCCGGCCGAGCTCGGCCCGGACGGCTGGGGCGGGAAGCTGGGCCGCGGGACGCTCATCGGCTTCGCCATGTTCGCGGCCGTCATCGCCAACATCGCGTTCCTCGGCGGGTACCACGTCGAGGGCTGGGGTTCGCCGACGGGAGCGCTGGGTCTGCTCGGGTTCATGGCGGCCGCGGCCGTCACCGAGGAGCTGCTGTTCCGGGGGGTGCTGTTCCGGATCATCGAGGAGCGTACCGGCACCTGGATCGCTCTCGGCCTGACCGGCGTGGTGTTCGGCGCGATGCACCTGCTGAACCCGGACGCCACGGTGTGGGGGGCGGCCGCCATCGCGATCGAGGCCGGCTTCATGCTGGCCGCCTGCTACGCCGCCACCCGGAACCTGTGGGTCCCGATCGGACTGCACTTCGGCTGGAACTTCGCCGCCGGCGGCATCTTCAGCGTCGCGGTCTCGGGCAACGGCGAGTCGAAGGGGCTGCTCGAGGCCTCGACGTCGGGGCCGGTCGCGCTCAGCGGCGGCGCTTTCGGGCCGGAGGGCAGCCTGTACGCGGTGCTGGCCGGCGTGGTCCTGACCGTGGTGTTCCTCTGGCTGGCCAAGCGCCGCGGGCACATCGTCCCGCGCCGGCGCCGCACGGTGGAGGCCCCGGCGACCGCTACAGTCACCCAGTGATCAAGCTCCGGCGACTCCCGGACCTGTGGCGGCAGTGGCCGACCACGGTCCGGGATCTCCCGCTCGCCCTCGCCTTCGCCCTCGCGGCGGTGGCCCCGGCACTGGAGCAGCACGGTACGCAGGTCGGCGACCTTCCGGACCACCCGTACGACGCGCTGACCGTCGGTGTCGTCGCCCTGGAGTGCCTGCCGCTGGCCGTACGCCGCCGGTGGCCGGTCGTCTGCCTCGCGCTGGTGTCGCTCGGCTTCGCGATCGACCAGCTCCGCGGTTACCACACCGTCTCGGGAGCGGCGCTGGCCATCGCGCTCGTCAGCGCGGGCGCCTACGCGGAACGGCGCCGCTGGGTGGTCGCGGGTCTGGGCTCGGCGGCGTACGTGGCCCTGGCGATCTCGCTCGACCGGCTCGGCTCGGCTGAGGGTGTCACCGGGTTCACCACGTTCTACCTGCTGATGGCGCTCGCGTGGGGCATCGGGGCGTGGCTGCGCCAGACCCGGGCCGCCGAGGCGGAACGCCGCCGCCATGTCGAGGAGGCCACCCGTACGGCGGAACGCACGCGCATCGCCCGGGAACTGCACGACGTCGTCACCCATCACGTGACGGCGATGGTCGTGCAGGCCGAGGCGGCCCGCTACCTGACGGGCGCACCGGACAAACTGGACCAGACCCTGACCGCGATCACCGGCACCGGCCGCCGGGCCATCGGCGACCTGCGGCAGCTGCTCGACCTGCTCAACCCGGATCACAGCGCAGGCGACCCGCGTACGCCCGCCGTCGGTGACCTGGACACCCTCGTCGACCAGACCCGGCAGGCCGGGCAGCCGGTCGAGTTCGTCCGGGACGGCACGCCGGCGGCGGGCGCCGGCAGCGCCGAGGTGGCGGCGTACCGGGTGGTGCAGGAGGCGCTGACGAACGCGCTGAAGTACGCGCACGGCAGCCGGACCAGGGTTCACGTTCATCACGGGGAAGGGCAGACGACCGTGGAGGTCAGCACCGACGGTTCCGGATCCGGCGGCGCGTCCCCGGGCGGCAGCGGGCGCGGCCTAGCCGGGCTCCGCGAGCGGGTCACCGTCCTCGGTGGCGACTTCAGCGCGGGCGCGCAGGACGGCGGCGGCTTCCTCGTGCGGGCCCGGATCCCGGCCGGAAGCCCGTCGTGACAGCGCCGATCCGGGTGCTGGTCTGCGACGACCAGGAACTGATCCGCGCCGGATTCGCGACGATCATCGACGCCCAGCCCGACATGGAGATCGTCGGCGAGTGCGGCGACGGGCGCGCGGCGGTCGGCCTGGCCGCCCGGCTCCGGCCGGACGTGGTGGTGATGGACGTCCGGATGCCGGTGCTCGACGGCATCGAGGCGACCCGCCTGCTGGCCGGCGCCGGCGTCCCCGAGCCGGTGAAGGTCCTCGTGGTGACGACGTTCAACCTCGACGAGTACGTCTACGAGGCGCTGCGCGCCGGCGCCAGCGGCTTCCTGCTCAAGGACGCCCCACCGGCGCAGTTGCTGGGCGGCATCCGCACTGTCGCGACCGGCGCCGCGCTGCTGGCCCCGGAGGTGACCCGGCAGCTGGTGGGCAGGTACGCGGCCCGCATCCGCCCGGCCGACGGCGACCCGCCCGGCGGCGCCCTGACCCCGCGCGAGCTGGAGGTGCTCCGGCTCATCGCGGAGGGCCTGTCCAACAGCGAGATCGCCGCGGCGCTGGTGATCAGCCACGAGACGGTCAAGACGTACGTGTCCCGCATCCTCACCAAGCTCGACCTGCGCGACCGGGTGCAGGCCGTGGTGTACGCGTACCGCCGGGGCCTGGTGACCTGAGCGGCCGGCCGGCGCGAGGCGGCCGGCCGGCCGTCCAGTCATCGCGGAGATCCGCCGTTGACCAGGTAGTGCAGGTCGCACAGCAGTTCCGAGACGATCACTGGATCGAGGGCGGCGAAGTTCTCCGCCCCGGTGAGCCGCGCGTCGCGGAGGATCTGCGCGGGCTGGTCGTAGACGTCGCCGACCGAGATACCCGGATCGAGCGGGAAATCCAGCCATCCGGGACCCGGCAGGTCGCACTCCATGGTGTCCTGAATCCCGGCGTCCATCGGCACGCTCCGCCCCCACCACCCGCGACGTTCCAGTGTCAGCAAGCGTTCGACCGGGACGTCGACGCCGACGAACTCGGGCAGTCTCCGCTGTGCGGCCTGTTCCGCGGTCAGCCGCCGCACCGGGCGCTGGAGCTGCGGGAACGGCTGAAGAATCTCATAGTCGGTGAACAACACCGTCCACGCGGACAGGTCGGCCTCCAGGTCCACGGGATGGGCGACACCGACCACGTCGTCGTCGCCCACGGTGAACGCCTTGTCGTCGACGTCGGCCGCACTGCCGTCCTCGGCCACCCGGAACGCCGTGCCCACCGCCCCGTCTGGGCGGTAGGTCACCCACACCAGACGCCGGGCCAGATGCCCCATCAGCGGATGCCCGACCAGCAGCCGCCGGAACTCCGCACCGGACCACCGCCGCCGGATCACCATCGCCTCCTCCAACCGGCGAACCTGATCCCCCGCCACCGACCGCAGGTCCTTCTTCAACCCGGCGAACCTCTTGTACGCCGCCGTCGCGAGCGCCTCGTCGTCGTGGGCGCCCGGCTTGGGCAACTCTTTGCGCCTCCTGCCGTCCTCATCGGTCACCACCGGCTTGAGCTGCTCGTCGAACGTCACCACGAAACGACGCGGGCCGTAGTCCAGTGTGAGAGTGTTCCGATCGTCCAGCCCGAAGTCCGGAACCAGCCGATCGGCCAGCTGGTCGGAGGTCAATCCCAGCTCCGCGGCGACCGCCCGGACCCGGCTGTCCGCGCCGTCCCTCAGCGCTTCGAACCTCACCTTCCGGGAGATGGCGTGGAGGTGGATGAGCGCCGTCTCGGAGCCGATCGCGTAGAGCACGTCGAGCCCGATCATCGCCCGCGCGTGGCCGCCCACGCCCGGCCAGGCCCGCACGACCGGGCTGAGCCGGCGCACGGTGTCATCGTCGCCGATCAACGCCAGCGCCTCCAGCACCCAGCTCTGCTTCGGCGGGAACCCCGCCGACTCCCAGCACTGGAACAGCGACCAGCCGAACTCCGCCAGCGCCGCCGGGTCCAGCGTCTCCCGCACCGCGGCCAAACCCGGGTACGGCAGGCCCAGGCGCGACAACGCCAGCATCGTGCACAGGTGCCGCACCGCCTCGGGCGGCAACGCATGACGGCGATCGCGCGACAGCACCGGCGTCAGCGAACCGGCATCCTCGGTCCAATGCGGAAGGTCCGGTAGCCGTGCCGGCACGGCGTCCGCCGGGTCGACCGACAACAACGGCTCCACCGCGGACGCCGCGGCAGCGCCGTAGGCAGCGGCAGCCGCCCGCACCACGTCGGCGTGACCAGCCGCTACCAGCACCCGCAGCGCCTGCTCCGCCGCACGACGCTCGGCGCCGATCGGACCGGCCGCCGCCGGGATGAGATCACGGGCCGCCGCCTCCGGGTGCCGCCGGAGCCAGCTCACCGCGATCCAGCGCACCGACTTCAGCCGGTCCAGCCAATCGGCCATCAGGGCGGCGACCTCGGCTCCCTCGGCGGGCAGCAACAGGGGGCCGTAGACGTCCAGCGAATCCCGTTGACGGTTGCGCTGGACCACGACCGGCACCGCGTCCACGCCGAACCGGAAAAGCAGATGGGGCAGGGTCCATCCCGGCGACCAGAAACCCATCGGACGCCAGCCGGGCAACAGTTCCAGCGCCAGCGACCGCGGCGCGTTGACGAAGAACCGCTCCTCGTCGGCGGCGTGGGTCATCCGGCCCTCGCGCAGCTTCGCCGCCTCCTGCTCCCAGCGTTCGAGGCCGGCGGCGTCCTCCGGTCCGGGCTCCACGAACTCCGGCACCAACGCTTCGCGCTCCCCGGAAGCCCAGCACATCCGCGGCACGTCCGGCGGCGTCAGCCCTTCCACCACCACCGGCCGGGCGGCCGTCCGCGCACGCGTCCAGGGCGGTGTCGCCAGCAACGGGTGCACCGACGCCGCCGGCGCCTGCGGCACCGTCGACAACGATGCCAGGATCGACTCCACCTGCCGCCGGGCCACCTCCGGCAACGACGGCAAGGCCGCACGCGCCACCTCCGGGTTCGCCGTCACATGCCGGCGCAACAACTCGGCCGCCGGCCCCCGGGTCCCGTCCGGCTCGCCAGCCGCCATCCCCAGCAGGCGCAGCGCGCGCACCGGGAATCGCTGCATCGCCTCGCTGAGCCCGGCCGCGGCCAGCTTGTCGTCCGCCTGCTGCACCAGCGCGCCGAACGCCTCGTCGGTCGGAATCAACGCCAGGCCATCGATCAACACCCGCCGCTGGTCGCTGTACGCGTGCGGGTTGTTCAGCAACGCGATCAGGCGCGGCGCCACCACCGCCCCGACGCCCTCGAGGAGCGTGGCCAGCAATCCGCCCCGCAGCCTCAGATCGAACGCGTCGATCTTCTGGGCCAGCCGGTCCCACTGTTCCGGCGTCGAGACCGCGAACCCGACCAACTCGATGCGACGCAGATCGGCACCACAGTCCTCCTCGACCCACGCCGACTCGGTCGGCATCAGATAGGTGGTGATCGTGCGCTGCACCGTCGCGCGATACTCCCCGAGCGTCTGCCGAGCCTCCTCGTACTCGGCGTCGCCTGCGACGGCGAGCCGGGCCCGCACCCGCTCCGCCAGCGGCAGCCACGGATCGAAACTCCACCGGCCACCGACGTCCGCCGGCGTCACCCGGCGCAGGTCACCGGGAATCCTGAAGCTCCGCCCTCTGACGTCCAGACCGGCGGCCTCGGCGACGGCCCGTGTCGCGAACGTCAACCCGTGGGCCGCGATCCACCCGTCGGCGAGCGCCGCCAGCTGCCCGAACTCCCGATGCTCACACGTATGGGTCGAGGCCACCACGGCCGCCGCCGCGCCGAGCGGCGTCACCCGGCTGCCGTCCAGGAACCCCTCGGCCGCGGCCACCAGCTCACCATCACTCCTCGGCGCCGCCAGCACCTCCGCCCGCTCCGTGCTCTTGGCTTCCATGACCGCCGCGGCCTTCGCCACCGCACCCGCGAGCCGCGGTAACGAACCACCCACGCGGCCACCACGCCGCCGCTGAACCTTGCGCGTCCACTCGGCCGGCAGCACCAGCGCATCCTCGTCCCGCACCACGACCGGCTCGTCCGCCGCGCTGCCGCCCGGCGCCGCGGCGGTGTCGGCGGCGGTCTCCACATACCCCTTCTTCACCTTCTCGGAGACCAGGCCCTCCACATGTGCGATCGCCGCCGCCTCGTCGGCCAACTGCGTCACCCGCGTCTGCCCCGCGGCACCGGCACGTCCGAACCGGACGGTCACCACGGCACCGTCCCGCGACACCCACCAGAACTTCGCCGACGCCGGACCCCGGTGCTCGAAACAGCGCATCCTGACGACTCCTCGATCTCGATCAATTGACGGCGGCGACACGGTAGCCGCGGGGTATGACAAGAAGATCCCGCAGTACCGGCCCGTCTTACTTGATCTTCACTGCGGGTCCGTTTTCCGTACATCTCTGCCGGGGTGTCCCGGTGTTAACGTCGTCCGGCCCGGGGTCGCGCTCGATGATCCATTCGCGCCGGGCGGCGCCGGCCCTGGCTGACCTCTGGCTTCGCCGGCGCTGCGCCGGACCGGATCGACGGGGACCCGCTGGGGCCCGCAAGGAGTGTGCGGATGCGGATCGGGCGACGGGGCGGCACGGCCACCGATCATCTGCGGGTCGCGCCCGGTGAGCGGGGCGCCGCGCAGACCATCATGGCGAGCGTACGGGCCGCGGCGCCCGGCGACACCGTGATGATCGCGCCCGGCCGCTACCACGAGGACCTGACGATCGACCGGGACGTACGCCTGACCGCCGAGCGCGGACGCGGGACCGTCTGGCTGACCGGCTCCACACCGGTCCGCGTCGACGCCGCCGCCGTCCTCACCGATCTGGTGCTCACCGGCACGGACCCCGGGGAACCGGTGCTGGTGGTGGCCGGGGGCGCCGCCGAGGTGACCGGCTGCGAGTTCCGCGACGGCCGGGTCGAGGTCACCGGAACCGCCACCCCGGTGCTGCGCGACTGCCGCTTCACCGGCGCCCGGCTGGCCGGCCTGTACGCCCTCGGCGACAGCAGCACCCGTCTGGAGAACTGCGCGATCACCGGAATCGACGGGATCGGGGCGGTGGCGGGAGGTGCCGCGCGGCTGGCGCTGGACGACACCTGGATCGGGGCGGTGTCCGGTTCGGGCCTGCGGGCGCGTGGCCAGGCCCGGGTCGAGATGGCCGGTGGCTCGATCACCACGCCCGGCCGGCACGGGATCCTGGCCGAGGAGTCGGCATCGGTGGCCGTCCGCGACTCCTCGATGGACCACAGCGGCGCCGACGGTGTGCTCGTCACCGGCACGGCCCGGGTGGAGCTCACCGGCTGCCGGCTGACCGATGTGGCCGGCGCGGCCATGGTCGCCGCCGAGAACGCCGAACTCGTCGCCACCGGGTGTGACGTCGACCGGGCCCGCGCGAGTGGGGTGGTCGGCAAGGGCGAGGCCACGGTGACGGTCACCGGCGGGACGGTACGCGGTTCCGGCGGCAACGGCGTCCTGGTCACCGACCGGGCCAGGCTGACCCTCGCGGAGACCGTGGTGGGACCCTCGGCCTACAGCGCGGTACACGTCGGCGGCTCGGGACGGCTCCGCGTCGACGGCGCCTGGCTGGGCCCCTCGGCGGAGCACGGCCTGCACGCCGCCGGCACGAGCGTCGTCGAGGTGACCGGCGCCCGGGTCCGGGACTGCGGTCTCGCCGGGCTCAGCGTGGAGGAGCACGCGGAGGCCACGGTGAGCGGTGCGGTGTTCGACGGCAACCGCAACGGCGTGGCGATCGGCTCGGACCGGCCGGCGCGGATCACCGACTGCGTGGTCACCGGAAGCGACCGGGCCGGCGTGCAGATCAGTGGCGGGTCGTCGGCGGCGCTGACCGGCTGCCGCATCGACCGTCCCGGCACGGCGGGCATCGTCTTCGAGAAGGACAGCGGCGGCACCGTGGACAGATGCGCCGTGCACGAGGCCGGCGGGTCCGGGATCGTGGTCTGGACCGGTGCCGCCCCGCAGGTGCGCGACAGCTCCTGCACCGGCGGAGCCAAGAACAGCCTGTTCGTGGCGGAGAGCGGCGGTGGCACGTTCACCGACTGCGTCTTCACCGGCAGCGCCTTCCCCGCCGTGCACGTCGGCGCCGCGGCCGACCCGAAGATCACCCGGTGCCGGATCAGGGACACCGAGGTGGACGTCGACGTGGACGACTCGGCCGAACCGGTCTTCGAGGAGATCCGGCTCACCGGCGTACCCCAATCCCTGCTCCGGCCGGAAGCGGTCGTCGCCGCGCCCTCCCCCGCCCTCGCGGGTGGCGCCGGTGGGCCGGCGCTCGCGCCGCCGCCCGGCGAGAGGACGGCCGACCAGTCCGACCTGCCGGAACTGCTGGCGGAACTGAACGCGCTGGTCGGCCTGGAGCGGGTGAAACAGGACGTGGGCGCGCAGATCAAACTGATGCAGACGGTACGGCGTCGTCAGGACGCCGGGCTGGCCGCGCCGCCACTGAGCCGTCACCTGGTCTTCGCCGGCAACCCGGGCACCGGCAAGACCACCGTGGCCCGGCTCTACGGGCGCCTGCTGACCGCGCTCGGGATGCTGGAACGCGGCCACCTGGTCGAGGCGGACCGGACCTCGATGGTGGGCGAGTACGTGGGGCACACCGGCCCGCGCACCCAGGCGGTGTTCCGCAAGGCCCTCGGCGGCGTGCTCTTCATCGACGAGGCGTACTCGCTCGTGCCGCCCGGGCACACCAACGACTTCGGCCAGGAGGCGATCGCCACCCTGGTGAAGCTCATGGAGGACCATCGCGACGACGTGGTGGTGATCGTGGCCGGGTACCCCGAGGAGATGGGCCGGTTCGTGGCCTCCAACCCCGGCCTGGCGTCCCGGTTCTCCCGCACCCTGACGTTCGAGGACTACGAGCCGGCCGAGCTGACCGCGATCGTCGAGTCGCAGTGCGGGCAGCACGAGTACCGGCTGTCCGACGACGCCCGGGAGGCGTTGCACGCCTACTTCGCCACGCTCGACCGGGCGCACGGTTTCGGCAACGGCAGGGCCGCGCGGCAGGTCTTCCAGCGGATGACCGAGCACCAGGCGCAGCGCGTCGCCGATCTGGCCGACCCGTCCACCGAGGACCTGCTCAGGTTGACGGTTTCCGACGTGCCGGTGATCGGTTCCACGCGCTGAGACCGGCACATGAACAAGGCATGAAAATACCTTTTTCGGTCTAGATCAACATATCAGCGTACGAATAACGTCACCTCGACCGTCCTCAGTGCACCGTGGGCTGAGGCCGAGAAAGGTGCGTGTCCGAAAATGACGACCACGGCCGGCGAGGATCTCGCAAGCTGGTTCGAACAGGTCCTGGTGCCACAGAGCACCCCACCGCTGCGCCGGTACGTGCGCCGCCTGCTGCCCGGCGACCCGGACCGGGCCGACGACATCGTCCAGGAGACGCTGCTGCGGGCCTGGCTGAACCTGACGGTGGTGGCGAGCGCCCGCTCCCCCGAGGCGTGGCTGTCCCGGGTCGCCCGCAACGTCGCCATCGACTGGACCCGCCGGCACGCCGCCCGGCCCACCGAGGTGGACGAGGACGTCACAGCGACGGTCTGGGAGCCCGGCGAGTTCGCGTACGAGGCGGTGCTGGACCGCACGGTGCTGTTCGGCGCGCTGCGAACCCTGTCGCCGTCGCACCGGGAGACGCTGCTCCGGATGCACTACCAGGATCGGACGCACACCCAGGTCGCGGGAGCGCTCGGCGTGCCACCGGGCACGGTGAAGTCCCGGGCGTACTACGCCACCCGGGAGCTTCAGCGGATCCTCGGCGAGCAGGGGGTCACGGGGCCGGAGTACTGAGCCCGGCCAGCTCCGCCGTCATCGTGCCGGGGCCGGCGTTCGTCCCCTCGGCCAGGACGGCCGCGACGGCCGGGTCCATGCCGGCGGCGATGTACCGCTCGGTCAGCAGCGCCACGTACCGGGTACGGATCCGCGGGTCCGGCCCGGCCGCCGCCGGGACGGTGGCCTGGTAGTGGTTGCCGGCGCGGTGCACCGTCAGGAGCGGGGCGTCCTGCGGCCCGAACCCGGTGAACCCGAAATCGGGCTGCTCGATCTGGAACCGCACGCCCAGGGTGAACGCCAGCAGCGGCAGGAACGTCTCCCCCAGCTCGCCGGCCCAGTACCTCTCCCAGTGCTTGACCGCCCTCCGCAGGGCGTCGAACTCCGCCTCGCTGAACGGCCGGCCCCGGTCGTGGTGGTGCTCCAGGTACAGGTCACGCAGTGTCTCGTCGCTCAGATCGCCGAGGCGCGGGCTCTCCCCGCGTCCGGTCAGATAATCGAGCATGCGCTGCATGCCGAGGGCGCCGTCCGCCAGGTTCTGCGCGTCCGATCCGGGCAGCGGCGGCTGCAGCGGCACCTCCGACTCGGCCCGGGCACGGGCGGCGGCGGGCTCGCCGCCGTCCGCGAGTTCCCGGGTACGCACGTCGAGGTACCGGTCGCGCAGCAGCGGCACCGGGAGCATCCCGCCGGAGCGGACGGTCCGGATGCCGGCCGCGTGCAGCCGGTCGAGAAGACTCTGCCGGTCCAGCGCGGCGGCGTCCTCCCGCACCCTGTCCACCATGCTGCCGCGCAGCGACGCCCGCACCTGCTCGGGCACGCCGGCCGGGCCGATCCCGTCCAGGTGCGCGGCGACCAGGGAGCGCAGCAGCTCGGCGGCCTGCCCCAGCTCGGTGGACCGGGGCACCAGGCCACGCTGGTCGCGTACCGGCCTGGTGGTCCAGAGGGTGACCTGGGCCCGCACGGCCGCGGGGTCGCTCAGCCAGGTGTGCAGCTGCGATGAGCCGAGTCCGGCGGCGGCGAGGCGGTCACGCACCAGGAGGGGATCGGTGGCGATCACCGTGTAGAGCTGGCAGCGGCCGTCGCCCGGCACATCGAGATAGGTGATCGCCTGCGGCACCGGCTGGTCCGGCACCTCGGCATCCGTGACCGACTCGGCGGGCGACGGCGGCAACGGCACCTCCTCCGGCCGCACCTCGATCTCCCGTACCGATTCGGCCGGGGACGGCGGCAACGGCACCTCCTCCGGCCGCACCTCGACCTCCCGCACCGACTCAGCCGGCGACGGCGGCAGCGGCACCTCCTCCGGCCGCACCTCGACCTCCCGCACCGACTCAGCCGGCGACGGCGGCAGCGGCACACCCTCCGGGCGGACCTCTTCCACGGTGACGAGGTCGCGGAGGTGCCGTGCGAGGCCGGCCGGATCCGCGACCTGGGCCGCCACGCCGAGGTGCCCGTCGCGGAACCGGTCGAGCAGCTCGTGATGGCGCTGTTCCAGCGCCCACCACTGGCCACCGGCCTGCTGCCATGCGTCGAGCAGGCCGGGGATCCGCGCCTCGATCGCCGCACGGGCCTCGCTGCCGGCCGGCTCGGCGTGCGCGTCGTAGCGGGCGCCGTCGAGGTCGTCGGCGGCCGTCACGAACGCGTCGGCTGCCCGGGCCAGCTCGGCCTCGTTCGTGACGATCGCCTCGAACGCCTCGCGCAGTCCGTCGTCCTGCCGGGCGATGTCGAGGGCGGTGCGCACGTCGTGCAGCCCCATCCGCAGCGACACGGTGAGGACCGGGCCGCCGGCACTCACCGTCCGGGTGAAGCCGGCCGTCCGGGGCAGGCTGACGGTGACCTCCACCCGGCTCAGGTAGTCGATCAGCCCGGACCGGCTCTCCGGCTTCACGTTGCCCAGCTCGCCGGTCGCGGTGTTGCCGCTGTCCGTGGCCGCCTGCAGGTCACCGGCCGCGATGCCCGGCCCGCCGGCCTCCAGCGCCTGGTAGGGGTCGTCGGCGTATCCCCGCCCGAGCAGCGGGATCCGCGGCGCCCGCAAGGTCTGCACCATCGTGTTCGTGCCCGTGCTGTACCCCGACGTCTGCTGCGGCGCGTGCTCCCGGAACACCCCGGAGCTGACCCCGCTGAGCGAGGCCGCCTCGGGAATCAGCCGGATGGTGACCCGGGCCTGCTGGCCGAAGATCTGCGCGCTGGTCACGGCGGGAAGCTCCAGGCCTTCCGGCGTCAGCATCCGGGGCACGGCGGGCAGCAGCAGCTCCGGGGTGAGGCTCTGGTGGATCTGGTGCGCCCCGGCGTACCCGGGGGTGGAGAGCCGCTTGGCCGCGTCACCGAGGAGCTGTCCGACCGTACCCTGCAAGGTGGTGATCGGGGTCAGATCCTCCGCGCTGAAGCGCGGCGGCAGCGGCAGGCCGTTGAGCGTGCGCCAGCCCGGCCCGCTCTCGCCCGGCGCAACGATCCGGTACGGGGACGGCGTCGTGCCGGGGCTGGTCCGCGGCGGGCGCAGGTCGTCGGCCCAGCGGTCCTGCACCACGTGGTCGTGCACGGTGAGCAGTTCCGAGTCGACCCGCTTGCCCTGGTCGAGGATGACGAGGGAGAACGTGACCGGGAACTTCAGCCGGGCTTTGACGCCCCGGCCGGAGCTGAGCTGCGTGTCGACGGTCGTCCGGCCGCTGCCCTGCGAGTTGGCCACCTGCGAGGACCGGCCGACCATGTCGCCGAGCCCGGCCGCGAGGTTCTCGCCGTGGTGGTTGGACACGCCGGTGCCCGCCGCCCCCGCCATCATCGTCCCGCCGTGCGTGCGCTGCACCGTCGAACCGGTGTCCCACACGTGCGTGGTCTTGATGTCCAGGTCGTCGTGACCGGCGACGAAGCCCTCCAGTTCCGGCGGCCCGGTCACCGTCGCCATCAGCCGCACGTCCCGCGCGTGCTGGGACATCCGGCCCGGCGCCACGTGCAGCACCGACGCCCCGCCGTCGACCATCGCCGGCCAGTGATGGGCGATGCCCGCCGGAGTCAGCAGATGCAGCAGGCGGCGCCGGTTCAGCATCGGGTCGTCGAGGCCGGCGCCGGTCAGCGACCCCAGCACCTTCTCCAGAGTGGCCCGCTGGGCCGGGTTCAGCCGGGTCAGGGCCGCGGTCAGCGCCTCGGTCATCGTGCCGGTGAGCGCGGGGGTGTCCCGGAACGCATACAACCCGAGCCCGGGGCCGTGGCCGGGAAGCAGCCGCAGTGGGGTGGCCGGGCCGGGCATCCAGGGCGTCCCGAATCCGGCCGGGTCGCCGCCGAGGCGGGGCAGCAGCCCGAGCCTCGCCACGACGTCGGCCGGCAGCCGCAGGTAGACGGCGTTGGTGATGACGCCGTCGCGGCGCACCGACTTGTGGTGGTGCAGCCAGTCGCCGGTGCGCACGGCCTGCGGGATGATCGCGTACCGCGCCGGATCGGTGGTCACCTCGGCGCCCACCGAGACCCGCATGTCGAACTTCACCAGGTACGACCGGGTCCTGCCCTTGCGGTTGTTGAGGTTGCGCTCGATCGCGCCGGACAGGCTCCCGCTGTCCCGGTTCTCCCGGGAGTACAGCAACCGTTCGTAACCGGCGTTGATCAGTCCGCCGCCACCGCTCGTACTGGTGGTGTCGCCGGGTTTGCGGAGATTGGCCGAGACGTTGCCCCGCAGGGCCGCCTGCCACTGGCTCGTCCGGGCCGCGTCCACCTCGACGCCACCGGCCGTCGCCGACTCGGTAGTGATCAGCCCGTAGGCCGGCATGATCTCCGGATTGGCCAGCGCGGCCGAGACCACCAGGTCCACCGCCGCGCCGTCGTTCTCCGACGCGACCTTGTCGACGTGCCATCGGCCTTCGATCATCGAGCGCAGCGCGCCGGCCTGCTCCGACTCGGTGAACCGGCGCAGCAACCCGGCCCACAGCGGCATACCCTCCAGGAGCGCGTCGGTGCCGCGCAGGCCGTCGAGCCTGGTCCGGGACACCCGGTCGGTGTACAGCTGGGTGGCCTCCACGACGCTGCGGGCCAGCTTCAGCACGAACGGGCTGCCCGGCATCGCCTCGACGGAGAGCCAGTCGTTCACCTCGGTGCGCGGGGCGCCGTCCACCCACTCCCGCAGCGTGCCGAGGTCGAACCGGGTCGCCCGCCGCACGTTCATCGGGTCGTCGGTCGTGTCCCGCGGGGTGAACACGGGTGGCCGCTCGATCGGCGCCGCGGTCACCGACGCGTTGTCGAACAGGACCGTGACCGGTCGCTGGCGGGTCAGCCGGTACCGGGTGATGGTGGCGCCGCCGATGTGCGCGACCTGCCTCGTCTCGGGGGCGGGCTGCCCGTCGGCCGGCCGCGGGAACCGTTGCCGGATCACCCGGCCCACCGCGACTCGCGAGCCCGGGTCGCGGCCGAGGCGCTCGGTGTACGCGTACACCGAGACCCTGATCTCCAACTGGTTGCCGAACGCCTGCGAATCCGGGCTGCCGCCGTTGAGCCGCACCTGCTGGCCGGTGAGCTGGGCGCCGCTCTGCCGGCCGAACCCGCCCCGCAACTCCAGCGCCCCGGAGGGCACCAGCGCCGTCGCGACCTTGCCGACCAGCCGGAAGACACCGCCGCCCTCGACGGCCGCGCCGGCCCGCCACTGCCCGCCGGCCACGATCTTCTGCTGCGTCCCGTCCACCCGCGAGTTGCGGACCCCGGTGCCCTTCTCGACGCCGGCATGGGTGAAGTCACCGGCATAGCGGCCGGTCACGTGCACCACGAGGTGCCGGGTGCCGAACGCCGAGGTACGGACGAGGTCGGCGACGAGCCCGGAGGTGAGCAGGGCCGGCATCCCCTGACGGAGCCCGGCCGGGGACAGCACCCGGTCCAGCTCGGACTGGTTGACCTGGCGTTCGTTCGGCGCCTGGGCGTTGCCCATCCGGGTCGCCCCGGGACTGCCGAACTTCGGCAGGAAGCCACCGTCGAAACGGCGGACCAGGGCGGTCACGTCCGCGTGCAGTCCGGCGAAACCGGTGAGGCCGTAGGTGACCGACCGGCCGCCGGTGAGCGCGTACGGCGGCACGTGCCAGGTCAGCGGTGACGGGGTGAAGGTGCGCTCCCCGGTGATCAGCTCGGTGAGCTTCTCCTGCGGAAGCCGCCCCAGGACGACCAGGTCGACGGTCATCGGCCGGACCGCGCCGTCGGTGAACGGCATCCGGGACCCGGGCGTCTCCCGCAGCGCCGACGTGACAGTCAGCCGGAAATGCGCCTCCACCGCGACGTTCGGGACATCCTTGAACTCGGTGCCGGCGCGGGTCGTGCTGCTCTGCCCGACAGTGGCGGCCGTCGACCGGAAGAAGCCTCCGAAGAGCCGGAACTGGGTGAAGGCGGCCGCGAAACCCCACCGGATCGGCACCACGGAGATCGCACCACCGACCCGGCTGGTCTGCGTCACCTTGGTGCCGGTGGTGAGACCCGGCTGCCAGCGGAACGACGACTTGCCG
Organism: Actinoplanes sp. NPDC023936; assembly: GCF_040639325.1. Lineage (NCBI taxonomy): Bacteria > Bacillati > Actinomycetota > Actinomycetes > Micromonosporales > Micromonosporaceae > Actinoplanes > Actinoplanes sp. NPDC023936. The sequence goes on along the minus strand of NZ_JBEZZR010000038.1, from coordinate 75,254 downwards.
ATGTCCGCGAGCACCAGCAGGTCCGGCAGCACGGCACGCAGTTCCAGGGAGAGGGCGTGGGAGCCGTGCTTGCTGGTGATCAGCGGCGGGTGCACCGGTCCGTCCAGAGCCGGCATCAGATTGGCGATGATCGACGATTCGGCGAACAGGCCACGAGCCTCACCGGCGCCGATGGTGCCCGGGGCGACCACCTTGGTCGGGGTGAGCCGGGCCAGGATCTCCTCGGCCACCTGGTTCCAGCCGGTGGCCGGGGTGTCACCGTCGCGCAGGTCGAGTCCGGCGGTGAGGATGCGGACCGGGGTGAAGTGCTCCACCAGCATCGCGCCCCGCCGGGCGTCGACATCGATCTTGGCGGCGGTACGGGGTGTGGCGGTGGCGAGATCATCCACGGAACGGAAGGCGACCGAGGTGGTCACCGGTGTGCCGGTCGTCGCGGGGCCGGTGACCGGTCCGCGTACGTCGGTGGCCGTCACCCGGAAATGGACCGGCGTCTCCACCAGCTGCGAACCGGATCCACTGCGTACGTTGTGCGAATCGGTCAGCCGCACCGTCGTCTCGACCGACTCCTGCGGCCGCGCCAGCGCCACCTCGGCGCTGCCTCCGGCGCCGTAGCCCAGCCGTTGCGGGAACATCACGCCGGCCCCCAGCGACCCGTTCGCGCCCGAGGTCGCCACCTGCTTCGAGCCACCCGCCTGATCCGCACGGGTGTCGAACTTCGCCCGATCCGCCGACTGATCCACCACTCGGGCGGCGGCCACGTCGGCGACCGGCTCCACCGTCACCCGATGCCAGCCGTGCGCCCCGTCACGCACGTCGAAACTGCGGCCACCGGTGACGAAGAACGACTGCGGATCATCGCGCAACGCCTCACCGATCTCCGGTGCCCGCACCACCCGCTCCGACAGGATCGGGACGGTTCCCCGCCAGGAGCCGTCCATCCGCTGCCGGACCACGGCGTCCACACTCTCGTCCAGCTGCCGGATCAGCACGTCCACCTCGGCGATCGCGTCGACCTCGTAGAGGAAGTGCGGATGGTCGTGGTAGAGACCGGGCAGGGAGTTGACCGGAACCCGCTCCGGCGGGTTCATCGTGTTCAGCGGGATCAGCTCCGGCTGCGCGGTCCTCTCACTGACGTTCGGCGGGACGTCGGCCCCGGAGGCCCAGAAGTCACCGGTACGGTGGCCGGGCTCGGCGACCGCGGCTGGGGCCGCCACGGGTGAGCCGGCGAAGTGCGGGGCGAGCACGTCGGCGATCTGGGCCAGCGCGCCGGGCGTGAGCGCGTACTCGCCGTCGTGGCCGTGCCCGCCCATCAGGTCGCCGTCGACGTGGCCGGGCTGGGCTGGCCCGTGCAGCAGCGCCCCGTGCGGCGGCTGGGCGTCCTTGACACCGAGGTAGTGCACCACCTCGTGGGCGTAGGCCGCCGGCGGGCGGCCCGCCGCCCAGGTGGCCTGGTTCGTCGGCGTGCCGGTGGCGGCCACGGTGACGTGCGCGTGCGCTCGCGCCGGGTCGTCGACGAACTCGACCGACACCCGGATCGGCGCGTCCGTCCCGGGCAGCCGGTAGCCGGGCGCGTTGAGGTACCGATCGACGCCGGCGAGGGTGCGGGCCTGCACGTCGGCGATCCCGGCCGCGTCGCCGCCGAGATGAACCCGCAGCGTGAAGAGCGTCTCCTGCTCCCCCGCGGTGAGCTGGTACCGGACCGCGACACGCTCGCCGCCGGCCGGTGGGCGGGTCACCCTCGGCGGCTCGGCGTCACCGGCACGCTCGAAGCGGAAGGCGTCGTCCAGCGGCGTCCAGCGTTCCGCGTCGACCTCGACCACGCGGGGCTCCGGTGCTCTGCCGCCACCGAGCAGATCCCGCTGTGGCATCGTGGTCGTCTCCGCGACGGGCGGCCGCTGCGGCGCGGTGCGTTCGGCCACCTCGTCGCCGGGCCGGGTCCGCGGCGGCTCGAGCGATCCGGCGTCACCCTTCGGCGCGGCCGGCGGCTCCGGCGGCTTCACAGGGCTGACCGGCGGCTCCGGCGGCTTCACAGGGCTGGTCGGCACGTCCGGGAAGAGCAGCGTGTCCACGTCGCCGCGCGGGCCGGGCGCGACCGGCCCGTCACCGCCGCGCGGCGCCGCCGGGCCGGGGTCGGCCACTGCCGGCTCGTCACCACCGCGCAGCGCGGCAAGCCGGTCGGAGAAGGTGGTGTGTTCGGCGGCGTTGCGGGCGCGCAGTTCCGGCGAGAGCCCGGAGAGCGCCTCGTCCACCCGGGAGCCGAGCGGGCGTGTGTGGTCCGGCGCGGACAGCGCGGCGTCGATCCGGGCGCCGGTCTGCACCCGGAACTCGGTGAGCCGGGCGGCGTAGCTGGTGTGCACGATGTCCAGCCCGGTGGGATCGTCGCCGACCCGGGCCAGCACGTCCTGCCAGGCTCGCTGTTCGGAGGCGGGAAGCGGGCCGGACCCGTCGCGGATCTCGGCCAGTCCGGCGTCCCGGCGCAGCGTGCTGACCCGGTCGTGGTAGCGGGTCAGCACGTCGAGGCCGGCGGCCTCGTCAGCGGCGTCGGCGAACTCGGCGTTCCAGCGGGCGCGCTCGGCCGCGCTCATGCCGGGGATGTCGTCGCTCAGCGCGGCGAGCCGCGCCGCCAGGGCGTCGTCCGCCGGGCTGCGGGCCGGCACGTCCGGCAGGTTCGGAAGCTCGCCCGGGGCGATATCGCCGCCGCCGCGCAGGTTCTGGAGCCGGGCTTGCAATTCCAGGGTCTCCAGCTCCGGATCGCGGGCCGCGCCGCCGCGCAGGTTGTCGAGCCGCGTCTCCAGGTCGTCGCCGGCTGCCCCGGCCCGGTCCACGCCCTCGTCGGCGGCGCCGCCGGACGGCGGGTCCGGCAGGTCGTTGAGTTTCTGCAGGCCGAGGCTTTCGGACAGCGCGTTCTCGTACGTGTCGAGCAGCGCGTGCAGGTCCCCGGTGCGCCCGGCTGCGGCCGCCCGTTCGATGCCGACCGCGTGTTCCAGCCAGGTGACCTTGTCCATGCCCAGCTGGGCGGCCCGGTGGTGCCCGGCGTCGATGTGCGCGCGGAAGTCGTCCAGCCGCTGGTGCACGATGTGCCGGTCGATCCGGTCGTGCAACGTGGTCAGATGCCGCGCCGCGTCGCCGTGCCGGCCCTGGTCGACGGCGGTACGCACGTCCGTGCTGATCGACCGCCACTCGTGGCGCGGCAGATCCACCCGGCGCGCGTCGGCGAGGAGCTGATCCAGGCGTACGGTGAGCTCCGCGCCGCCGGGTGGGTTGGTCAGCGGGGTCCGCGGCACGTCGGGCAGGTCCAGCACCCCGTCGGTGCGGCCGAGCGCGTCCAGCCGGGCCTGCAGCACCGAGTCGCCGGCCTCGATGGGTTCACCGGCGCGGATCGGGTCACCGGCGCGGATCGGCTCACCGGCCGCCGGCGGCTGTTCCGCGCGGGCCATGCCCAGGTCGTTCTCCAGGCGTTCGAGGCGCTGGATCGCCGTGACGCGGGCAAGGTCCTCGGCCGGGGACAGTGCCGGAACGTCCGGGAAGAGGGCCGGGTCCAGTTCGGCAGGCCCGTCGCCTCCGCGCAGCCGGTGCAGCCGATGTTCCAGGTCCAGCTTGATCATCTCCGGCGACGGTTCGTCGGTGCCGCGCAGCGCGGCCAGTCGCGCCTCCAGGTCGCCGACGCCGTCGTCGAGCGCGTGTGTCGGCACCGGCGGCAGATCCGCGAGGTCGGGTACCGGGCCGGGTTCCGGGGCCGAACGCAGCCGGTCGAGACGCACCTGCAGCTCCAGGCCGGCGATGTCCGGTGACGGCTCGTCCGTGCCGCGCAACGTGGCGAGGCGGTCCTGGAGAAGCCGCAACTCCTCGCCGACCGGTTCGGCCGGCTTCGGCGGTGTGACCTCGACCCGGGCTACGGCGCCGGGGTTCGGCGTCGCGGGCTGCTCGATCCGGATGCCGTCCGCGGTCCTGCGGACCAGCGACTCGGCCACCCGCACGTCCTTCTGCGCGCGGGCGATCGAGAGCGCGTCCCCGGAGGCGTTCGCCAGCGTGTCGTGGGCGCGTTTGAGCTGGTCGAGCGCTTGCAGGTGGGTGAGTTGCGCGCCGGCCTGGTCCGGGCGGGGTGGCTGGTGCGGCATGCCGGCCGGCGAGGGAACGCCGGCGTCGAGCCGGCCGGCCGACAACGGCGTATCCGCCAGCAGGTCCATGGCCCGGTTGAGGGAGATCTCCGGCGATGTGACGTCCAGACGGCCGGACATCGCGCCGGACGGCAGGTGCGGAGCGGTGCCGGACGGCACGTGCGCAGCGGTGCCGTGCTTGACGCCGGGCAGGTCCCCGAGGTCGGCCCGGCCGGCGAGGCCCACCTGCACGTTCGGCGTCACTCCACCGGGCACATGCGGCACCGCCCCGCCGGGCACGTTCGGCGTCACACCACCCGGAACGTTCACCAGCGCGCCACCGGGCACATTCGGCAGCGCGCCGAGTTTGGGGGCCTGGAGACCGCTGGCGGGCAGGCTGCCCGGGGTGATCCCCTTCTCCGCCGCGCCGAGGTTGAACGACACCCCGGTGTCGGAGATCCGGACCGCACTGATGTCGCCGGTGTTGAGCGCCCGGATCTCGGGGCCCGCGAAGCCGGCCAGACCGTCCACCCCGCCGGTGAACCGGTTGAGGCCGGCGCCCAGGTTGCCGATCTGCAGGTTCGGCGGCGTGACAGTGCCGATCCCGCTCATGACGTGCGGTTTCACCTGAGAGACGCTGTTGTCCAGAGCGGTGAGCGTCGACGTGTCGATCTTGCTGAGCAGGCTCAGGTCGACAGCGCCCGGCATGTCGAGGCGGCCCAGCCCGTCGAAGCCGGCGCCACCGGGTCGCAGCCCGGCCAGGGTGGGCATGCCGGGCAGGTCCGGGGTGGCGAGCGGGCCGCGTGACCCGAGCCCGACCGGGCCTTTCAGTCCCGCGAGATCGGGCGTCGCGAGGGGACCGCGGAAGCCGGCGAAGTCGGGGCCGATGGCCGAGACCCCGTTGCCGCCGGGCACGCTCACGCCGCCGAACGAGTTCTCGGTCAGATCCGGCAGGTGCAGGCCGCCCGGGCTGAAGTGGATGCCGCCGCCGGGCGGCGTGCCACCGGGTTTGACGATGGTGACGGCGGTGATCCCCTCGGCGAGCCGGACGCCGCCGCTGAGCCGGGCCAGACCGGCGTACGGCTTCATCCCCAGGCCCCGGCCCAGGACGCCGAGTTTGAAGGCTCCGGCCACGCCGAACCTGCCGATCTCGTGTCCGGCGAGCGGCAGGAAGATGCGCAGCCACTTCCAGCCGCCGAACTCCTGCTTCAGGAAGTTGCCGGTGGTGATCGCGCCGTTCTTGAGGAACCGCCCGAGGTCGGCGGCGAGGCCGGGGAGCGCGGTTGCGCCCCGGACCACCGCGTCCGGCACCGTCTTGAGCGTGAAGTTGGTCAGGGTGACGAACCCGCGCACGGCCAGGCCGTCCAGTGAGCTGACCACCTTGGGGATGGCGAGCGCCCCCACCTTGACGGTGTTGCCGAGCGTGACCGCGATGTCGCCGACCCCGCGCAGCACCGTGGTGAGACTGAACGTGGACACCATCCGCCAGAAGTTGCCGATGCCCTTGCTGAGGGTCTGCACGCCGGCGCCGGCGAACGCCTTGATGTTGCGCCACGCGGTGCTGCTCAGTTTCGCCAGGTCGCCGAGGGCGATCAGCGGCCTGGTGCTGGGGCCGAGCAGGCCCAGCAGGCCCAGCACCAGGCCGAGAGCGTTGGTCTTGCCGCTGGCGAAGTCCACCATCGCCTTCACCGCCAGGGCGGCGTTCATGCCGAAGGCGATCAGGCCGAGCGGGCCGCCGATGAAGATCGCGACGATGGTGATGACCAGGGTGATCCAGCCGAACACCTCCCAGAAGATGTCGCACGCGGACTTCGGCGTCTTCGGTGAGGTGATGAATCCGGCGGCGTCGTGGATCGCCTGCTGCGCGGTGGAGGCGGCGCGCTTCAGGTCGCCGCCGGCCGCTTCCGCGTCCGCTTTCAGCGTGGTCAGCCGGGCCTCGTCGCCGGCGGCCCCGGCAGCCTCGTTCAGCGCCCGGTCGGCGCGGGCCTGCGCCTCGCGCAACGCGGAGACGTACGAGCGGATCGCCGGACCGGCCGCCGAGAAGGCCTGCTTCACGCCGGCGACGAAGCCGCGCATCTCGGTGCTGACCTGTTCCCGCAGCCAGTCGGCGGTCTTGCCGACGAAGGCGCCCTCGCCGCTCTTGGCGACCACCTGGCCCAGCCCGGTGTCGGCGGTCTCCGCGTTGCGGGCCATCGCGTCCATGTAGTCGGCGACAGCGAGCAGCACGTCGGGATCGCCGGGCGTGGGATCGCCGGACATCTTCAACGCCGACCAGTCCCTCGGGCGTTCTGCCACTGCTACCTCCGCACGACCCGTACCGCTGTCCTTTCTGTCTGACGCGGCGGCGGTGCGTGGTGGTTCACGGTGAACCGTCCGCGGGGGCCCGCGCGTCGAACCTGAGGGAGACAGAGAGGAGCGTGCGCCGGTGGCCGACCTGGTGCTCGACTACGCGCTGCTGCATCAACTCGCGGGCAGCATGCGCGAACTGAAGGCGAAGATCAAAACGGATGTCGAGACGGGGTCCCGGCGGGCGGTGGTGACGTCGAACGGCACGGTCGTCGGCTCCGGCCAGGTGGGCAACGCCTCGGTGTACGCGGCCCTCAGCGCCTTCTTCTACGCCTGCCACAGCCCGTTCAAGGACTCGATGGAGCTGCTGGACAAGCTCGCCGACAACTTCGACGGCATCGCCAAGGCGTTCTTCGACGTGGACGCGGACTTCGGCGGCAAGGTGAACACCGCCCGGCTGCAGGCCCACATCGGCCAGTGGCAGGCGGACACCAAGGCGTACGAGCACTACCTCGACATCAAGGACAAGAACGTCACGTTCCAGTACTACGACGAGAACGGCGATCTCAAGACCGCGTCGATCCCGCTGTGGAGCGGCCCGCCGCCGCCCCAGCCGGGCGCCGTCCCGACCGAGATCGACGGCACGGGCACGGTGGGCAGCAACCACACCACGGCGCAGCTGGACGAGGACGGCAACATCGTCTCGGAGACGACGACCGTGCAGTCCGGCGACGGGCTGACCTACACCGAGACGACCAACTACACGTACGTCGACACCGACGGCAACGGCGTGCCCGACGTCGTCGACTACACGTCCACGATCACGCACTCGGACGGCAGCACCGAGACGATCGAGAAGAAGACCAACCCGGACGGCTCCTACGTGGTGACGTCGAAGACCGGCGAGGGCACCACCACCAGCACGGTGACGCCGACGTCGGACGGCGGCTCGCACAACGTCACGGTCGACACCAAGGGCGAGACCACCACGACCGACATCGTGGTCACCGGTGACGGCACCGGCACGAAGACCGTGGTCGGCCCGGACGGCACCGACGTCTACACCGGCAACCCGAAGACCGGCCAGTGGACCCTCCAGTCGCACGAGGATCCGCCGGCCGAGGACGACGACTACTACTACTACAACTATCCCGTCTGACCCACTGGAGCACACATGCCCAACATCACCGTCGACTTCGAGAAGGTGAACGCGGTCTCCGCCAACCTCAACCAGGTGGTGTCCAGCACCGTACCGCGGCTCACCTCACTGCAGAACGCCGTGGCCCAGCTGCTCACCAGCGACGGCGGCCTCTGGCTGCAGAAGTCGAGCCCCACGCTGAGCGCCCAGTACAAGGAGTTCAACACCTCGGTCACCGCCGCGGTGCAGAACATCACCAGCTTCGCCCAGCAGTTCCAGAACATCGTCGCGCAGCTACGGGCGATGGACGACGCGATCACCCAGTCCAGCTCGGGTAGCTGACCGGCCGGCCACCGTACACAGGGAGACACCATGGCAGAGGTAAACGTCGATTACGAGGCCGTCAAGAGTGTGGCGGCCCGCCTGACCTCGGAAGGCAGCGAGATCTCCGGCGAGCTGTCCACGTTGCAGGCCAACGTCACCGAGCTGCTGACCAGTCAGGGCGGCTTGTGGCTGCAGCAGTCCAGCCCGGTGATGAGCGCCCAGTACACCGAGTTCAACGCGTCGCTGACCAAGGCGATCGCCCAGCTCGACACGTTCGCGCAGAGCTTCAACATGATCACGAAGAACCTGGCTGAGCTGGACGCGGGCCTGGCCAAGCCGTCGAGCTGAGGCGGCCCGCACACGACGACGCCCCCGGCTCGGTCGAGCCGGGGGCGTCGCTGTCGGGTCAGCGCAGCACGGTGTGCGGGATGGCCACCGAGCTCAGCGCCCCGCTCGCCGGGTCCGGCACGTAGCCGCGGCCGGGCCGGCTTCCGGAGCGCAGCAGCGCCGGCGGCACGCGCACCCCGACCAGATCCCCCTCCAGGGTGGACTGCGGCGCGAGCAGCACCCCCTGCCGGGACCGGCGGGCCTCCGCCATCCAGCCGCCGAGGGCCTGGGTGAGGGTCTCGGCCGTGCCCGCGTACGCCAGACCGATGCCCCGGTCCCGGCCGGTCGCCACCACCTCGCGCAGCACCTGGTCCACCGGGTTGGCGAAGCCGAGCAGGTCCACGTCGTCGACGAGCACCACCACCGGCCCGCCGATCCCCGCCACCGCGGCGGTCACCACGGCCGGATCCGGTTGCGGTCCCTCGATCACCTCGGCCCGGCCGTGCACGGAGAGCCGGCGCAGCGGCGACTCCCGGGGGGTCAGCACCACCAGCGCTGTCCCGCCCGCCAGCAGTGAGACAGCCAGCGTGGCCAGCGTGTTGCTGCGACCCGAACCGGGCGGCCCGGCGATCAGGAAGGCGCTCTGCCGGCCGGCGAAGTCGACCGGCACCGGCGCGGCCGCGTCGCCGCCGAGACCCAGCAGGCCGCGCAGGGGTACCCGCTGTTCCTGCGGCACCTGGGCGAACGCGTCGGCGAAGGTGACCGTCGAGGGCAGCACCGCGACCGGGAAGGGCCGGCGCTGGGCGGGCACCGCGCTGTCGCGGGCCGCGCCCCGCGCCGCGATCCGGCGCATCGCGTCCGCCTGGGCCTGCCCGGACGGGTCCGCGGCGAGCAGGGCGACCTGCAGCTCGGCCCGGTCCGCCGAACTCCAGCCGCGCCCGGGCGGCACCACCTCGGGCACCCGGCGCGGGTTGACGCCCATCGAGGCGTAGTCGGTGCGGTCGGTCATCCGCAGCATGATCCGGTGATCGTTCAGGCCCGCGGCACGGCCGGAGATCAGCCCGCGCTCCGACGACATGACCAGGTGCACGCCGGCTGCCGGGCCCTCCCGGAGCAGTCCGAGGATCAGCTCGTACAGCCGGCCGCCGTCGTGCTCGGTGAGCACCGCGGACAGCGAGTCCCAGCCATCGACCAGCACCACCAGGTGTGCCGGGCGTTCCGCTTCGGGCAGCACGGCACGCAACTCCTCGAGGTCCGCGCAGGAGTGCCGGCCGAGGGCCTCGTGGCGGCGCGCCGCCTCCCCGCTGATCCGGGTCAGCAGGCGCTCCAGCCGTTCCATGTCGGCGCGCGGCACCACAGCGCCGCAGTGCGGGAACTCGGTGAGCGCCGCCATCGCGCCGCCGGCCGCGTCGATCGCGTACAGGTGCACGTCGGCGCAGGAGTTCCCCCGGGCCAGGGCGGAGGCGAGGGTACGCAGCAGCTGCGAGCGCCCGGAGCGGGAGGCGCCGAGCACATACAGGTGCCCCAGGCGGGTCAGGTCACAGGTCAGGACCCGCTGCGCCTGCTGTTCGGGCAGGTCGGCCAGCGCCCAGGGCACCGGCCGCAGCCCGGCCGCCGGGCGTTGCGGCACCGCCAGGTCGTCGAGCAGCACCGTCGCCGGCAGCGGAGGCAGCCACGGACTGGGCTGCGGCTCGCAGCCCGCGTCCCGGGCGGCCGCGCCGATCGCGTCGACCAGCACGTCCAGGTCGGTGGCGGCCAGCTCGTCGGCGTCCGACGCGTTCTCCGGGGCCTCGGCGGGTGGTGGCAGCACCCGGCCGAGCCGGGACCAGGGCAGTTCGATACCGGAGACCGGCAGGACCGGGCGGGCCGCGTCCTCGTCGTCCTCGTCGTCGTGATGGACCGCGCCCGCGTACGCGGTCTGGAACGGAACCGTGGAACGGTGCGCGAGGCGTACCAGGGCACGCCCGGGAACCGTGGCGGGGATCAGCGCGGCGTCCGGCACGTCGATGACGTCGCTGCTCTCCATCGGGTCGGTGACCCGCAGCGCGATGCGCAGGTTGGTGTTGGCGCGGATGTCGCCGGTCACCACACCGGCCGGGCGCTGGGTGGCGAGGATCAGGTGGATGCCGAGCGACCGGCCGCGCTGGGCGATGCTGACCAGGCCGGGGATGAAGTCGGGCACCTCCCGGGCGAGGGTGGCGAACTCGTCGATCACCAGGACCAGCCGCGGCACCGCGGGCAGCTCCGGGTCCCGTTGCCGCATCGCCCGGTACCGGGGCAGATCCTTGGCGGCGACCCGGGCCAGGATCTCCTCCCGGCGGCGCAGTTCGGCGCTCAACGACTCCAGGGCGCGCGTCACCAGGGCGCTGTCCAGGTCGGTGACCATGCCGAGGGTGTGCGGCAGGCGCACGCACCCGTGGAACGCGCTGCCGCCCTTGTAGTCGACGAGCACGAAGGTCAGCTCGTCCGGCCGGTTCACCGCTGCCAGCGACGCCACCATGCTCTGCAGCAGCTCCGACTTCCCGGCGCCGGTGGTGCCGGCGACCAGCGCGTGCGGCCCGTCGCGGACCAGGTCGAGCGCCACCGGCCCGTCGAAGCCGGCGCCGATCACGAAGGTGGTGGAGGCCGGCTGGGCGGCCCAGCGGGCGGCCAGCTCCTCCGGGCGTGGCGGATCGGCGTCGAGCAACGTCAGCAGCCCTGTCCGGTCGGGCAGGCCGGCGGACTCGTCGGGGGTCACGTCCCGCAGCGGCGCCATCGCCCGGGACACCCGCTCGCACCAAGCGGGGGTGACCGCGTCGGGACGTACCGCGGTGGCCTCGGGCACACCGGTCTGCCGGACGGTGAGGCCGTCGGCGTCGGCCCGTACCACGGCGGTGCACTCCTCCGGCAGCAGCCGCTCCTCGGCGTCGAGGCAGATCGCGAAGACGCGGACCGCCGGGCCGTCGGTCAGCACCTGCACCATGCCCGGCACCTCGCGCAGCCGCCGGGCCCCGTCGACGACCAGCAGCACGTCAGGTTCGGTGAACATCACCTGCCCGAGCTGGGAGCCGCGTGCCTTGACCCGGGCGGTGATCAGCGACACCAGCTCGGCGACCCGGTTCGCCACCGTCTCCGGGTCGTTGCCGACCAGACTGTACGGCCGTCCGGCGGGTGCGCCGTCCTCCGCCGGGCGGCAGTGCGGCAGCCACCGGATCCAGCTCCACCGGTCCTCGCCGCCGGGTTCGGTGAGCAGGTGCACCCGTACGTCCCGGGGGCTGTGCAGGGCGGTGGCCTGGGCGACCAGCCAGCGCGCCACGGCATAGCTGGTCTCCGGGTCGCCGGCCAGGCCGATCACGCCGCGGTCCACCAGGTCCACGGTGATCGGCACGTCCGGAACGGTCCAGCGCAGGTTGCGCTCCCCGTCCGGGCGGGCCGGGTCCTCCACCTCGATCAGCGACGGCTGATCGGTGGTGCCGACCCGCAGCACCAGGTGATCGGGGTCGCGGCGGCGCCGTTCCCAGAGCCGGCGCCCGGGCCCGACCACGGTGCGGAAGACCGTCGCGGGGTCGGGCGACGCCGCGCAGCGCGCAAGCCGCTCGTCACCGACGGCGGCGGCGAGGGCCCGCACCTGGGCGGCCCGTTTCACCTGGTACTCGGCCAGGTCGGTGCGGTATTTGCGGCGGCCGCTGCGCCGGTCGGTGTACCAGCTGGCCAGGGCCAGGATCGGGCTGAACGCCATGATGACGAGGTAGAACAGCGAGTCGAAGACCAGCACGAACGTCAGGCCCATCACCATCGGCGCGAGGGTGAGCAGCACCGGGATCGGGCGCCGGCCCGGTTTCACCGGTGGGGCCGGGAACCTCTGCCGGGAGAAGAGCAGCGGCGGCACGATCCGCGGCGGGCGGTTGAAGTCGAGCACCGGTACGTCGGTGGCCGGGGTGACGGCCGCGTCCGGGGCCTCCCGTTCGACCAGCCGCAGCAGCGTGCCGGCCACCGCCAGGTCGGTGCCGGGCAGCCAGCGGTGTGCGCCGTCGCGGCGGTCCTGCGGCGGCACTGTCACGTCGGCGGCGTCCGGCGGCCGCGGGATGGTCAGCCGTACCCCGCCGTCCTTCGCGGTGGTGACCCAGACGTGTCCCTGCTCGTCCACTGTCAGCCGGGCGCCGTGCTGGGGCAGGCCCGGACCGCCGGGATCGATGGCGCAGCCGGGGGCGGCGCCGATGTCGTGGGTGCCGAACCCCACCGGCCAGATCCGACCCGCGGCGGGGCCGCCGACCGCGTGCACCTCCAGCCAGTGCAGACGGGCGTCACCTGGCAGTTCCCGCACGGGCCGGTCCGGGGCCGGGGCGCCGACACCCACCCGCACCCCGGAGAAGAGGCCCGCTTCACTGACGGTCCGGCCGGATTCCAGCCGCCCGCCGTCGAGGTACAGGCCGGCGTCGCCGTCGACCTGCTCGGCGAGCGCGTGCACCGGGGTGTCCACCTGGACGTCGAGCGCGACGTCGCGGGTCTCCTCCGGCGAGACGAGGGTGAGCAGCGTACGCATCATTTCTCTCCGGGGCGTGCGGTCACGGCGTCGGGTCCCACGGCTGCCGGGGCAGCCGTGCCGATCTCGGGTTCGATCAGGTCGTCGGCGGTGCGGCGGGCCGGTGCCGGCGACGAGGCGGGTTGCTCGTCCGCCCAGTTCGGTACCGCCGACGGCGGGGCGTCGCCGGTACCGGCGTCTGGCCGGCCGGCCCGCGGACCGGTGAGCCGCCGGAACGGCACGCGACCGCCGCGCGCCGGGCCGCCGGACGCCGGGCTGCCGGACGGGGCGCTGCCGGCGGCCGCACTGCCGACTGCCGCACTGCCGACTGCCGCGCTGCCGGACGGCGCTCTGCCGGACGCCGGGTCGCCCGCGGACCGGGCTCGGTCCAGGCCGGGGCCGACCGGAGCGGCGTAGGCGTCGAGGCCCAGTTCCGGCGCGATGACGCGGCCGGCGCTGGTGACCCGCAACCGCCACCGGGAGCCGGGCACGTAACCGGCCACCAGCACCAGCAGGCCGCTGTCGCGGGCGGTGAGCGCCGCGATCCTGGCCGCGGCGGACGGCTTCGGGCCCCGGCACACCAGCACCGTACGCGTACCCGTGGTGACCGGCCGATCCCCCAGGGTTCGCAGCGTCTCGTCGAGGGCCGCGCCGTCGTCGTCCACCACCTGCAGATCGCCGACACGTGTGCCGACAGCCGCCCGAAGCTGCGCGGTGATCGCGGCGACGAGCCGGGCGGCCGGGCCGGTGGCTCCGTGCACCGAGACGACACCCGGGCTGCGGGCCAGATCCAGCAGCACCAGCTCATCCCCGGCGACACCGACCAGCACCGGCAGCGGCCCGCCCTGACCCTGCGGCCCGTTCTGCCCCTGCGGCCCGTTTTGGCCCTGCTCGCCGGAGACCGGCTGGCCCGGGACTGCCGGTACTTCCGCGACCGGCGGCATTTTCGGTGCCGCCGGAATTTTCGGTGCCGGCGGCAGCGACGAGACCGCCGGGCCCTCCGCGAGTGGCGCGCCCGCTGGAAGCGCGGGAAGCACTGGGGGCGGTGGGAGCGGCGCGGTGGCCTGCCAGCGGCGGGCGCCGGCGGCGCGCCACGGTGAGCCAGCCGGGCCGGGCTCGGGCAGATCGCCGGGCCCGGCCAGGCCCACGCCGATCCGGCTGTCACCCAGCGTCACCCGGTACGGCCAGCAGTCCTCTCTCCGCTGGACGGCCCGCCCGGCCGACACCAGGGCCGCGCCGGCGTCCGCCACCGGATCACCGGCGGCGAACCGGTCGGCGATCAGGCGGACGGCGCGGCGCAGCCGAATCAGGTCGACCACGGGGGCGGCCAGATCCCGCGCCACCGCTGTCAGGAAACGACGGGTACGCCGCAGCAGGTGCCGCAGCCCGTACCGGCGATCGAACCAGCGCAACGCGACCACCAGCAGGATCACCAGTTCGGCGATGGCCAGGCCGATCAGCAACGGCTGGCGATGGTCGTCGAGATAACGGCCGATCTCCGCCCAGGTCGGCATGCTCACACTGATCCCCTCTGACCGGCACTCCCGATGTGGAACTGACCGTTCCGGGCGCGCACACCACCGGTCGATCATGGGGATGTTAAGCGGCGGCCATCGTGCCGCCGAGCCGGCATTCCGCGCGCAGTTTCCGGCATATTCGCAGGTCAGATCGGTGCGACAGGGCGCACACCGTCACTTGAGGACGGTCATGAAATCTCGGTGACGAATACCCTCCGGACCGCCGCGCCGATGTTCACCGACCCGTCACCCAACACGGTTGATCTTGTCAGTCGCGTACGTCTACGGTCCACTTCGCACTGATCCGGCCGATCACGGCCATGGCGGACCATCGGAGGACCCCGCTCGTGACGCTCTCCCCGGTCGCGGCGGCCACCGCCGACGACGTCCTGCGCACCACGCTGCTCTGGTCGCTGGCCGGCGCCCTCGCCGTGGCGCTGCTCGCGCTGGTGCTGCTCCTGCTGCGCAGGCAACGGCGGGCCCGGCTCCGGCGGGTGCGGGCCACCGACAACCACGACGACCCGTTCCGCACCGGCGGTCTGCCCGTGCTGGCCGCCCGGGGCCGCAGGCGCCCGCGCCTCTCCCGGCTGCGCGTCCGTCCTCGTACTGCCGCTGTGGCCGCCGTCCTGCTGCTGGTCACGGCCGGCACCGCGCTGTGGTGGGGAGGCGACACGGACACCGGTACCCCGGCCGTCCCGGCCGCCGCCGTCGCCTGCCCGGACGCACGCCTGCGGGTAGCGGCCGCTCCGGAGATCGCCCCGGTGGTGCAGGAGGCGGCCCGCACCCTGGACCCGGACGGCGGGGAATGCGGGCCGGTCGTGGTCACCGCGGAGGAACCGGCGGTCACCGCGGAGACGACACAGCGGCCGGACGTGTGGATTCCGTCGAGCAGCGCCTGGCTGCGGATCGCCGCCGCCGACGGCGCGGCCTACACCGCCGAGGGCGACCCGCTGGCCCACTCCCCGATCGTGCTGGCCGGACCCGAGAAGGCCGCCGAGGACTACGCCCGGGACGGCAAGACCTCGTGGGCCGCGGTGGCCGACGGCGCGGTGCAGCAGCGGATCACCATCAGCGCGCCGGACCCGTTGCGCACGACGGTCGGCCTGCTGTCGGTGCACGCCATCTACACGGCGATGAACCGCACCACCCCGGACACCGGCATCGCCAAACTGCGCGCCCTCACCCTGCGGAGCCGGCTCGCCGACGCCGCCGCCGACCCGGCGGCCCTGCTCCAACGCGCCTCCACCGGCACCGACGTCGGAGTCTTCCCCGTCATCGAGCAGCAACTCCAGGCGTATCAGGACGGCGAGCACACCATCCCGCTGGTCGGCGCGGTGCCGTCGGACGGGCTGGTCGAGGCGGATTACCCGTACGCGATCTCGCCTGCCGTGACCGACCGCGACCTCGCCGCACGCCTGCGGCAGGCGATCAGCGCGGAGGCGCTGACCGCCGCCGGTTTCCGCGCTCAGGCTCAAACCGGCATTTTGCCCCTGCCGGACCGGCCGGACGACATGCTCACCGAGGCCGTGCACTGGTCGCAGTACCGGACGATGGACTTCCAGGTGCTCGTGCTGGTCGACGCCTCCGGCTCGATGAACGAACCGGTCACCGACAAGGCCGGCCGCAAGACCACCAAGGCCGCGCTGCTACGCGAGACCGGGCTCAACGCGAGCCGCCTCTTCGGCACCGACACCAGCGTCGGCATGTGGCTCTTCTCCACCCCGTCCCCGACCAGCCCCGCCCACGTCGAGACGGTCGGTCTCGGCCCGCTCACCGAACGCGTCGGCAACCGCACCCGCCGAGAGCTGCTGGCCGCCGGCATCAGCGGATACCGGGCCGCCGAGAACGCCGGCACCCCGCTCTACCGGACCGTGCTGGACGCCTCGGCCGCCATGCGCGCGCAGGCCAAACCGGAGACCAGCACGCTGGTCGTGGTCCTCACCGACGGCAAGGACGCGGGCTCGCGATTCGCCATGTCCGGTCAGGCGTTCCGGAAACAGCTCGAAACCACCCGCGACCCGCAACGGCCTGTCCCGATCATCGCGGTCGGTTACGGCGCCGACGCGGACATGGCCGCCCTGACGGCGATGGCCAAGGCCACCGGCGGAACCGCGCTGTCCGCGAATGATCCGGCCGACGTCGCCTCGGCCATCGCCAAGGCGTTCCTCGCCGCCCACGCCCCGAGCTGATCCGCCGGGCACCACCCGTCAACCTTCGCTCTCTCGCCGGTCGAGGAGTTGTTCTCGCTGATCGAGCGCCGTCTGCCGGTCGTCGAGCATGGTCTCCCGCTGCGCTTGGGTCTGGTCGCGGCGGTCAGCGGTTTCGGCGCGGCGAACCAGGACGTCATCACGCACGTCCATGGCCTCACCCCGGCGCTGCACGGCGTCGGGCGGGCCGGTGGTGTGTTGCTGGCGTTGCACCTCGGCCTGGCGTGCATCACTGAGCTTGCGCAGCCTGTCCAGCGATGCCGCCATCTCGCCGCTGAGCTGAGATTTTTCGGGCATGGATTCACTGTGCGCCGCGACGGCCGCGGAGCGGGGCGATACCGCCGACCCGCCTTTCCGGCTCCGCCCCGGCGTGGGCGATCATGCGGGCGCGGTGTTCTGGCGCCGTCAACTGAGGTGCTCGGCACGCTCGGCCGGGGTCGCCCAGCCGGCCTGCAGCAGGTGATGGAGCGCTGAGGGTGAGGACTCGTCGGCCATGGCGGCGCTCGCTGCCCAGCTCGCCGCGAGCACACCTAGGAACAGCTCCCGGCCCCGGACCTCGGGCCGGGCACGGCCGTCACGCTGGGCCGCACGCAGGAACGCGTCGGTGGTCGTGATGAAGCCCTGACAGGTCAATGCCAGCGGGGACTTGTCCTCGACCAGTGCCGCGCGCAACGGCTCGGGGAGGCCGTCGAAGGCGGTGGCCCACTGTCCCATCGCGGTCAGCCATTGGGCGAGGGCGGCCGCGGAGTCCGACTCCTGCTCCTGGATGGCCTTGCGCCGCGCCTCCAGTTCGTCGTCGCGTGCCTGCAGCAGGGCGGCGAGCAGCGCTTCGCGGGTCGGGAAGTGCCGGTAGAGGGTGCCGGGACCGATGCCGGCGCGCTTGGCGATGGCGTCCAGTGAGCCGGTGATGCCGTGCTCGGAGAAGTACTGCTCGGCGACGTCGAGGATGTGGGCCCGGTTGCGCTGCTTGTCCGTCCGCGGCTTGCGCTCGCCGTCGTTTGTGCTCCCGGCCACGACACGACCACCCCTCGTTGACAAAACGGAGACTGTCTCCGTACGTTTGGATCTGCCAAACGGAGACTATCTCCTCATCGTCGTGCCGGCTAGCTGAGCCCTGCCGCCGGCGGTGGAAAAGCGTATGTCGGAGGACATGTCGTGACCAATCCTCAGATGGTCCTGGCCATCCAGATCGCCAACGGCTACGGGGCCCAGCCCGGAGCCTGGCGCATGCCCGGCGTGGACCCGTCCAGCTACACCGACATGGACGCGATCGTCCGGTACGCCCAGGCCGCCGAGCGGGGCAAGATCCAGCTCGTCTTCCTGGCGGACACCCCGGCCCTGACCGTCGACCTCGAGCACGAGGCCCCGCAGCACGCCATCGACCCGCTGGTCGTGCTGACCTCGATGGCCCGGGGCACCGAGCGGATCGGCCTGGTCGCCACCGGCTCCACGACCTTCAACGACCCGTACACGATCGCCCGCCAGTTCAAGGCCCTCGACGTGGTCAGCCACGGCCGGGCCGGCTGGAACGCGGTCACCACCTCGCATCCCGTCGCCGCGGCGAACTTCGGCAGCGCGGTGCCGCCGCGCGCGGAGAAGTACGAACGCGCCCACGAAGTGGTGCAGGTGGTGCAGGCGCTGTGGGGCAGCTGGGGGCGCGACGCCTGGGTCCGGGACGCCGCCGCCGGGCGGTTCGCCGACATGAGCCAGATCCAGCCAGTCAACGCGAGAGGCCAGTACGTCGCCTCGCGGGGGCCGCTGCCCATCCCGCCGTCGGAGCAGGGCCAGCCGGTCATCTTCCAGGCCGGTGGCGGCGGTAACGGCCTGGAACTCGCGGCCCGCTACGCCAGCGGCGTGTACGCCAACCCGTACCGCATCGAGGAGGGCATCGCCCACCGCACCGCCCTGCGCAAAGCCGCCGAGCAGGCCGGGCGTGACCCCGACGAGGTCAAACTGTTCGCCGGCTTCATGCCCAGCGTCGCCCCTGACAAGCGGACCGCCTTGGACCGGCGGCGCCGGCTGGACGAGTCGATCGACCTGGACCAGCGGGTGGCGTACCTCGGCGCGATGCTCGGCCTGCGCCTGAGCCCCGCCCAGCTCGAACAGCCCCTCACCGACCGGCAGCTCGCCGAGGCCCGCGCCAACCCGTCCGACCCGCGGTCGGCCCGCGCCCTCGCCGTGGCCCGGGAAGGCTGGTCGCTGCACGACGTCCTGGCCCACGGCGTCATCGACTACCACCCGGTCGTGCCCGGCACCGCGGCTGAGGTCGCCGACCACATGCAGCAGTGGTTCGAAGCCGGCGCCTGCGACGGCTTCTCGCTGGCCATCGACGTCTACCACGACGGCATCGACGCCTTCGTCGACCAGGTCGTCCCGATCCTGCAGCAGCGCGGCATCTTCCACCTCGACTACGAGGGCGCCACGCTGCGCGACCACCTCGGCGCGCCCGCCCAGTACGGGCTCGACCCCCGCCTGACCGAGACAGCCGCGGCCGGCTGATCCTCGCCCACCAGCCAGAAAGCACTCCTGTGACTACGTCGACAACGACACCACCCGACAACCGGCTCGCGCCGGGCGACGGCCTGATCATCGGTCTGCTGATGGTCTCGGCCTTCGTCGTGCTGCTCAACGAGATGCTGCTCGGGGTGGCGCTGCCCAGCCTGATCACCGACCTCGGCATCACCCCCAGCACCGGACAATGGGTCACCACCGGCTACCTGCTCACGCTGTCGGTGCTGATCCCCGCGACCGGCTTCATCATGCGCCGTTACCACCTGCGGACCATCTTCCTCGGCGCGATGGCGCTGTTCACCGCCGGTACGGCGATCGCCGCGATCGCGCCGGGCATCGAAGTCCTGCTCGCCGGGCGCATCGTCCAGGCCGCCGGAACCGCCGTCTTCGTCCCGCTGCTGATGACCACCACCATGCGGCTGGCCCCCGCCGCCCGCCGCGGTCAGCTGATGGCGCTGGCCACCGCCGTCCCGGCCATCGCGCCCGCCGTGGGTCCCGCGGTGTCCGGGCTGGTGCTGTCGCAGCTGAGCTGGCGCTGGCTGTTCATCCTCATGCTGCCGATCGCGGTGGCCGCGCTGGCGCTGGGCGCGGTGAAGCTGCGCAACATCACCACCCCGGAGCCGGTGACCCTCGACGTGCTGTCGATGGTGCTGTCCGCGATCGGCTTCGGCGCCCTGGTCTACGGGCTCGCCTCGATCGGCGAGGCCGCCTCCGGCCACGCACCGGTCCCGCCCTGGATCCCGATCGCGGCCGGGCTGGCCGGCGTCGCCGCGTTCGCCTGGCGCCAGCTCGTGCTCCAGCGCGGCCCGGGCGCGTTCCTCGACCTGCGCATCCTCCGGACAAGGGCGTTCACCGTACCGCTGCTGGTGATGCTCGTCGTCGCCCTGAACGGCTTCGGCATCTCGATCGTCCTGCCCCTGATCCTGACCAGTGTCACCGGGCTGAGCACCTTCACGCTCGGGTTGTTCCTGGTACCCAGCGGCGCGATCATCGCCGGGGTCTCCGCCCTCGGCGGCCGGATCTACGACCGTTACGGGCCGCGTCCCCTGGCGATTCCCGGCGCGATCATCTGGACGGCGACCTTCTGGCTGCTCACCCGGATCGACGAGGGCACCAGCGTGTGGACGATCTTCGTCACCTACCTGGTCATGTGCGGTGCGCAGGCGATGATGTGGGGCCCGATGACCACTGCCGCGCTGGGATCGCTGCGCGACGAGCTCTTCCCGCACGGCAGCGCGGCGTTCGGCACCATCCAGCAGCTGGCCGGCGCCGCCGGTGGCGCGGTACTCGTCTCGGCGTACACGATCGGGGCGAACGCGGCCCACGCGGGCGTGCTCAGCACGGCACAGTCCGTCGACGCGGCCCGGACCGCCTTCGTGACCGGCGGGATCATCGCCTTCGCCGCCATCCTCGGCACCCTGTTCGTCCGCAAGACGCCGGTTCACCACGAGACCCAGGTGCCGCACACGCCGGGCACCGAAACCATCCAGCCGTGAGACGCGATCGGCACCGGGACCCCGGCCGAGGAAGGATCTCGAGGCACGACATGAGTGGCAGCGCAGAACCGAGCGCATCGGCCGCCGACCCCGCGTCCCCAGCCGCGCCAGAACTGCGTTACGCGTTCGCGGGCTTCGCCACCGGCATCACGCTGGTCGCCGCACTCGTCGACGGACAGCCGGTCGGCATGCTGGCGAACTCGTTCAGCTCGATCTCGCTGAACCCGCCGCTGGCCGCACTCAGTTTCGCGCGTACCTCGACGACCTGGCCGGTCCTGCGCCGAGCACCCCAATGGGGCATCAGCGTGCTCGGCGCGCACCACAGAGCCGACGTCGCCCGGCTCTCGCGTCCCGGAGCCGAGAGGTTCGACGGCGTCTCCTGGGAGGCGACCGGCCATGGCGCGGTCTTCCTGGACCGGGCCCCGACAACGTTCCGGGTCGGCGTGGCGACCGAGGTCGACGCCGGCGACCATGTGCTCACCCTGCTGCGCGTCCACGCCCTGAGCCGCTCGGCCGACGGTGTGCCCCTGATCTTCTACGACAGCCGCCTGCACAGCCGGTCGCTCGAACAACCATGACGACCGCCGCTGCTCGGCGCTCTCCTCCCACGCCTCGGCCCGGCGGAGACAGCGTCCGTGCAGGTCGTGGCGGGCCGCCTCGACAACCGGGAGTAGGGGCGGTCGAAGTCGTCGACCCGCTGCAGGATCTGCTCGCGCAGGGTCATGCCCAGCGGTGCGGGCGTCTCGATCTCCCACCGGGTGCCGATCGCGGCGAAGGCCAGGACCGCCGAGGATTTTACGGGCATGTCCCGATGGTTTCAGCGATATGCGCGAACGGCGAGGCTGGTGGGGGTCCCTGTCAGACCCCCCATCGCCTGGCCTGTCACCGGCGCCGCAGGGCTGCGACCGTGGAGGCATCAAGGGTCTGCCGCGAACCCACCTGCTTCTGACAAGGAAACACGTCATGACCACCGAAGTCACTGTCGTCATCGGCGCCGGGTCGATGGGCCAGGCGATCGCCCGCCGCATCGGCGTCGGCCAGACGATCCTGCTCGCCGACATCAACGAGGACAACACCAAGGCCGCCGCGACTGCCCTGACCGGCGCCGGCTACCAGACCCAGACCGCGAAGGTGGACGTGTCCTCGCAGGACTCCGTCCGCGAACTGGCCGGCACCGCCGCGCAGCTCGGCGCCGTCATGCACGTGGTGCAGACCGCCGGACTGTCCCCCGCGCAGGCGTCCCCGGAAGCGATCATCGCCGTCGACCTGGTCGGCACCGCCCACGTCCTGGACGAGTTCGCCCGGGTGATCGCCCCGGGCGGGTCCGGCATCGTCATCTCCAGCCAGGCCGGCCACATGATCCCGCCGCTGCCGCCGGAGCAGAACGAGGCCCTGGCCCGTACCCCGGCCGCCGAGCTCGCCGCCCTGCCGTTCCTGCAGCCCGACACCATCGTCAACTCCGGTGTCGCCTACGCCGTGGCCAAGCGCGCCAACACGCTGCGTACCCAGGCCGCCGCCGTCACCTGGGGAGACCGCGGCGCCCGGGTCAACTCGCTGAGCCCCGGCATCATCATGACGCCCCTGGCCCTGGACGAGCTCAACTCCCCCGCCGGCGCTCTCTACCAGGAGATGATCAAGGCGTCGGCGGCCGGGCGGGTCGGCACCCCCGACGAGATCGGTACCGTCGCCGCGTTCCTGATGGGCCGCGACGGCGCCTTCATCACCGGCTCCGACCTGCTCATCGACGGCGGCGTCATCGCCTCCATCGCCGCCGGCCGCTTCCAGGTCCAGGTCGGGAGCTGACCGGCACCCCGTCCGCCCAGTGGGGCCCGCCGCCCGGCGGGCCCCGCACCCGTGGCCGGCAGCCCGCGGAACCGGCGTGATGCGCTAGTGTCGCCTCATGACCTTCATCTGCTTCTGCGCCGCTGCTGGGCGGACCCGCCGCTTCTGAGCGGCGAGCATCCTTTCAGTACGTTGCTCCGCCGCTTCCTGCGTCCCAGGCCCATACGTGTCACGTATCGGCTTCGTCGTCATGGAACGGAGCATTCGCATGCCCGAGCAGTCTCACGTCACCGTGCCATCGCACCAGATCCGGCCGCTGACGCCTGCCGATCTGGAAGCTGTCGTCAACCTGTCCCTCCTCGCGTGGGAGCCCGTCTTCGTCTCCTTCGAGAACATCCTCGGATCGGCGATCTTCGGCCTGCTGTACCGCCCGGACTGGCGGGCAGCACAAGCCGACAGCGTCCGCAAATGCTGCCTCGATGACGGGGCAGAGTCTTTTGTCGTGTCCACGGCCGACGGTGTCGCGGCCGGTTTCGTCGTTCTCCGGCAGGACCATGACGAGTCGCTGGGAGTGATCGAGATGATCGCTGTGCACCCGGAGCATCAGCGTCGTGGTCACGGCCGAGCCTTGATGGAGTTCGCCATCCGGCGACTGCGCGATCAAGGGTTCAGACTCATCAATGTGACAACCGGCGGCGATCCCGGACATGCACCGGCGCGCGCTCTCTACGAGGCAACCGGATTCACGGGGCTTCCGCTCGTGAACTACTACCTGGCGGACCTGCCGGCGCAGTAGCAAGCCCGGCCGGCGGCCGAGCGTTCTCGCTCGGCCGCCGGCCGGATCTCACCCGACCATGCCGATGTCCGGTGGGAGGTTTCGCTCATGAGCCGGGTGTCATCTCGGGCCGACGTCGACCCTCGCCGCCACCGGCATGCCGGCTTCCGGTTGCTGATCCGCCGCCTCAGTAGGTGGTGGAGCGCGAACGGGTGGCCAGCCAGTTCCCGTCGATCCGGGCGTACGTCGTGGTCGACTCCAAGGGCCAGGTGCCGCGCGAGCCGTTGATGGTGGCGGTGACCAGATTCCGTGACGTCAGCACAGCGGTGTCCCCGTCGACGGCCACCGACGCGGATTGCTCCTGAACGTCGTGGTAGGCCGTCTCACCGGAACTGACCTGCTCCAACCAGTCGGCCTTGGACTGCTCGTAGCCGGTGATGTGTACGGCGGTGAAGTCGTCGGCGAGCAGTTCACCGAGCTGGTTGGTGTCCGCGCCGATCATCGCCTGCGTGCGGGCTCGGCCGGCTTGGAGGATCGCCGTCTCGTCGGCGTCCGTGCCCGCCTCCACCGCTGATGGGGAGGGTGCGACACCGGGGGCATCAACGCTGCTCGGCACCGGGGCGGGGTCGCTGCGTCCCGCCAGCAGCACGCCGGTGGCGGCCATCGGGATCCCGAAGGTCCGAAGGTTCATTGCTGTCTTCCTGAGGGTGGCGTGACAGGGCGTCAGGCGTCGGTGGCCGTCTGGTCCGCCGGCTGCGGGGTGTGCGGCTGGGCGGACCAGCTGGCCAGAAGCCGCAGCGCGGCGTGCGACGGCGAGTCGGGTTCCGCGGTGTACATGACCAGGCTCTGGCCCGGGTCGGACGGCAGCCGCATCGACTCGAACGGCAGTTCGAGGTCGCCGACGACCGGGTGGTGGATCCGCTTGGCGCCGGTCAGATGCGCGCGCACGTCGTGCGAGGCCCACCGGACCCGGAAGTCGTCGCTGCGCGTCGACAACTGGCCGATCAAATTCGACAACTTCTCGTCGTACGGATCACGGCCGGCCGAACCGCGCAGGAGCGCGACGGCGTCGTCGGCGGCCTGCGCCCAGTCGCGCCAGAAGTCCCCGGCGTGCCGGTCGAGGAACAGGAACCGGGCGTGGTTCGGCGGCTTCACCGGGTCGGCGAGGATCGGCGCGTACAGGGCCCGGCCCAGTTCGTTGGCGGCCAGGATGTCCAGCCGCGAGTCGACGACGAACGCCGGGGTCAGCGTCAACGCGTCCATGATCCGCTGCACGGCCGGGCGGACCCGCGCCTGCGTGGGGCGGCGGCGGGCGGCGGACCGGCTGCTCCCGGCGGCCTGCACGAGGTCGTACAGGTGGGTGCGTTCGTCGTCGGACAGCTGCAGGGCGTGGGCGATACCGTCCAGCACGCTCTCCGAAGCCCCGGTGAGGTTGCCCCGCTCCAGGCGGGTGTAGTACTCGGCGCTGATCCCGGCGAGGGTGGCGACCTCCTCGCGCCGTAGACCGGCGACGCGGCGGCTGCTGCCGTAGGCGCGAAGCCCGGCCTGCTCGGGGGTGATCCGTGCCCGACGGGTGGTCAGAAACTCCCGGATGTCGGCGCGGACCTGCTGCTTGTCAGCCATGTCACCGACCGTACGCGCCCGTTTTGCCCGTCAGACAGACCCTGCCAGAACCCCCCTGCCAGCACCCCCGGCAGCAGGGACTCCCCCGGGCGATTCGCAGTGCCGGCTGAATGTCGCGCGCGAAATGAAGATATTAGAAATTGTGCATCAATAGATACTGACGAATCAATTCGATCGATCACTCAGCGGATATTGCGTCCACGCCGGCAACCGGTAAATTGATCGATGACCGCAACTATGGTGCGCGCCGGCGAATGACGCGGCGGAATGGGAGTGCGGTGTTGAGTTCCACTGACGGAGCGACGACTCGTGCCCGGCCGGAGAAGCAAGAACGTTCCGTGTCCACACTGCCGGCGCCTGCGGACGACGGCTCGCACGGCCTGAAGGCGCGGCGGTTCGGCTCCGTGGAGGGACTGGCGATCCTGCTCGTCCTCCTCGTGGCCTTTCGCACTCCACTGGCGAACCTGGTCTTGGGCCCCGGGCTGCAAACCTGGATCACCGTGTTCGTGTCGGTCATGATCCAAGCGGTGCCGTTCCTGGTCTTCGGTGTCGTGCTGTCCGCGGTGATCGCCGTTTTCGTTCCCCGTTCCTTCTGGGCCAGGGCCCTGCCCCGGCATCCAGTCGTGGCCGTGCCGGCCGCCGGTCTGGCCGGAGTGGTTCTGCCGGGATGCGAATGCGGCAGCGTGCCGATCGCGGGTTCACTGATTCGCCGCGGCGTCACGCCGGCTGCGGCCTTGGCCTTCCTGCTGGCGGCGCCCGCGATCAACCCGATCGTTCTGACCGCGACGGCGGTGGCCTTCCCCGGCAATCCTGAAATGGTTCTCGGACGTGCGGTCGCCAGCCTGGTCGTCGCCATCGCGATGGGGTGGCTGTGGCTGCGCCTGGGAAGAAGCGATTGGATCCGTCTGCCGCACCGTTCCGACTTCGACGACAGCTCGAAGGCGCGCGCGTTCTGGGCGTCGTGCCGGCACGACGTCACGCACGCCGGCGGATTCCTGGTCATCGGGGCGGCAGCCGCGGCGACCATCAACGTCGTCGTACCCGAGTCCTGGCTGCAAACGCTGGCCGCTGATCCGATCCTGTCGGTGCTGGCTCTGGCCACCCTGGCCGTCCTCTTGTCGATCTGCAGCGAGGCCGACGCGTTCGTCGCCGCCTCCCTGTCGCAGTTCTCGCTGACCTCGCGGCTGGTGTTCCTCGTGGTCGGCCCGATGGTCGACCTCAAGTTGATCTCGATGCAGACCGGTGTGTTCGGCCGGCGATTCGCCGTCCGTTTCGCCCCGGCCACCTTCGTCGCGGCCGTGCTGGTGGGTACCGGAGTCGGGATGGTGATCTGGTGAACCGGCAGGCACAGGCACTCGTGATGGTGCTGTTCGGCGGGGCGGTGCTCAAGGCCAGCCTCACCGACACGTACCTGCGCTATGTCAAGGAGGGCTTGCGGCCGTTCCTCATCGTCGCGGGTGGGCTTCTGGTGGCGGCCGCCGCGATGACCCTCTACTACGAGTTCCGGCCGGCCAGGTCCGCGATGACCGGCGACGACGGGCACGGCCATCACGAACCTCGGGTCGGGTGGCTGCTGATCCTCCCGGCCGTCGGCCTGTTGCTGATCGCGCCGCCGGCGCTCGGCTCGTACGCCGCCGGGCAGACCGGCACCGTCCTGGCCGCCGCACCCGCCGACTCGGAGTTCCCGCCCTTGCCGCCGGGCGATCCGGTGCCGCTGGGCTTGATGGAGTACGCGTCCCGGGCGGTGTACGACGAGGGCCGCAGTCTCACCGGCCGCACGCTGCGGCTGACCGGGTTCGTCATCACCGGTCCGGACGGGCGTCCGATGCTGGCTCGCATGGTGCTGGCGTGCTGCGCGGCCGACGGCCGCCCGATCAAGGTCGGGCTGACCGGCGGTGTCGGTGTCGACGCCCCCGCCGATACGTGGATCCAGGCTGTCGGCGTCTACAGCGACAGGGTGGAGAAGGATCCGGTCAATGAGGCCGAGGTGCCGTATTTCGAGGTGACGAGCTGGCAGCGGATCGAATCACCCCGGCGGCCGTACGAATGACCACCACTGCGCCGGCTCGGCCGATCTCGGACCGGCCCGTGCGGCACGGCCGCGGCCTGTCCGTCATCGGGCTTGTCGTCGCGCTCGCCGCCATCAGCGTGCTGATCATCGGCGGTGGCCCGCCCGAACAGAAGCCCGCCGTAGCGAGCGGACGGGTGCCGGTGAGCGCGGCATGGCCGCAAGCTCGGCTCAACACCATCTCCGATCTGCCGCTGCGGCCGATGTTGTTCCTTGACACGGCCACGGTGGTGGGCACCGAACCCAGCTCGGATGGGCAGTTCCAGCTCCTTCTGCTGCGTGACGCCGACGGTGACGTACGAGAGCTGCGCCGCCTGGCGAACGCCGACAATCCCCGCTTCGAGAACATCATCGCCGCCGGAGACGACGTCGTGTGGATGGAGTTCGCTGACGGGCGGCCGCCGGAGATCTGGGCCGCGAACTGGCGCGACGGCGCATCTGCCCGGCGTCTCACCACCGAAACCGGCAACGCGGTGCTGCTCGGCAGCCAGGACGATCTGGTCCATCATGAGGGCCGGGTGTACTGGGCCGCCCAGCCCGACGGCGGCGCCGGGACGACGGAGGTGCGTTCGGTGGCGCGCAAGGGCGGCCTCGTGCGTGTGCTACGCGTCGACGGGGATTGGACGATGGCGGCGTGGCCGTGGCTGGACGACGGTTCCAGCCGCGGAACGGCCGCCCTGCTGCTGCGTAACCTGATCACCGGTCGTGAGGTCGCCGTGCCGACCAGCGGTGGCGAGTTGGCGGCGTGCAGCCCCACCTGGTGCCGGGTCATGGTGGTGGTCAGTGACGAACTGGCCCGCATCGATCTGATGCGTCCCGACGGGTCGGCTCGCCGGCAGATCGCCGGCGCGACCGCCCGGGCGGCGGTGCCCGACGTGGCGATACTCGACCGTTTCGAGATCCTCGCCGAGCCCGGCCCGCATGCCGGCGCCAGTCGCACCGCGGCGTTGCTCGTCCACGACATCGCGGCCTCGACGACGGTCGAGCTGGACCCCGCGGCCAACGACGCGCAGAGCCGCAACGGTCTGGTGTGGTGGTACAGCAGCGGCGCCGGCGCCGCCCGCTGGCATGTCCTGGATCTGCGAACCGTCTGAAGGCACGGGTTCAGCCGTCCCGATCGGCCCGGGCGACCGATTCCAGCAGCCGGCTCACCTGAGCGGGACTCTCCACCGGGCCGAAGAGCCGGCCGGCGCCGGCCGGGACGCCGCTGATCACCGCGACCGCCGGCGCGACGGTGCAGGCGCCCAGGCACTCGCTGCGGACCAGCACCGCGTTGCGTGTTCTGCGGACCGCCTCCCGGAGGACTCCGAGCAGGGTGGCCGCTTCTCCGGCACCGACACCGGTGTCGGTGCGATGCCCCAGGGCGGCGCACCGGTGCCCGCAGCACAGCAGGACGGTGACCTTCGCGGTGCAGGGTGTGACCTGCTCAGGCATGCGTCGTCTCCTTTCGGCGAGGTTTCCCGAGGCTTCCCGCTGGGCGTGGCCCGGCGGACGCCGTTGTCCGCCGGGCTCTGGCGTGCACACGCCCGGCGATCCCGCTGTCGGTCAGGAGTGCCGGGCGCCGCGCCCGATGCACCTCCACTTTACAATGAAAACCGTTTCCAACAAGATGTGTCGTGCCAGATCTCCAGCGGAAGAGGAAACACCCATGGCTGTCCCGAAGCGGCGCACCTCACGCGCCAACACCCGCCACCGCCGCGCCCAGTGGAAGGCCAGCGTTCCCGCCCTGGCCGACTGCCCCTGCCCGCGCAAGGAAAAGGTCGTTCCGCACCGCGCCTGCGCCCACTGCGGCATCTACCGCGATCGGCAGGTGACCGAGCCGCGATGAGCACCACGACCACGCCCGCTCGCCTTCCCGTCACGGTCCTGTCCGGCTTCCTCGGCGCGGGCAAGACCACCCTGCTCAACCACATCCTGGCCAACCGTGACGGGCTGCGCGTCGCGGTGATCGTCAACGACATGAGCGAGATCAACATCGACGGCGCGCTGGTTCGTGACGGCGGGCAGCTGTCCCGTACCGAGGAGCGCCTGGTCGAGATGACAAACGGGTGCATCTGCTGCACCCTGCGCGACGACCTGCTCAGCGAAGTGGCAGGCCTCGCCCGTCAGGGCCGCTTCGACTACCTGATCATCGAGTCCAGCGGCATCTCCGAGCCGCTTCCGGTCGCCGCCACGTTCGCGTTCGGCATCGACGAGCAGGACCGGGTGCTGGCCGACATCGCGCGGCTCGACACCATGGTCACGGTCGTCGACGCGCCCCATCTCATCGCCCGGATCAACGCGGGCGAGAGCCTGGAAGCGCGTGGACTGGCGGCGTTCGAGGGCGACGACCGTACCATCGCGGATCTGCTCGTGGACCAGCTCGAGTTCGCTGACGTCATCGTGATCAACAAGACCGACCTGGTGACGGCCGGGGACCTCGCCCGGGTCCAGGCGCTGGTGACCCGCCTCAACCCGCGCGCCCGGCAGATCGGCTCGGCGTTCGGCCGGGTCTCCCCCGCGGACCTGCTCGACACCGGCAGCTTCGACATGGAGGCCGCCGAGTCCGCGCCCGGCTGGGTGGCCGAGCTCAACGGCGAGCACATTCCCGAGACCATCGAGTACGGCATCAGCAGCCTGCTGTTCCGTGCCGCGGAACCGTTCCACCCGCAGCGGCTGTGGGATCTGCTGGAAACCGCGATCACCGAGTACGGGGTGCTGCGCTCCAAGGGATTCCTGTGGCTGGCCAGCCGGCCCGGCATGATCGGCCTCTGGTCACAGGCCGGTCCGAACGGGCAGTGCGATGCGGCCGGTGTGCCGGTCGCCGTCACCGGCGTCTGGCCCGACGACCCGGATGAGCGGGCCGACCTCGAGCAACGCTGGCATCCGGTGTTCGGTGACCGGCGCCAGGAACTCGTCTTCATCGGGGTACGGCTGCCCGCCGACCAGCTGCGCGAAGGTCTGCGCCGGTGCCTGCTGACCGCCGAGGAGCTGGCGGCCGGCGAGGACGACTGGCGCACCTTCGCCGACCCGTTCCCGCAGTGGATCCTCGATCAGGCGCAACCGCATGCCCATCAGCACTGAACCGGTGTTCTGCGGTTTCTGGCCACACGCCACCGCCGAGGTCGCCGGCGGACACGCCGTGCTGCCGGAGGTCGCCGAGCCGGACGAGATTCGCAGCACCGGGCGGCCGAACCCGGTCGTCACCACGGTCGTGCCCGCCGACCTGCTGCTCGACGGCCTGACCGACGAGCGGCTGCTACGGGAGGTGGACCTGCACCGCGACGACAGCGATGAACGCAGCATCGGCGACCTGGTCGCCCGGCAGATCGAGCAGGCCGACACGGTCCTGCTGATCGGGGAGCTCGACGACGAGTGGGATACCGAGCAGCTGCGTGTCCTGCTGCGACGGCTCGCGCCGTGGGCCGGCCACCCGCGGCGCGGTGACCAGCTGACCGCGGGCCTCGGCCGGGCCGAGCCGGTGGACGCGGTCATCCGGGGCCTGCGCGGGCACGCGGTGGGCGTACACGAACCGTTGCCGTCGCACGGGGTGAGCGCCTGCGTCTTCCGCGCCCGGCGCCCGTTCCATCCCGGCCGGCTGCACGACGCCCTGGACGAGGTGACCGAGGGCGTGCTGCGCTCCCGCGGCCACTTCTGGCTCGCCAGCCGGCCCGATCTCGTCATGACCTGGGAATCCGCCGGCACGCTGTCGATCGGGCCGCACAGCGGCTGGCTGGCCGACCTGCCCGGCGAGCACTGGGACGATGTGGACGTCGAACGCCGCCTCGCCGCCGATCTGGACTGGGATCCGTACTACGGCGACCGGCACCATCAGCTGTCGTTCACCGGCATCGACATCGACCCGGTACGCCTGCACCGCGCCCTGGCCGGATGCCTGCTCACCGACGCCGAGCTGTCCCGCGGCGAGCAGCACTGGCGGCGGCTGCCGGACCCGTTCCGGAAGGCCTACCCGGCCTCGGCGGTCACCGAGGTGTGATCCTCCCGGCTCGCCGGCTCGCCGGCTCGCCGGCTCGCCGGCTCGCCGGGAAAGGCCACACACGGCGAGGCGTCACGTCACCGGCGAGGTCGGCGACGTGACGCCTCGATCGTGCGGCCGGCACCTACCGGGAGGCCGTGCGGACGCCGGGAAGGTCACCGCGCATCGCCAGTTCGCGGAATCGGAAGGCCATCAGCGGTCCTCCCGGAAGTCGACGTGCCTGCGGGCGACGGGGTCGTACTTGCGCAGCACCAGGCGGTCGGGGTTGTTGCGGCGGTTCTTGCGGGTGACGTAGGTGTAGCCGGTCCCCGCGGTGCTGCGCAGCTTGATGACGGGACGGACGTCGGTGCTCCTGGCCATCAGAGCTTCACCCCCTTGGCCCGAAGGCGGGCGGCCACGGAGTCGATGCCGTCGCGGTCGATGATCTTCAGCCCGGTGGTGCTGACGGTCAACCGGATGGTGCGGCCGTCGGCGAGACGGAAGCGACGGCGCTGGATGTTGGGATTCCAGCGGCGGCGGGTGCGGCGATGGGAGTGCGACACGGCGTTGCCGAAGCTCGGCTTCGCGCCGGTCACGTCACAGACGACAGACATGCCGCGATCCTATAATGAAAACCGTTGTCATTATCAACAGGAGACGGCAGGATGATGGCGTGAGCGCCAACCCGGTCGCACCGTCGAGTCCGCCGCCGCGATCGTCGAGCACACTGCCGTCGACCTGGCGCACGGCTGTATCTCCTGCACGCTGCGCGAGGACATGCTGGACGGCAACACCTACCCGGTCATCGACGTCGAGATCTCATCGGCCAGCCACCCGTTCTGGACCGGCAAGCAACGGCTTCTCGACACCGCCGGACGTGTCGAGAAGTTCCGCGCCAAGTACGCCCGCAAGGCCAAGTGACCGACGGGGGCGGCACCGTGGGTGCCGCCCTCATCAGCGGGCCGCGCATTGACGATGTGTCCTGCCGCGACACCACCGCTGAAGTGAGCTGATCAATCCCAAGAGGATCGTCAGCGGATGGTGATCACCCCATTCCTTTATGCAACGTTGCGCATGTGTCGACTTCTTGGCGCGGCTTAAAGAAAATCGATATCGTTATCGATTAGTTCCCTCTCGCCCACCCCGCAGCGCCCCCTTTCCCTGGCCCGGCATGCTAGCTTCCCACCGAAAACGAGATTCGTTTTCAATTGCATGCTCGTCCAGAAGGGAGTCCTGCGTGAGAAGACCCGATTTGCGGGTCATGTCCGCTGCGATCGGCCTCGCTCTCACCGCCACCGCCTTCGTCGGCGCCGCGCCCGCGCTCGCCGCCGACACGGTGGTGCTGTCCAAAGGCCACACCGACGCTGTCGACGTCCATTACGAGGGCGGGACGCTGAAGCTGAAGGTCAAGGACGACACGGTGAGCCCCGCGGTGGTGCGTGACCCGGCCGACGTCACCTTCCAGGTGCTGCCCGCTGCCGAGACGACGGTGCCGGATCTCCCGGCCTTCTCGTTCCTCGGCGCTCCGGGCAGCAAGATCTGGATGCTGCCGCAGGTCCAGGACGCGAACCTGCTGTGGCCGGGCTGGAACACCGGCCGGCTGAACTCCGGTGTCTTCGCCGGCGACAAGGTGAGCATCAGCCTGGTCGGCGTGGACGGTCCCGGTGACGTGACCCTGTTCGACACCAACTCGCTCGGCACGCCGAGCATCAAGTTCCGCAGTGACGACGGGCTGCCCGACCACCTGGACGTGCCGGTACACACCCACGCGCACGCCGGCTGGGTGTTCTCCGCGACCGGTACGTACACCCTGAAGTTTCAGGCCGACGCCACGCTGGCCAACGGCACGAAGGTCAGCACCGGGCCGGTCGACTACAAGTTCGTGGTCGGTGACCTCCAGTCCGGCGGCGGCGATCTCAGCCTGGGCATCTCCGGGATGAACGAGGGCGAGTATCAGCCCGGCGACGCGGTCACGCTGCAGGCCGTCCAGTCCCCGCAGGGACCGCTGACCAAGTACCAGTGGTTCAGCAAGAAGCCCACCGAGGACGGCTTCACGGCGATCGAGGGCGAGACCGGCGCGTCGTACAGCTTCACCGCGACGCGCGCCCTCAACGGCACCCAGTACGTCGTCAAGCTCTACGACGGCGAGAAGATCGCGGCGACCAGTACCGAGGTCTGGCTGTGGGTGGCCTTCCCCCCGGAGGGCAGCAGCACTGCCAAGACCGTGACCGCCACCATCAACGCGTCCGAGGGCGCGCTCGTGATCAGCGTCGATCCCGAGGATCGGGCCGTCGCCCTGCCGGCAGCCGTGCTCTCCGCAGCCGGTGACCGCTGGGAGAGCAGCGGCCCGCTCAAGCCGGTGAAGGTGACCGATACCCGCGCGGCGCAACCCGGCTGGACCACGTCCGGCCAGGTCGCCGACGGATTCCGCACCGACGACGGCAAGACCTTCGCCGGTGGCTACCTCGGCTGGACGCCCAGCATCACCTCGCAGGGCAGCCGGCAGGGCGTGGTGGCCGGGCCGGTGTCGCACCCGTACGGCACCGTCCAGCCGCACACCGGTCTCGGCGGCAGCGCGGTGCTCGCGTCCGCGCCGAACGGCAAGGGTCTGGGCACCGCCGAACTCGACGCGGCGCTGAAACTCAGCGTCCCGACCGACACGGCAGCCGGCACCTACACCGGCACCCTCACCCTGACCGCCATCTGACGACGTCGCGGGGCGACTCGGGTACCCGCCCCGGCCGCCCCGCGACGCCGGTCACGAAGTGAAAGACCCCTCATGCGTACCCGCGCCATCACGGCCGTCCTGGCCGTAGCCGCCCTCCTCAGCCCCGCGCCCGCACAGGCCGCGCCCACGAGCGATTCCTTGACCTGGTCGGTCGCGCCGTCCGGCCCGAAAGGCCCGAACGGGCGCCCGGCGCTGGACTACAAGCTCGACCCCGGCGCCACCGTGACCGACCACGTCGCTGTCACCAACCACTCGAAGCGCCCGCTCACCCTGCGGCTCTACGCCCACGACGCCTTCACCACGGCGGGCGGCGGCTTCGACCTGCGCGCCGGCAATGCCGCGCCCACCGACGTCGGGAGCTGGATCAAGCTGGCGCAGTCCACGATCACGCTGCCGTCGTCATCCCGGGTCGTCGTGCCGTTCACCGTGACCGTGCCGGCCAACGCCACCCCCGGCGACCACGCGGGCGGCGTGGTCGCCTCGCTCGCCGCCGCGGCCACGGACGGCGCGGGCAACCAGGTCTCCGTCGATCACCGGGTCGGCGCCCGCGTCTACCTGCGGGTGGCCGGACCCCTGCGGCCCGCCCTCAGCATCACCGGCGTCGAGATCGGGGCCGCGACGTCCTGGAACCCGCTGTCACTGCCGCGCGTCACCGCCGCCTTCACCATCACGAACACCGGCAATGTACGCCTCGGCGGCACCCCGTCGGCCCGGGTGGAGGGACCATTCGGCTTCGGCAGCCGCACCGCCGCGGCGAACGCGATCCCGGAGATCCTGCCCGGCGGATCGCTGACCACGACCATCGCGCTGGACTCCGTGCCGCCGCTGGTCCGCGAGAGCCTGACCGTCGACATCATGCCCGCACCCGCCGACGGCCGCCCCATCGATCCCGCACCGGCCCGCGCGGCATCCCAGCACGCCTTCTGGCTGATGCCGTGGCCCCAGCTGATCATCGTCGCGGCCGCCGCGGCGCTCCTGCTCGCCTGGCTGTTCGCCCGCCGCCGGCGCAACCACCGCGTGCAGGCGGCCCTGGCCGCCGCTGAACGACGCGGCCGCGAGCAGGCAAGCGCAACCCTGGAGAAGGAAGGAACCTCATGACCCGCAGGAGAAGGCTCGACCTGCGCACGACCGTCGCCGTCGCCACCACCTCGTTCGCGATGGCACTGACCGCAGGGGCTCCGGCTGTCGCGGCCACGCCGGCCGACGGCGCCGACCTGCTGGCGCTCTCCGTGGAGTCCGGCGAACTGCGGATGAGCTTTCGCAGCCTCGGACAGACCGGCACGGATCCGCAGGCGGTGCGCTTCACCGCCTCGGGCTCACCGGTCGGCGTCGTTCCCGACGATCCGGCCTTCGCCTTCCTCGGCAAGCCCGGCGCGCCGGTGTGGTCACTACAGGATGGCTCACCGTTCTCCACGTTCGACACCACCGCGATCACCACGGACGGGGTGACCCTCGAACTGGCATCGGTCGAAGGCCCCGGTTCCTTCGCCGCCTACACGCTCTCGGAGTGGGGGCGGCCCACCCTGCTGCTCGACAGCGACGGTCAGAGGAGCACCCGGCTGCCCGCCGGACAGCGGCTGGGCGGCGTGGTCTGGCTGTTCGACGCCGCCGGCGAGTACCGCGTGACACTGCGGGCGGCGACACGCACCGGTGCGAGGACTCTGCGGGACGAAGCCGTCTACACCGTCTCGGTGCCCGCGCAGGCCCCGACCGGTCCATCGACGCAAGACCCCGAGCCGGAGCAGACCCGCGGGTCGGAGCAGGCCGCTCCTGCCGCCGCGAGTGCCGCCGAGGCCGCCGCCGCACCGAAAGCCGCCGCGCCGAAAGCCGCGCCGCCGGCAGCCTCTGCCGCCGCGGCCGGCGGCAAGAAGGTGATCTCCGATGGCCACGTCGACATGGGACCTCAGCTGTCCGGCGGCGCCCTCACGATCAAGCTCAAGGACGACTCGACCACTCCCCCGACCTGGCGTGAACTGGCTGACGTCACGCTCAAGGTGACCGAGAAGGCGGTCATCGACGTTCCGTCCGGCAGCGGGTACGCCTTCCTCGGCAAGGCCGGCGACAAGGTGTACCTGCTGCCGCAGTCGCAGCAGTCCGGCATCGTCTGGCCCGGCTGGAACACCCAGCACGAGTCGGTGGTGAAAGGCACCAAGGGCAACGTCACCTGGCGGCTCAAGCAGGTCACCGGGCCCGGCGAGTTCAAGCTCTTCCTCACCGGCTCGTTCGGCACGCCCGAGGTCGTCTTCGACTCCGCCAAGACACTGCCGCAGCGGCTCAGCGTCGCGCCCAACACACACGCGCACGGCAACTGGGCTTTCACCGAAGCCGGCGTCTACAAGCTCACCGTCGACATGACCGCGACCACGACAGCCGGCAAGAGCGTGTCCGACACCAAGACCCTGACTCTGGCCGTGGGCGACTCCACGAACACCGGGGACGGCAAGGACGACACCGGCAACGGCGGCTCCGGCGACGGGGGCGGCAGTGGGGGCACCGGCAGTTCGGGCACCGGCAGTGGGGGCACCGGCAGTGGAGACGGAGCCGGCACCGGCGACGACTCGGGTGACGGCAGCCTCGCCAAGACCGGCATGAACATCGTGTCGATCGCCGGGGGCGGCGCCGTGTTGCTCGTGGCCGGGGCGGTCACCGTGGTGCTCACTCGCCGCCGACGCGGCGAGACGGACCACATGTCCACCCCGGACCCTTCCTAACGAACATGAAAACCAATATCGTTTACGTCGATCCGGCCGCTCGGAGCCGGACTCGCCTCAAGGAGATCGCCTTGCGTAAACCGTTCCGCCTCCTGATCGGCAGCGGCGTCCTCGCCGCCGCCCTGCTCGGCACGGCCGTACCCGCCCAGGCCGCCGGCACCGTGGTGCTGAGCTCCGGCCACGTCGACATCGTCGACCTCGCCTACGAGGACGGCGCCCTGGAGATCGGCGTCCACGACGAGACAGTCGAACCCGACGTCGAGCGCGAGGTCGACGACGTCGTCTTCCTCGTCAAGAACGCCGCCAAGACCACCGTCCCGGACAACCCGGCCTTCGCCTTCCTCGGCACCGCCGGCAAGCCGACCTGGATCCTTCCCGAGATCCAGAACGAGGAGCTGCTCTGGCCCGGCATCGCCACCGAGGAGATCGAGGCCGGCGTCTTCGCCGGCGACACGGTCTCACTCGCGGTGCAGAAGGTGACCGGCCCCGGCCGGCTCGCACTCTTCACCGAGGACGCGGTCGGCACCCCGAGCGTGCTGGTCAACAGCGCCGACGGCCTGCCCGACACGCTGAGCCTGGAGGCCGGCTCGCATCAGCACGCCAGCTGGGCGTTCTCCAAGTCCGGCGTGTACCTCATCAAGATCCGCGCCACCGGCACCCTGACCGACGGCACCACCGTCACCTCTGACCCGGCCGTCTACAAGGTGGTGGTCCAGCCGTGAAGCGCCTCCTGACCGCGGCCGCCCTCTCGGCCGCACTGGTGGTGACGGCGGGCTCGCCCGCCTACGCGGCCACCACGCTGACCAGCGGCCACGTCGACGTCCTCGACGTCGACTACACCGCTCCGGGCACCCTCACCCTGAACGTGGGCGACGCGACCGGCGGCACCCTGGTGGAACGCAACCCCGCTGACGTGGTCTTCCAGGTGCCGGCAGCCGCCAAGATCACCATCCCGGCCGGCAGCGCGTGGTCGTTCCTCGGCGCCGCGGGCGGCACCGCCTGGGTGCTCCCCCAAGGCAACACCAGCGGCCTGCTCTGGGCCGGATGGAACACCGCGGAGATCCCGTCCGGCGTCTTCCAGGCCAACTCGGTGACGTTCCGGCTGAACAGCTTCACCGGACCCGGCCACGTCAGCGTCTACACGGTCGCCTCCGGCACGCCGACCAGGCTGTTCGACTCCAGCGACGGGCTGCCGGACACCCGGGCCGTCGCCTACAACGCGCACTCCCACGCCAACTGGGGCTTCACCCAGGCCGGCACCTACACCGTCAACTACGAGGTGACCGGCAAGCTGCTCTCCACCGGAGCGACCGTCACCACCGGCACGAAGGCGTTCACCTTCACCGTCCTGCCGTAACCAAGCCTGCCGTAACCAAGCCTGCCGTAATCGAGGCGGGTCCGCTCCAGCGCAATTGGAGCGGACCCGCCGCCCACCGTACCCGGAGCCTGATGAAACGCCTGCTCGCCGCCACGTTATCGCTCGGAGCCGTGGCCGGTTGCGCACCACCGCCCGCCCTGTCCGACAACGACGGCCGGGTCCAGGTGGTCACCACCACCGGCATCCTCGCCGACCTGGTCCGCAACGTCGGCGGCGACCGGGTCCTGGTCGATTCGATCGTGCCGGACAACGCCGACGCGCACGCCTACGAGCCGACCCTGCGCGACGTGCGCAACGTCGTCTACGCCGACGTCGCCTTCAGCAACTACCTGTTGCTCGAAGCCCAGAGCGTGATCAAGACGATGGACGCGAACCTGCCCGACGGCGTCCGGCAGATCTCGCTCGCCGAAGGCGCCACCAAATACGCCGCCGAGATCATCCCGCTC
This sequence comes from Actinoplanes sp. NPDC023936, assembly GCF_040639325.1. Lineage (NCBI taxonomy): Bacteria > Bacillati > Actinomycetota > Actinomycetes > Micromonosporales > Micromonosporaceae > Actinoplanes > Actinoplanes sp. NPDC023936. Next base: position 37,384 of record NZ_JBEZZR010000038.1, on the reverse strand, counting down.
GTCGAGGACGTCTCCCTGGACACCATCTGGCTCGGCCTGCGCGCCAGGGGCGACGGCACCGCGCACGGCGTCACCCGCTCCTCCGACGTCCGGCTCTCCGCGACAGCCATCGACGGTCCGGGCCGGCTGTCCGCCTATCTGACCGAGTCGTTCGGCAACCCCGACACGGCGTTCGACTCCGGCGACGGCGTGGACCCGGCCAACGGCTACCGCGACGACACCATGACCCTGCCGCCGGATGCGCACACCCACATGAGCTGGGCGTTCACCGAACCCGGCGTCTACCGCCTCACGCTGCGCGCCGAGCTCGCCGTGTCCGCCGACAGCAGGCCCGTGCCGATGGGCGAGCAGACGTTCACCTTCGCCGTGGGCGTCGACCCGCACACCGTGCCGGGTATGAGCGGGGCGCTGGTGCTGCGCGACGGCCACACCGATGTCACCGCCGACATCGACAGCGGCCGGCTGTACCTGTACACCGACGGGGAGGGCGGCACCGAACAGAAGCGGCACGATCCCGCCCGTACCGTGATCGAGGTCCCGGCCAAGGCCCTGAAGGAGGTGCCCGCCGGCCCGGGTTTCCGGTTCCTCGGCCGGCCGGGCACGCGGATCTACCAGCTGCCACAGGCGGTGCTCGGCCGGCACGTCCACGGCGAGATCGACCCGCACCTGTGGCAGGACGTCGGCAACGCCCAGTCCTACGTGGAGCTGATCCGGGACAGCCTGATCGCCGCCGACCCCGCCGGCACCGCCGACTACCGCGCCAACACCGACCGTTACCTGGGCGAGCTGAGTGCTCTCGACGCGTACATGAAGGCCCAGATCGAGGCCATCCCGGCGGCGAACCGGCATCTGGTCACCACCCACGACGCCTTCGCCTATCTGGCGAAGGCCTACGGCATCCCGGTCGCCGGTTTCGTCACCCCCAACCCGGCGGTCGAACCCAGCCTCGCCGACCGGCGCCGCCTCACCGAGACGCTGCGCAACCTGCACATCAAGGCGGTCTTCCTGGAGCCCAACCTGCGTTCCCGCTCCTCCACGCTCGTCGAAGTCGCCAAGCAGCAGGACGTGCGGGTGTGCGACATCTACGGCGACGCCTTCGACGACCGTGTCACCGACTACCTGGCGATGATGCGCTTCAACGCCGACTCGCTCCGTTCCTGCCTCTCCTGAACCAGCCGAGGACCAACCTTGATCAAGTCCCTGCTCGCCGTGCTTCTCGTCGCGGCCCCCAGCCCGGCACCCGACCTCGACCAGTCACTCGACCCCGGCCAATCCCAGGCGGCCGGCCGAGCGGTGCTGGAATCCGGCCACGTCGACATCGGCCCCCGTCTGCGTGACGGCACGTGGACCATTCAGATCCACGACGACCACGCCGTACCGTCGGTGTGGCGTGAACCGGCGGACACGGTGCTCCGCATTCGTGACACCGCCCGGCAGCCGGTTCCCGACGACGAGGCCTACGCCTTCCTCGGCGAGCAACCCGGCGCCGAGGTGCACGTGGTGCCGCAGACCGAGAAGCAGGGCGTCGTCTGGATCGGCTGGAACACCCAGGACCCCGGCGTTCTCGGCGCCATCAGCCGGGGTGTCACGATGAACCTGCGCGGCGTCCAAGGGCCCGGCAACGTCACGGTGTTCCTCCAGTCGGGCAATCTCGGCGCCCCGCAGGTGCTGTGGAGTTCCGCCAAGCCGTACCCGCAGCCGATGTGGGTGGAGACCAACACGCACACCCACGCCAACTGGGTCTTCGGCAAACCGGGCACCTACCTGCTCGCCGTCGACGTCACCGCCGACCTCGCGGACGGCTCCACCGCCTCGGCGAGCACGGTCCTGCGCCTCGCTGTCGGCGACACCACCAACCCCGACGACGCCTTCGGCGCCGCCTTCACCGCACCCCTGCCGGCCGCTTCCGGGTCCGCAGCCGCCCAGGCTCACAACCCCTCCTCCGGTACGGGCAACGCGCTCATCTATGTCGCGATCGCGGTCGGGGTCGCCGTCCTGGTCCTGATCCTGCTCGTGCTGCGGCAGTCCGCCGTGCGCCGCCGCGCCGAGGAAGAGCCGACGCGATGACCGCCGCCCTGCAGATGACCGGGGTCGCCGCCGACCTCGGCGGCCGTCCCGTGCTGCGCGACGTCGACCTGCGCCTGGACGCCGGCGAGTTCGGCGCCTTGCTCGGTCCCAACGGCGCCGGCAAGACCACCCTGATACGCGCCGCCCTCGGCCTGGTGCCCCTGCGCGCCGGCACGGTCAGCACCGGCAGCGCCGGATACGTGCCCCAGCGCCACGAGTTCACCTGGGACTTCCCCGTCTCGGTGCAGGACGCCGTGCTCAGCGGCCTGGTCCGCCGGATCGGCCTGTTCCGCCGCCCGAAGGTCGCCCACTGGCGGGCCGCCTGGGCCGCCCTCGATCAAGTGAGGCTCGGTGACCTCCGCAAACGGCCCGTCGGTGAGCTGTCCGGCGGGCAGCGGCAGCGTGTGCTCGTGGCCCGGGCACTGGTCCTGGAGCCGTCGGTGCTGCTGCTCGACGAGCCGTTCACCGGTCTCGACATGCCGGCTCAGGAGACGCTGACCGAACTGTTCTCCGAGATCGCCCGGGAACGCGCGGTCCTCATGGCCACTCACGATCTGACCGCGGCGGCGTACATCTGTGATCGTCTGATTCTCCTGAACCGCACCGTCATCGCCTCCGGCCCGCCCGCGGATCTGAAAGATCCGGAGGTCTGGATGCGGACGTTCGACGTCGGTCCCGGCAGCCACCTGCTCAAAGCCCTCGACCTCGCCGGAGCCTGACGTGTCACCGTGGCAGTTCCTCGCCGACCTGAGCAACCCCGACCTGGCCTTCCTGCCCAAGGCCCTGACCATCGCCGTGCTGTCGGCGATCATGTGCGGGGTCGTCGGCTGTTACGTCGTGCTGCGCGGCATGGCCTTCATCGGCGACGCCGTCGCCCACGCCGTGTTTCCCGGCCTGGCCATCGCGTTCCTCTTCTCCGGCAGTCTCGTGCTCGGCGGCACTGTCGCCGGCATCGTCACCGCGCTGCTGGTCACCGTCTTCGCGCAGAACCGGCGGCTCAAGGAGGACTCCGTCATCGGGATCTTCTTCGTCGCCGCGTTCGCTCTCGGCATCGTGATCATCTCCCGGGCGCCGGGCTACGCCGGCTCGCTGCAACAGTTCCTGTTCGGCTCGATCACCGGCATCCCCGACCGGGACCTGTACGTCGTCGGCGGCACCACCATCGCCGTACTCCTGACGGTGTTCCTGCTGCACAAGGAGTTCGTCGCGGTCACCCTGGACCGGGAGATGGCCCGCGCGCTCGGGCTGCGCGTGTTCTGGCTCGACCTGATGCTCTACGTGCTGGTCACCCTCGCGGTGGTGATGGCGGTGCAGACCATCGGCAACATCCTGGTCCTCGCCCTGCTGATCACCCCGGCCGCGACCGCCCGGCTGCTCACCGACCGGCTGCCCGCCATGATGGCGCTCGCGCCGGCGATCGGCGCCGGCTGCGCCCTGATCGGGCTCTACCTGTCCTGGTCCTGGGACCTGCCCGTCGGCGGCACCATCGTGCTCACCCTCACCGGAGCCTTCCTGCTCGCCCATCTGCTGGCGCCACGGCACGGACTGGTCGCCCGGCTCGCCGCCTGACCTCAGGTCTTTCGCTTCATACGCCTCTTTCGCATCACACGCCCATTTCGAAGGACAGACGCAGTGCACATACGATCACGTCCACGCCGCCGGGCCGCGGCCCTGGCGGTGCTCACCGTCGCGGTGGCCACCGTCCTGGCTCCGGCGACGACAGCAGCAGCCGCCGAGGGACCCGCCCCGCAACCACGGGAACACCGGATCATCGCCGGGGTCCACACCGACGCGGTGTCCACGTTCCTCGACGACGGCCGGCTCGCCCTGGCGTCGAAGGCCGACGTCGCCGAGGGCAACGGGACCCGGTTCTCCCCCGGCGACATCCGGTTCCACCTGGCCGACGACGCCAAAGCCACAGTGCCGGCCGGCTACGAGTTCATCGCCCCGGCCGGCAGTCAGGTATGGATCGCCCCCGAGTCCAATCCGGGGACGGGCCGGTTGTGGCCGGGCTTCTCCACCGAGTCGGTGCCCGCCGACGCGATCGACGGCAACCAGACCGCTTTCTCGCTGACCGGCGTCGAGGGCCCCGGCAGCCTGGAACTGTTCACCGCGGCCGGTTTCGGCGGCGCCAAGCGCCTGTGGTCCTCCGATGACGACGGCTTCACCGCGTTCACCGCCGGCCGCACCCACATGCACGCCAACTGGGCCTTCACCGCCGCCGGCACCTACCGCATCGGCGTGCAGGCCGCGGTCACCGTGGCCGGCCGGCGGCAGACCGCGGACGCCACCTACACCTTCGTCGTCGGCGGGCTACCCGCGGCGACCGGCACGAGCACCGCGCTGAGCGCCGCCGCCACCAGCGTCGTGGCCGGTGACACCGTGCGGCTCGAGGCGAGGGTGACACCCGCGGAGGCGCCCGGCTGGGTCGAGTTCCTCGACGGCGGCACCGTGCTCGGACACGCCGCGGTCTCCGGCGGGCGGGCCACCTTCGACGTCAGGACGCTGCCGCTGGGCAACCGGTCGCTGACCGCCCGCTTCGTCCCGCACGTGCTCAACGAGCACGCGCGCTCCGCATCCGCCCCGGTCACCGTCACGGTCACCGAACGCGCCGGCGGCGAGGTCTTCGCCATCACCGGCCTCGCCGACAGTTATCGCGCCGGCGAGCAGATCGACCTGCGCTTCACCGGCGTCACCCTCGGCGACGGCCACCAGGCGCAGTGGATCATCCGCCCCGCGGGACAGACGACCGAATACCTCGCCACCACCGGCGACCGATACACCCGGGACGCCACGGTCGCCCTCGACGGGGCGGACATCAAGGTGCAGATCCGGGGCGCCGGCAACAAACTCGTGCAGGAGACGACCTACAGCGGTCTGCGGATCGACGGCCCCAACACCGGAACCGGTGAGTCCGTCACGGTCACCGGGATGCGCGACAGCTACCACATGGGTGATCCGGTACGGGTCTCCGTCGAGCACCGCGCCCTGGCCGCCGGGGAGACCGGCCGATGGGTGAACCGATTCGTGCCCAGCGGCAGCGCCTGGGACGTGGTCAGCGAGTGGGGACTGCCCAAGACGGTTCCCGGCAGTCCGGGCACGTACCTGATCGACACCCAGTGGCTCAACTCCAACGAGTGGGCGTACGAGATCGTCGCCGCGGACGGCACCATCGCGGGCCGCTCCCCCGCCGTCACCGCGACAGTCCTCAACCGGGAGCTGCAGCTCTCCGGCCTGCGCACCGTCTACCGGGCCGGCGACACCCTGAAAGCCGAGTCCGAGCTCCACCCCGCGCGCGACGGCCTCGCCTACGAGTGGGGCATCGCGTCCGACCAGTGGACCCCGATTCCGGGTGCCGGCTCCTCCTCCATCGAGCTGCCGGTGACCGCTGACCTCGACGGCACCAGCCTCTATCTGACCGTCACCGACGCCGCGACCGGCTTCTACGTCGCCGGCGTCCAGCGTGAACTGCGGGTCACCGACGCCGCACCCGGCGAACAACTGTTGTTCCTGGACTCGCTGTCCGGCCACTACCACCAAGGCGGCACGATTCGCCTGAACGCCTTCGGCGACCCGGTCGCCAGTGACACCGACACCTACCGGTGGCTGTGGAAGCGACCCGACCAGTCCGAGTTCGTCGTGATGGACAAGGTCACGACGGCGACCCACGAGATCCGCGCCGAGCAGGCCCTCGACGGCACGCAGGTGAAAGCCGAGCTGCGTACGGCCGAGGGTGCGCTTCTGGCCACCAGCGAGCCGGCCACCATCTACGTGGACGACCACGGTGCGGCCCCGCAGCAGAAGGTGACAGTCGACGGGCTGGCCGACGGCTACCGGGCCGGCGACGAGGTCGAGCTGACCGCCTCGGTGACGCCGGCCTCGGTGCTGGCCCGGTGGGAGTGGTACCTGAACGGGCAGCTTGTACCCGGCCAGAACGGCGCGCGGCTGTCACTGGCGGCAGCTGCCGAACACGACGGCGCCGAGGTGGTCGCCCGGCTGACCTTCGACGACGGCCGCAGATACGTCGAGTCCACCCCCGTGGTACTGCACGTCGACGGCTCCGGCGAACCCGGCGGGCCGACGCTGTCCGTGTCCGGCATGTCCGCCGGCGAATACCAGCCCGGCGACGCCGTCACCTTGCAGGCCGTCCAGTCGCCGCAGGGCCCGCTGAGCACGTACCAGTGGTTCGCCAAGCGGACCGGTAACGACGACTTCACTCCCGTCGAGGGCGAGACCGGCGCCTCGTACGCCTTCACCGCCACCCGGGAACTGAACGGCACGCAGTACCTGGTCAAGCTCTACGACGGGCAGACCGTGGCCGCCACCAGCGCACCGGTCGCGGTGAAGGTGGCGGCCGGGCCCTGGGGCGGCGGCGCCTCGAAGTCGGTGACCGCGACGATCAACGAGTCGGACGGCGCTCTGGTGATCAGCGTGGACGCCGCCGACCGGGCGGTCGTCCTGCCTGCCGCCGCGCTCAACGGCGCCGGCGACCGCTGGGAGAGCACCGGAGCGCTCAAACCGGTGACGGTCACCGACACCCGCACCGGCCGGCCCGGCTGGACCGCGTCGGGTCAGGTCGCCGACGGATTCCGCACCCCCGACGGCAAGACCTTCGCCGGCGGTTACCTCGGCTGGTCCCCTGCCGTCGTCCAGCAGAGCGACGCACAGGGCGTGGTGGCCGGGCCGGTCGCCGTACCGTACGTGCCGGGCCGGCCCGATACCGGCCTGGGTGACAGCGCGGTGCTGGCCACCGCGGCGTCCGGCGCCGGGCGGGGCACCGCCCGGCTCGACGCCGGATTACGGCTCAGCGTGCCGACCGACACCGCGGCCGGCACCTACACCGGCACCCTCACCCTGACCGCCATCTGAGGACACCACGGTGAGCGGCCGGGGGTTCCGGCCGCTCACCGTGCACTCGCCCGTCCGCCGCACGGCAGTGTGGGTGGCCCATCATGGATTTCGCGCACACCGAGGAGGGACACATGCCCGATGATCGCTTCCTGCGAGCGTTCGACACGGCTGCCAGCGATTTCGACCGGCTCGGACAGCACCTGTGGAAGCCGATCGGACAAGCCACCGTCGACCTGACCGCCCCGTCAGCCGGCCAGCGCGTCCTCGACGCCTGCTGCGGAACCGGCGCCTCGGCGATCCCCGCCGCACATCGCGTCGGCGACACCGGCCACGTGGACGCGGTCGACCTCTCCGCCCCTTTGATCAAGGAACTCCGCCGGCTCGCCGCGGGCCTGCCGAGCCTGCGCCCACACACCGCCGACGTCACGGCTTGGCCTGGCACCGGCTACGACGTCGTGCAAGCCGTACTCGGCATCTTCTTCTTCCCCGACATGGCGGCGGGCACCGAGCACCTCATCCGGTGCGCCCGGCCGGGCGGCCGCGTCGGGCTGACCATCTGGCGGCGCGGAGCGCTGGAGGTTGTGGGCAGACACTTGCAGCAGGCGGTCGCCCGAGTCACCGGCAAGCCGGCCCCACCGCGGCCCGCCAGTCCCATCGAAACCATCAGCGACGCCGACGCCTACGGGGAGTGGCTGTCGCAGCGTGGCCTCACCAGCGTCACCGTGCACACCCGGGAGATGCGGCTGCGCCTGACACCCGAGATCGCGTGGCTGACCATCACCGGCTCCGGATTCGTCGCAACGCTCTCCGGCATGGATGCGCCCCGCATCGCCGGAGTGCGCGACGCCTACCTTGAGGCGTTGAGCCAAGCCGGAGTCACCGAGTTCGACGCCACCACACTCATCGGCATCGGAACGCCGGCCGGCTGATCCCGGACGGCCGGCAGTGCTGCGCCATCGGGTCTGAGCTGGTAGCGACGGACGCGCGGGTTGGTCACCCCTTGCCGGAAGGCGCATGGCGGTCAGCCGGGGTAAGGACCCACCGTCGCCGGAGCGCCGCCAGGCGACGGCGCCGCAGCGAGCCGGCGGCCAGACGACGGCGCCGCGGCGGGCCGGCGGCCAGGTTCGCCGCCGTCAGAAGCAGGCCCAGGCAGAACACCGCGACCCACAGCGTGTCAGGCCCGAACCGGGTGGCGACGAGACCGCGAGTGCGAGCTGACAACTCCCACCTGATCGTCGCTGCTGCCCGTCGGCGGGCCGCAGCGACTCGGCGCCGCGCGAAGGCGCCCTGCGCCGGCTGGACACCACCGGCGTCACGATCACCTTCGAAACGGTCGCCCGCGGAGCGGCCGTCTCCCGGTCCGGGCTCTACAACCAACCCGACTTGCGAGCCGAGATCGAGCGACTCCGAGCGCGGCACCGCGTTCCTTCAGCCCGCGCTGTTCCGGATCGGCAGCAGGCCTCCCTCTGCTGCGGCGACTGCAGGCCGCTACCGAACGCAACCGGCAACTGGAATCCGAGAACCGAGCGTTACGCGAGGTTCTCGCTCTTGCGCTCGGGGAACGACGGACAACGCACCCGCCAGGGAGACCTGAGAGCGCCTCAAGCTCAGCGTGACGCAACGTAATCAACAGTATGCCGCAACAGCTCGATCAAATATCCGCTTCTGCCGAGTTGAATGCGTTCCTCGGCGGGCGGCCAGCGAACGCGAACAGGAGTCGTGTGAGTCCATCGCTCTCCGCGAGATCGATTCGTCGCCCGTTATGCCCGCTGGTGGCTCGCGGTTGCTGCCGGAACGACGTCGAGGGCACACGATCGGTCGCGGAACGCGGACAGGAGCGCACCGAAGCCCGCACCAGCGTGGATGAGAACACACCGAAGCCGTCCGTGTGCCTGCGTCCCGGCTATGGCGTAGACGCAGGACCACGATGGCGTTGTGTGCGACCCCATCCACGTCGACACCTCGATCTTTGACGCTTCGCGGACCCGAACGGCGTTGTTGATCAGCCAGCGTCGGGACATCGCGTTGACAGCCCCATGATCACAGCGATTTCCGGCTGCTGGACGATCAACATCTCGTGAGCCCTCATCTGCCGCGGAGCGCGTGCTCGGCGTACGGGCCCGCTCAATAGATCCTCCACGCCATTCCTGCAGCGGGTTTAGTATCGGGATGACCCAACCGGAAAACATCGTTGATGAGCGACAGTTACCTTTCACGGTTCCCCTTGAGCGCTGAGCCTGGCGCGATCGCCTGTCGAGAAGAGGGCCATGGCGACGGTTCAACACATGACTGCGGCGGTGCCTCTGGTGGCTGGGCAGGTCGTGTGGATGGGGGGCGGTTCTGCGCAACCGTTCGTCCCTGGACCCGCCGGCATGGGCGCCGACCAGTATGCCGCCCATCGTGGCACCCGTCCCTTGGGTATCACGCTGGGCGGGGCAGCGGCCGCCGCCCCGGTGGACGTGCAGATCTTGGGTCAGGTCGACACCGCAGTGGTGACACTGGGCCCGGGTGCACGCTCGATGATCGGTTGGGACGCCGACGGCGCGGTGGTGCGGGTGCCGGACCCGGCGTGTTGCAGCCATCCGAACTACGTCGGGTGGTGTGACGAACTCGGGACCGTCTTCGTCGAGCCGGCCTACCGGCAGACCAGCTTCAACATCAGGGATTTCGGTGCCACGGGGGACGGTCTCGCCGACGACACCGCCGCGATCGAGGCGGCACTTGCCGCAGCCGCGCGGCTGTCCACGGTCATCTTCGGCCAGGGCATCTGGTACGGCGGCGGCGTTGTCTACGTTCCGTCCGGCTCGTATCGCGTTACGCGAAGCCTGATTCTCCCCAGGCACACGCGCCTGGTGGGTGAGTCGATGCGCACCGCTGCGCTCTTCTTCTACCTGCCCGAGACCGGGACGATCGCGGAAGATCCGCAGCAGGGCAGCGGGATTGTGTGCACCAACGAGATCGCCGCCAACGGCTACCCGCAGACGGGCGTCGAGGACCTTTCGATCATCGGTGCGTGGACCGGCACGATCAGCGAACGGGCGAAGCGGCTCGGCGCTGGGCTGCTCTTCAAGGGGGGCGGACCGCTGTGCGGAGTGCGGCGGTGCGCGATCGAGGGATGGCGGGTCGGTATCTGGTTCGACACGATCAACATCGCGACCGTGGAGCAGTGCAACATCGGCGGAAACGTCGGCGCCGGCTATCCCGACGGGTGGACAGCCGAAGACAACCCCGCCGAGGCATACCCGCTGTCGGTGAAGACGTGGGGCGTCTGGCTTGCCAGCATAGGGATCGCCGCTCGGATCGAGGGGGCGGGCTCCGCGTTCGAAACGATTGTCGGCGGCGAGACTCTCCTACTCGCGTACGACGATGCGCCGGACGACACGTTGTCCAGTACCGTCACGATCACCTTTCAACCGGCAGACACGACGGTCCCCGATGTCATAGACCGGATCAACGCGGAAATGGGTTACCCGTGTGCAAGCCAGGTCCAGGACAGCGCGGGGCACCCGCAGCTTGTTCTGTCGGGGCGCAAACCGTCTTGGTGGTCAAGGATCAGGATTGTCGGAGGATCCGGCCTCGCGAAGCTCGGGCTGGAGGACGCGCTCGCATCAGGCTCGGGTAGCGGCCTCGGCAACGAGATACTCAACTCGGGCAACACGTGCAACCTTGTCAACGTCCGCGACTGCCAGTTCAACGGCCCGCATGTCGGCATCTATCTGGAGGACGGCATCGGGCACACCATCGAATCGTGCAACTTCAACATGACGCCGCGGCTGGCGGCTATTCACGGCGGTGTGAACTCTGTCTTCCGGCGGTGTGTCAGTGAAGGTTGCTCGACCACCGGAGTCTTCTACGTGGCGGGTACGACCGGGTTGACCATCGAGGCCTGCGAGGCGGGTGGCTTTTGGAGCCAGAACGAGTTTCCCGAGGTCGGTGGATATTCCAGGCCGACGCAGACGGCGTTTGTGGAATTCGCCCCGGCGGCGGTGAACTACCACATACGCATCCGCGACAACATGATCTTCGGCGCGACCGGCCCGGCCGGTACGTTTCCATGCTCCCCGGTGAACACCGAAGGAGCCCCGTACGCCCTGCTGGGCCAGGTTGACATCCGCGGCAACACCACGGCGGTGGGAGACCGGTTCGTCGGACCCCATGACGTCGGGGACAGCAGCACGATCTACCTGAACGACGATCGTCGCGGGTGCCTGGGCATCGGGACGGCGCAGCCCGAGGCTCTTCTCGACATCAGGCCCAGCTACTCCGACAATCCCACCATCAAGTTCAAGCGGCAGATGCGGGGAGGCCTTTACACGACGGCCGTCGAGGCGCTCTCTCTCGACGACGCGACGCGCGAACACGGCCTGGGCCGCCACGTCTACGACGGCGGCGACATCCAGCAGGGCATGGTGGAGATCCTCCAGCGTGGCGATTGGGCCGCCGGGGACCCCGACGAGTTGGTTCATGTCGACGTACGACGGCACGCGGTCTGCGACTTCGAGATCAGCGTGCTGATGCGGTCCGGGACGTCCGCCGAGGCGAAGCGCTGGCGATTCTGCCGCCTCGTCTACTGGAGCGCAGGGACGGCATACCTGGACACCGAACCCGCCGAGGACACCGAACGCACCATCGGGAACAGCCTCGCATGGCTCAGCCCCACGATCGCAATCGACGACTCACAACGCCTCACCATCACGGTCAAAGCCGCCACGACCGAGGCGAGCTCCGGTACCTGGATCGTACGGATCGAGAATCTTCAGCGTTCGGTGTTCTGACCGGGTCTGTTGCATTCGCCGCTTCGAGGAGCCGAGGCAGGCGTGATCGGTGAAGCATGCTGGTCGGTCGCGCTCCTGGTTTCCACCTCGCTCGGCGTTCGTCGTATTCCGGTTCCCAGCCGAGGTGGCGGGCACTCGCGCAGTTCGACCCGGCCGATTGGGCGGCTTGGGCCGGAAACCTGGTGTGGCTGCCATGGGGCGTAACACTGGGCTTGGCCACATGGGCCTACCACCAACGGGCAAGGATCAAAGGCTCCACGACGCACGCCTCATTGACCCCAGACCACATGCATTGATCCGCCTCGGAGACGCGTCGCCCAGCTGATCTGGCACCTGCTCGGCCGCACTGATCTGCCGCCGTCCGTGCGCGGTAGGCGTCTGCCCGTAAACCCACGTCAAGTAGCCTCTGGTGGTGGTCGAGCCTAACGTCCTGGACGTATCCCAACTCTCCGTTGGGCTCTTCGTGGAGTACCTCGGACCCACGGAGAGCGGCCCCGACGTCACGATGGTCCACGCCGGAGATGCCGAACCCCTTTGCGATCGCCTGTGGCACGGACATCCCGGCGTGATCTCCGAGCCGGCGCCGCAGCACGTCCTAGTCAGCTGGGTCGGACTCGAGGAAGCGGTCGCCAGTTTCGCGGTCGGATTCAGTTGCGACGACCAGGGCTACTACCGCGGGCTGGGTGTTCTCTCCGCCCAGGATCACGAGACGCGGCGCACTCGGATACTGGATGGCAAACCGCCGACAGGCTGACGATTCTCTTTGCGCGATGCGCGCCGTACGCATTTGCCGCGTTCCGCTCGTCACCGAGCCGTCACCGCTGCCAGGTGCCGGACGGTGCCCGCTCATGCCGAGATGAGGGCGTGCAGCGAGTACGTTGTGCAGGGATCAGAGGCGGATTGCGTGGTGCGATGCGGCGCCGAGGCGGGCGATTGCGCACGCCGCCGGCCTCGACGTCGCTCAAGCCGGCGCTGATTCCTTGAGCTGCCGATATGACGGGTGTCCGCGATTGAAGATCCTCGTAGGGTAGGGCCCATGCTTGAGTCCCAGCGCGAACCTGTGCCGTGCAACGACGACGGTGAGCGGGATACGGTTCTGGCGTTTCTGTCCTTCGCTCGGTCATGCGTGTTGAAGAAGGTCGACGGTTTGGGTGAGGAGGAGCTACGGCGCCGCCTGGTCCTTTCGAACACGACACTCCTGGGGCTGGTGCAGCACCTGACCGACGGCGAGCGTTACTGGTTCGGCTACACGCTGGCTGGTGACCAGCGATACGCCGCACTCGACTTCGACATGGTGGTCCCGCCGGACCGGTCCGTCGAACAGGTCATCGCCAGTTATCGGGAGGCGATCGCGGAGAGCGACGCCCACATTGGTGCCGCCGCCGACCTCGAAATACGCACTGCCCATCCGGTGGCAGACGAGCCCCGTACGCTTCGCTGGGTCCTCGCGCATATGACGAGTGAGACCGTCCGGCATGCCGGACACGCCGATATCCTGCGTGAGCTCATCGACGGTGCCACCGGGCGCTGAAGGGCTCCGACCGCGCACTGATCTGCCGCCGAGGGTTCGCGAGCCGCTCTACCAGGGGTCACGTCGGTGGTGGGGGCGCCCACGCCGCCAGGCATGCCGAACTGCGCCGACCGTGCGCTACCCCGGGTGATCGTCCGCGTTGCGGACTACGGCAGATGGAAATCGGAGGCGATTTCGATCTTGGCTGGCCATACTGCTCCCATGAAACTTGCCGAAGCTCTCGCGCTGCGCGCGGATGCGTCGCGCCGTGCCGAACAGCTCCGCTCTCGCATCACCGGCAGCGCGCGTTTCCAGGAGGGCGAGACCCCGGCGGAGGACGCGGCCTCCCTGCTCACGGAAGCAGGCGCGGTGCTCGATGAGCTCGAGTCCCTGATCAGGCGAATCAATCGCACGAATGCCGCCACGCTGGTCGAGGGTGGCACATTGACGGACGCGCTCGCCCGGCGAGACGTCCTGCGGCTGCGGCACAGCATGGTCACGTCCGCAGCTGACGCCGCGGCTGGCGAGGGCCAGCGCGGATACCGGCAGCTGCGGTCCGAGCTGAAGATGATCCCGGCGCTGCCGGTCGCGGAACTACGACGCCAGGCCGACGATCTTGCGCGGCAGGTCCGTGAGGTCGACACACTGATTCAGCGGATCAACTGGGAGGTCGATCTGCTCGACTGACCGGCGCGAAGCAGGTAGCCGACGTGGAGGCGTGCGCAAACCCGAGAGCCGGCGGGCAATCCGGCTCACTCCTGGCGCGCCGGGGGCAGGCGCGGGGGTTCGATTCCCTGATTAACATCGCATGCCCAGCACGCAACACAGGTGACGGCGCACAGGGCACAACACACCACCGGGCGCAGATCCACGACGGCGAGGGCGGGATTGGGGAACTTCGCGCCCCTTGAACGGAACGCGGACGGTCCAGACTGTCAGGGCCAGCGCCGGCCGGTCGAAGCGAGCAGTGTGACTACCTCAACAGCACTCCAGCCCAACCCGACCACTTCCGACCCACGGCTCTTGGCGGCCGCAATCACCGCGTACCTCGGGCGGTACCGCGGTCGATCGCGGATGCATGGCCTTCGACGCGACGGAGTTCCTCACCGCGGAATCTGTCGTGGACACATCCTCTATGGTTCGCCCCGTTCGGCCGGCTGGTGTTCCGGATCGGCCTCTTTGCCGCCCGCGAGGATGTAACGGCTCTTCCAGGCGCCGACCAACCCGGTGTAAAGCGTCAGGCCCGCCGCCCACCATGCCACCGGCGTGTCGGGCCACAGATGCCAGCCGAAGCCGGCGATCAGAAACGGCATCACGACCGCACCGGCACACGCCATCCCGCAGGCGATCCTCGCCCGTACGGGGTGGAGCCGCATCCAGGGTGCCGGCAGCAGCAGAAGGCACCCGGCCAGGAGTCCGACCAGCAGTCCGATGATCGCGCCGACGACTCCGCCCAGCACGAAGCCTGCCGAGCTCGGGATCATCGGCTCGTCCGCGGCGGCGCCCCTGACCGCCAACACGCACACAACGGCGAATCCCGTGATGCCACCCGTTACGGCTCCGACGGCGGCTGTCCGGCCAACCACGCCAGCATCTACCTTCACCATGCCGTCACCGTAGGACTACCCGACAATCGTGAGCAGTGCCGCCCCGCATTCTGATCAGCGTCGCTCCATCAGCGTGACTAACGTACTCATTTGCCGCCGAGCGCTCGTGGTGACCAGGCGGCGAGCCGCCACGCACGCTGGTGCCGAGATCAGTGTGCGCTACTGATGAAGGCCTCCGGACGGCACAGCACGGTGATTCGATATGACAGGCCGACGTTGGACCAGATCTGGCCCCGCAACGTGAGGCAGATGCCGACCCGATCCTCGTGCTCCGGGTGCTCGAAGAAGTCCGCACGCGGGTCCGCGATCGCGCCGACCAGCCCTTGTGTGCCCTGCGTGGTGCCCGGCACCTGAAGCAGGCCGACGGCAATCTGGATCTCGGCGTCGTCGAGCTCGCGAACGGTGTACCAGTGGGTGTCAGGCAGAAACAACTGCGAGTCGACAACGCGCCGCTGGTAGTTCGGTCCCATCATCCCGGATGCCGGGTCCGGGATGTCACCGATCCAGGCCGTCCCTGCGAAGTCGGTGCGCAGCCTCTGAGCGTCGGAGCGGAACTCCGTCACGAGCGTGTCGAGGCGAGGCTGGGCGGCGAGGTGCACGGATGCGTCGGTCATGATCGCACTCTAATCCGGGCCGGTGACACCCAACGTGGCCACGGCGGCCGTCCGGACGGGCACACCGCGGCCCGCCGGCTCCAGCACCTCGCCACCACCGTACTTTTCTGCGCCAGGTTCTATTTCGCTTGTTCGGTGATGCGGATGGAAGCATGATCGCTGATCGACGTTGCGACAATGCCTGACCGGCGTCCTCATTTGCCGCCGGTCGTGCGCGGCGGTGGCCGGCGTAGTCGTCATAGTCGGTACGGCTCGGTTCCGGTCGCTGTCACCAGGTCCTGCTCAACGGAAGCATCGATGACACCGTCTACCACGCAGAACACCAGGTCAACGGACCACCCGCCGTGCTGGTTCAAGACAACGGCCGGAAAGCGGCACCTGATCGTGGAGACGAAGGTCCTACTCATGACGGTGAAGGTGACCCCGGCGAACGTCACCGACCGGGAGCTGCTCCCCGCGATCCGCGAGCAGAACCCGGAGTTGACCCTGATGTGGGCCGACGAACGGTCACTCTTCTGGCTGACGCAACCCTGACGCGCGCCCGCCGCAACGCCCGCGACTACGAACGCCTCCCTGAACGCTCCGAAGCCCACATCACCTGGGTAAACTCACCCTGATTGCCCGCCGGATCTCCCGTGCGGACGGTCGGCCGGCCGCGACAACTGAGCTCATCGCCGCCTGATCAGCGTGGCATCCCGAGACTCGCCGATCGCGGCGAGTGTCAGTGCCTATGCGGGGCACCAGGTCTGCCGGGGCCGGTATCCAGCCCGTCGGAGCCACTGCTCGGTGTAGAGAATGCGGTTGGGGGTGATGATTGTCAGAGGGTCGGTAGGAGGCTCCCCCAGGGACCGTCCTCGCTCAACGTGGTCCGACTGCCACCGGAACGCCTCCCAGTACTGCTCGACCTCGGGGTCGTCACGCTCAAGCGTTCGCGCCGTGCCGAACAGTTGCGCCCCGCGGCTGCTCGACTGTCCGACAAGAGGGGCAACGATCCCTGCAGAAATCCGCGGATCCCGCTGAAGGTTCCGGGACTTCACCGAGGCATTCCAACTGGTGTAGAAGATCTCGAAGCCCAGACTGTAGTAGCGCACCGGGGTCGCGGAAGGGCTGCCGTCCTTGTTGACTGTCGCGATCACAGCAAGGTTGTGGGTCGACAGCAGATTCAGGATGCGTTCTTCGAGCTGCTCGCGCGGCAGATCCCGATCGGGAGTCGGACCGGCAAGCCACGGGTTCGTCAGCGGCATACCGGCATTCTCATCGCTGGCTGATCGGGGGTGTCCGCCGAGCCTGCGCGAGGTGACGCGCCGCCGTGCCGGACCGGCAGATCGGTGGGACTCGGGCGATCTGCCACGGCCCGATGATCCTGACTTGCTCTGAGGGCCCTACGGGCCTTCGGGCGTGGCGGGCACGGCGCCCGCTCCGCGCACGGCAACCGCTTCCAGCCGTTCCAGGAGTTGGTGCGCCCCGGCGGCCGCCTGGAAGTCCACAAGGTGCTTCTTCCGATCGGATTCCGAAGCGTAGAAGGACCGTAGCGTCACGAGGGTTTGTGACAGTGCATCCACCTCCTCGATCGATACCACCGAACGAGAAGGAGCCAAGCCATGCTCGGGCGAGCCTTGATGGACGTACGAGACGCGCTTACCTGCTTCAACGTCGTCGAACAGGTACAGGTTTTCGAATGTGGAACCATCCGGGCCCTGCATCACCACGTCGAATCGGCCACCTTCGCGGACATCAAGTTCGCGGACCGTGCTGGTGAAGCCGTCGGGCCCCCACCAGCGGGCGATCGCAGCCGGGTCGATCCAAGCCGCCCAGATCTGCTCAGGTGACGCGGTCATCACTCTGGTGACGTCAAGATCGGGCGTAGTCGAGTCACTGGTCACCCGGGAATCGTACGGTGCCGCTGCGCTACAAAGTCCGCTCCGCCGGCGGCGGGACGGCTGCCCGGACCGGATCAGCATCCGGCGCCGTCCAGTTCGCCAGCAGTTGCAGCCGCTCCCCGGTCGGGCTGCCGGGCGGCGCCGTGTAGGCGACGAGCATCTGATCCGGGTCGCCGGGCAGCGTGAGCGTCTCGAAGCCGAGCTCCAGATCCCCGACGAGCGAGTGGTGCAGCAGCTTCGCGCCGGACGTCTTGTCCCTGACCTGCTGGGCCGCCCACAGCCGGGCGAACTCCGGACTGGTGACGCAGAGCTCACCTACCAGCGCGGTCAACTGCGGGTCGCCGGGGTGGCGTCCGCTGTCGAGACGCAGGAAGGCGACCGTCTCGGCGGCGACGGTGTTCCACTGCCGATAGAACGTCCGGGCCCGCGGGTCCAGGAATGTCCGCCAGACGATATTGCGCTGCCCGGCCGGCCAGGTGCTGAAACCGTTGACCGCGTCGCCGAGCGGGTTCCAGGCCAGCACGTCCAGGCGCCGCCCGAGAACGAAGGCCGGCACGGTCTGCATCATGTCGAGCAACACGCGTACGCCGGGACGGATGCGCTGGCGAGGCGCCCGGGCCGGGCGCGACCGGGCACCGGCGGAACGGGCCAGGTTGATCAGGTGTTCGCGCTCGGTGTCGTCGAGGCGCAGCACCCGGGCCACGGCGTCCAGCACCGAATCGGACACGTGGTGGCCGCGACCCTGCTCCAGCCGGACGTAGTAGTCGGGGCTCACGCCGGCCAGCTGGGCCAGCTCCTCGCGGCGAAGGCCGGGCACCCGGCGGCGGCCCAGCACCGGCAGGCCGAACTCCTCCGGCCGGACGGCAGCACGCCGGGCCCGAAGAAAAGCGCCGATGTCCGTCTCGCGGGCCGGTACGGGGAACGCTGTCATGGCCACAGTCTGCCTGGTGCCGCAAACCGGATCCTGGGTCTGTCAGACCCAGGTTACGACGCGACCCTGCCACCGGATCCCGGACCGGCAGACGCTGTTGCCATGAACAGCTACGAACTGCACGACCGGACCGCCGTGATCACCGGAGCCGCCAGCGGCATGGGCGAGGCGACCGCACTCCTGCTCGCCGCCGGCGGGGCCCGGGTCGCCCTGCTCGCCCGCCGCCGGGACCGCCTGGAAGAGCTGGCAGCCAAGATCACGGCGGAGGGCGGAACCGCGCTGGCCGTACCCGTCGATGTCACCGACACGGTCTCGGTGGCGGCTGCCGCCACCGCCGTCGAGGCCGCCTACGGCCGGGCGGACCTGGTCGTCAACGCCGCCGGGGTGATGCTGCCGAACCCGATCGGCGACGGCCGCGAGGACGAGTGGACCCGCATGATCGACACCAACCTGACCGGCGCGCTCCGCGTCATCCGCGCCTTCCTGCCGGGGCTCCGCGCGACCGCGGCCGCCGGCGGTACCGCCGACCTGGTCAACATCTCCTCCATCGCCGCGCACGCCCTCTTCCCGCAGTACGCCGTCTACTCCGCCACCAAGGCCGCGCTCACCCACCTCTCCGCATCGCTGCGCACCGAGCTGGGCGCGGAGGCGGTCCGGGTCACCAACATCGAACCCGGCCTGACCGACACCGAGCTGAGCGGACACTTCGACAACACCGAACTCTCCGCCCAGCTTGGCGCGATGTTCCAGGCGATGCCCGCGCTCAGCGCGGGCGACATCGCCGACCTCATCGGGTACGTCGTCTCGCGCCCCCGCCACGTCAACCTGCGCCAGGTGATCACCCTGCCCACACCACAAGCCTGACCACCGCCGAGCGCGGGCTTCACCACCTCGAGGTCGCGAGGCCCGCGCTCGCTCCAGCTGTCGACCGGAATCGGCCGGGTCACCTACCGCCCGCCCGGACCCAGGCCGTGCTCCCCTGCCCCCCGTCGGCGTGAAGAGGAGCCGTTACCCAAAGTCACCATTCGACGGTCGAGAGATGGACCTGGCCGTAGATCCAGGACCATTCTTTCGGTCAAATTCATGCCGAAGGTGGAGCGTGGACAGACAGCCAGCGCCGTTGACGGCCGTCGGGCGGGTCTGGCGGGGCTATCCGAGGTAGGGCCTGGTGCGGTGTTCGACGTGGTGGCGGAGGCGCAGTCGGACGGTGTCGTGGATCGGGATGCGGTCGAACTCGGCCGGGTCGACGAACCGCACGTCGGTGGACTCGTCGCTGACGGCGAGGGTGCCGCCGATGACGCGGCCGTAGTAGGTGATGTTGAATTCCTGGCGGACTTCGCCGTCGGCGTAGGCGATCACGTGCTGCGGGTCGGTGTAGATGCCGAGGAGGCCGATGATCTCGATGTCGAGGCCGGTTTCCTCCTTGACCTCGCGCACCACGCACTGGTCGAGGGTTTCGCCGATGTCCATGGTGCCGCCGGGTAGTGCCCAGTTGCCGGAGTCGGTGCGGCGTTGCAGCAGGACCCCGCCGTGCTCGTTGACGACCAGGGCGGAGCCGCCGGGTATGAGGCTGTTGGCTCGCGGTGCGGCCGGGTCGCGGTAGTAGTCGCGGCGGCCGCTCACCAGGGCTGTCCGCTCGGATGGGCGAGGGTGGTTTCCCAGACCTGTTCGAACTGGTCGGCGAATGAGGCAAAGATGCCGTGCGGGGACAGTTCGCGCAGGTGCAGGGCGGGGTGCTGGTAGCCGCGGACCCGGTACAGGTAGGGGGTGACGATCATCTGGTTGTCGAAGCGGTACACCGCGTTGTAGAGGTGCACGGCGTGCAATCCGATCTGCACACCGTCGACCTGCTGGAGAGGTTCGCAGAAGTTCAAGGCTATCCGGATGCGGCCCGGCAAGGTGCCGCCGATCTGCTCCAAGACGTCGCGTTCCGCCACTTGCGCGCAGTCCGGGTCGGCGAACGCCAGCCGGATCCGAGCGCCGGCCTCAGCCTTGTCAGCCAGCATCCGCATGACGTCCGGCAGCAATTCCAGCAGAAACGGGTAGGCGTAGCCGAGCACGTCGATCTGCTTGCTGGTCCCCGTCAGCAGTGAGGTCCACAAGCTGTTCGGGATGTCGGTGCGGTGTGCCCAGGCGGCGACGACCTCGGCGGTCGCTTCGCTACCGTCGGCGAGGTCCGGGCGGGCCTGCGGCCAGAGCGCGGCTTCGGTCTCGCCGAGTAGGTCGGCGACGGCCAGGCGAGTGCGCTGGTGCGGGATACGGCCGGCCAGCCATCGGTTAACGGTCTTGACATCGACTTGGACGGCGGCGGCAAGTCCGCCCGCGTCGAGTTCGGCGCGCAGCATGGCGGTACGTAGCCGCTGGCTCATACCGCCACGGTAGTGGACACAGCGGTGACGTTTGAACTTCGTCATGATGTCCGATGAGATGCCGCGGACGGCGTTTCGATGTCCGCGGGGCCGGTCCTAGCTTCGTCGTAGTTGCCCTGCCGGTGGGTGCCGAAGGGGTGAGGGACACGCTTTGCAGGCCGCACCGGCCGCGACCGGTCGCATGGTTAGCTGGGTGTCCCTCACCTCGGACAACTCACGCTGCGGTCGTCGAACATGTCCCGGCACATCTCGGCCGGCTCACGCATCTCGTACACGTCGAGCGGCAACGCCTCAGCGGAGCTATCAGGACGCCGGGCCGGCCATCGCCGCTGCGTCACGGCTGGCTGCTGTGCCGGTGCGCGAGATCGGTGAACCAGCCGGTCCAACCTCTCGGTTCATGGGACGCCCCACGTACGGGCTGGGCACCAGCACGAAAGTGGCTTCCACCGGTCCGCTCCGGGCGACGGGCGCGGGTCGTGGCGACCCCGCTCGTCACGCCCACCGCGAAGCCGAAGGCGAAACCAAAGGCGAAACCAAAGGCGAAACCAAAGGCGCGATCACTCGGGCCGCCCGCGGATGAAGCCGCGCAGCAGGAGGTTGAGGACCAGTCCCATCGGGACCGCCAGGATCACCCCGAGGAGGTCGGTGTCGGCGTCCTGGACCGGCGGGTTCCCGGCCAGGCCGGTGAACAGGTCACCGAGGGGCAGGACCGCCGAGAACAGCAGGAGCGGCAGCAGCATCCCCACCTGGGCGAGCGCGGTGATGGCCGCGACGACGCCGGCGTCCTGCCCGTAATTGCTCAGGCGGGGGCCGTGGCCGGCCAGGGCGACGACAACGACCACGAGCAGCACGGTGAACGCGAACGTGCCCACATCCCGGCCGCTGGTCGGTTCGGGAGAGGAGTACCGCAGCACCCAGGGCGTTGCGGCGGCAACGAGTCCGGCCGGCACGGCGAGCAGCGCGCGCCGGCGGCTGATCGACCCGGCCGCGTGCACCCCGGCGACGACGGCGATCAGGGCCAGCAGGGAGCCGGCGAGCGCGCTGCCGAGGTTGAGCTCCGGTTCGACGTCGGTGGGCGACTCGGTCGGCGTCACCAGCCCGGCCGCGACGGCCGCGACGAGCGCCGCGGTGAACACCGCGGCCCGGCCGGGCACGGCAGGCAACACCGGTGCCTGACGGGGCGCGGGCGCACCAAGGAGCGCGGCGGAGGCCGGGAGCGCGAGGGCGGCCACGCCGCAGAGCAGCGCGGCCGCGACAGCTGTCGGCGCGACGCCCGACGCCGGGTCGATCCGGTCGAGGGCGATGTCGGCGGCCAGCCATCCGCACCCGGCGACCAGGACGGCGCAGGTGGGCCGGCGGCTGCCGCGGACGGCCACCACCAGGACCACGACCAACCCGATCAGCGCGCCCCAGCGCAGCTCCCGCGCCCAGTAGGTGTTGTTCACCCCGTAGGCGTCCGGGCCGGTGGGCTCGCTCAGCGGCTGCCACTCGGTCACCCCGAACGCCCAGACCAGCGCCGACGCGGCGGCCAGCGCCAGCAGCAGGAGGCGGTCCGGCCACGGCCACGGGACGGGCCGGGTGACGGCGCCGGCGGCCACGGGCACGTTCGGGGAGCTCATGAACGGCGAGCGTAACGGTTGGCTACGACAGCACCACGATGCCGTCGTCGTCGCTGACCACCCGCGCGCCCGGGGTGAAGAGGCAGCCGCCGAACTCGACCACGACGTCACGCTCCCCCGCGCCGGTCTTGGTGCTCTTGCGCGGGTTCGACCCGAGTGCCTTGATCCCGATCGGCAGCTCGCGCAGCGCGGCGACGTCGCGGACCGCGCCGTTGATGATCACGCCGGCCCAGCCGTTCTCCACGGCGAGCCCGGCGATGAGGTCGCCCATCAGGGCGGTGTGCAGCGAGCCGCCGCCGTCGACGACCAGCACCCGGCCCGCGCCGGGCTCGCCGAGCACCGACTTGAGCAGGGCGTTGTCCTGGAAGCAGGAGACCGTGACGGCCGCACCGGCGAAGGCGGCGACGGCCCCGTACTGGCGCAGCTGGGTGTCGCAGGACTGCAGACGGTCGCCGTGCTCGTCATACAGGTCAGCGGTGCTGGTCATCCTCGATCCTTTCACCGGGTGGATTACCGTACCCTCGCGCCATGGTTCTCCCGGCCTCCGATGATCTCAGCCTCGGCACCTGGCGGCGCGACCCGGGCACGGTGGTCCGGCGAGCCGTGTCGGCGCCGCCCGGCGACCCGGCGTCGCCGGCCATCGTCGCGGAGTCCGAGGTGCCGGGGGTGGCGACGGACTGGCTGCCGCATGCGCATCCGATGCACGAGCTGGTGTGGGTACGCGGCGGAACGCTCACCACCCGGATCGGCAACCGGATCCACACCGTCCCGCCGGGGTTCGGCCTGTGGCTGCCGGCCGGCGTGGTCCACGGGGGCCGGTTGACCGCCGCCGCCGAGCTGCACGACGCGTTCTTCGCGCCGGACCGCACCCCCGTCACGTTCGACGGCCCCACCTCGATCACCATGACGCCGCTGCTGGAGTCGCTGCTGCTGCGCCTGGCGCGCACGGATCTCGACGCCGCGGCGCGGGCCCGTACCGAGGCTGTCGTGTTCGACGTGCTCGCCCCGTCGGACCGGCAGTTCGCGCTGGAGCTGCCCGGTGATCCGCGGATCGACCCGATCGCCGAGGCGCTGCTCGCGGACCCGTCCGACGATCGTGGGCTGCAGGAGTGGGCGGCGCATCTGGGTGTCAGCGACCGGACGATCACGCGGGCGTTCCGGGAGGCCACCGGGCTGTCGTTCGCGCAGTGGCGGCAGGCGTTGCGCATCCATGAGGCGCTGGCGCTGCTGTCGGCGGGCGCCGAGGTCGGCGCGGTGTCGGAGCGGCTCGGCTATGCGCAGCCGAGCACGTTCATCGCGGCGTTCCGGCGGGTGATGAACGTGACACCGGGGTTGTTGACCTCCCGCGCCTGATGTCCGGAATCTCGTATCCGGTGTCCGGGGTGCGGGATTGCCGACAAGTTGATCATCACCTAGCCTCCGTAAGGCAAGGCAACCCTTACTTGAGGAGCCCTCCCGATGCCGCACGCCGTCCTGCGCGGTGACCAGCTGGACCTGCGCTACGGCAGGACCACCGTGGTCCACGGCGTCTCGGTGGAGCTGGCGCCCTGTCACGTCACCGCGCTGATCGGCCCGAACGGCAGCGGCAAGTCCACGCTGCTGCGCGCTCTCGCCCGGCTGCACCGGGCCGACGGCGGCACGGTCCTGCTGGGCCCGCGCGACGGACAGCCCGAGCGCGCGGCATCGCTGCTCAACGCCCGCGAGTTCGCCCGCGAGGTCACGCTCTTCTCCCAGTCCCGTCAGGTCCCGCACGGCCTGGCCGTCAGCGAGGTGGTCGCGTTCGGCCGCCATCCGCACCGGCGGCGGTTCGCCGGGCCCTCGGCCGCGGACCGCGCCGCGATCGACCGCGCCATGCGGGCCACCGGCGTGCACGACATGGCCGCCCGGCCGGTCGGCGAGCTCTCCGGCGGCGAGATGCAGCGGGTGTGGCTGGCCGCCTGCCTGGCCCAGGAGACCGGCGTCGTGCTGCTCGACGAGCCGACGAACCACCTGGACCTGCGCTACCAGATCGAAACCCTCGACCTGGTGCGCGACCTCGCCGACGAGCACGGCGTCGCCGTCGGCATCGTGCTGCACGACCTCGACCACGCCGCGCGGGTCGCCGACACGCTGCTGCTCCTGCGCGCCGGGCGCATCCACGCCGCCGGCGACCCGGTCCGGGTGCTCACCGCCGAGAACCTCAGCGAGGTGTACGACCTGCGCGTCGAGGTCGCGATCGACCCGCGCACCGGCCGCCTGCACATCGACCCTGTCGGGCGGCACCCCGCCCGCCACCGCACCACCTCAGGAGAAACGCTCGCATGAATCGCCTTATCCGCCTCGCGGCCGCCGCCGCGACGGTCGCCGTGACGGTCACGGCCTGCGGCACCACCGAGGTCGAGGAACCGGCCGCCACCGGCTCGGCCGCGCCCGTCTCGCAGACCTGCGCGAACGACACCACCACGACCGCGACCGGGCCGGTGTCGATGACCGACGGCGTCGGGCGCAAGGTCGAGCTGGCCAAGCCCGCCCAGCGGGTCGCGGTGCTGGAGTGGCAGCAGACCGAGGACCTGCTCACCCTCTGCCTGAACCCGGTCGCGGTCGCCGACCCGAAGGGCTACGCCACGTACGTGAAGGCGGAGACCCTGCCCGCGGGCGTGGTCGACGCCGGCCAGCGCGGTGAGCCCGACCTCGACGCGCTCTACGCGACGAACCCCGACCTCATCGTCGTGGAGGCGTTCAAGGCCGACGACGAGCTGATCACCAGACTGGAGAAGCGCGGCGTGCCGGTGCTCGCCACGGTCGGCGCGGACGCCTCCGGGCAGATCGCCAACATGAAGAAGGTCTTTTCCATGATCGGTACGGCCACCGGCCGCACCGAGCGTGCCGACCTCGTGCTCCAGCAGTTCGACAAGCACCTCGCCGAGGCCAAGCAGAAGGTCGCGAACACGGCGGCCCGCGACTTCCTGTTCTTCGACGGCTGGATCGAGGGTGGCAACGTCGTCATCCGCCCCTACGGCGAGGGCGCGCTCTTCACCGAGCTCGGCGAGCAGCTCGGGATGACCCCGGCCTGGACCGAAAAGATCAATTCAGCGTACGGCAGTGGCGGCGTCGACCCGTCGTACGGTCTCGCGCAGACCGACATCGAGGGCCTCACCGCCGTCGGCGACGCCACCCTGTTCTACTCCGACGACGCGACCCCGGACAGCTACGTCACGGAACTGACCAAGAGCCCGATCTGGACCGCCCTGCCGGCCGTCAAGGAGAAGCGCGCCTACGCCTTCCCGGCCGGCGTCTGGGGCGCCGGCGGCCCGCTCTCCAACGAGCAGGCGATCGACGCGTACGTGAAGATCCTGACGCAGGCGTGAGCGACACCCGGGTCCGGCGGGCGCTGCCCGCCGTCGGGCTCGGTCGCGGCTCGAGCGGGGCGGCCGTGCTGGCCGCCCTGCTCGTCCTGGTCGTCGCGGCCGGGCTGTGGCACGTCACCCAGGGCACCTCCGGGGTCGGGTTCACCGATCTGCTGCGCTACCTGCTCGGCGCGCACGAGGACGTCGGGGGCGTGCCGATCGCCGACGTGGTGACCGGTTCCCGCCTGCCGCGCGTGTTCGCCGGGATCGCCGTCGGCGTGGCGCTCGGCGCGGCCGGGGCGCTGCTGCAGTCGGTCACCCGCAACGCCCTGGCCGCCCCGGACACCCTGGCGGTCACCGCCGGCTCGTACTTCGCGCTCTGCGCGGTCGCCGCGTTCGGCCTCGCGGTGCCGCTCTGGGCTTCCGGCGCCGTGGCCTTCGGCGGCGGCCTGCTCGCCGCGGCCCTCGTGCTCGGTCTCGCCGGCAGCGCCTCCGGCATCGGCTCGACCCGGCTGATCCTGGCCGGCTCCGCGGTCGCGATGGCCCTCGACGCGGGCGCGGCGACGCTGCTCATCCTCTTCCAGGAGAACACCACCGGTCTGTACGCCTGGGGCAGCGGCTCCCTCGCCCAGCTCAACCTGGACGCCGCCACCCGCGCCGCCCCGGTCGTCATCGTGGCGCTCGCCGCCGCGCTGCTGCTGTCCCGGCGTCTCGACGTGCTCGGTCTCGGCGACGACACGGCCGCCTCGCTCGGCGTGCCGATCCGCTCCACCCGGCTGCTCGCGGTGCTCTGCGCCGTGCTGCTGACCAGCATCTCGGTGACCCTCGCCGGCCCGCTCGCGTTCGTCGGCCTGGCCGCGCCGGTCGCCGTGCGGCTCGCCGCCACCCGGATCGGCGCGCTGAGCCGGCACCGCTTCGGAATCCCGGCGTGCGGCCTGGTCGGCGCGCTGTTCGTGCTGCTCGCCGACGCCGTGCTGCGGGCGCTGATGGGCGCCCAGGCGGCCGCCTCGATCCCCACCGGCGTCCCGACCTCGCTGCTCGGCGCGATCGTCATCGTGGTTCTCGCGCTGCGGCTGCGCGACACCGGCACGGCTCCGGCGCCCGTCGCGCCGGTCGCGATCCGGTCCGGCCGCCGCTTCCTGACCGTCACCGTCGTCGCCGCGGTCCTGCTCGTCGCGGCCGTGGTGACCGGCCTGCTCGCCGGCAGCCTGTGGCTGCGTACCGGCGACATCGCGCTCTGGCTGCAGGGCGCCGCGCCGGACCTGATCGGCCGGGCGCTCGACGACCGGGCCCCCCGGGTCGCGGCGGCCGTCGTCGCCGGCATGGCGCTCGCCCTCGCCGGGACCGTCGTGCAGGGCACCGTACGCAACCCGCTCGCCGAACCCGGAGTCCTCGGCATCACGGCCGGCGCCGGCCTCGGCGCGGTGATCGTGGTGACCTCCGGCGCGCCCGGCGGGCGGCCCACGCTGATCGGCACGGCCGTGGCACTGGGGCTCGCCACGTTCGCGCTGATCGCGGTGCTGGCCTGGCGCGGCGGGCTGCTGCCGGACCGCTTCCTGCTGATCGGCATCGGCTGCGGGTACGCGCTCAGCGACATCAGCACGTTCCTGCTGCTGCGGGCCGACCCGTGGGACACCCCGCGCATCCTGACCTGGCTGTCCGGCACCACGTACGGCCGGTCCTTCGCCGACGTGCTGCCGGTCGCCGTGGTGCTGCTGCTGGCCACGCCGCTGGTGCTGAGCATGCGGCGCGAACTGGATCTGCTCGCCATCGACGAGGACACCCCGCGGGTCTTCGGCGTACGCCGGGAGCGAACCCGGCTCGTCCTGCTGACGGTCGCGGCGATCGCGGCGGCGGTGAGCGTCGTGGCGGTCGGCGTGGTCGGTTTCGTCGGGCTGGTCGCCCCGCACATCGCCCGCGGCCTGGTCGGCGTGCAGCACCGGCGGATCATCCCGGTGGCGATGCTGCTCGGCGGGCTGCTCGTCGGTGTGGCCGACACCCTCGGCCGTACCCTGATCGCGCCCTCGCAGATCCCCGCCGGCCTGATGATGGCGCTGGTCGGCGCCCCCTATTTCGTCTGGCTGCTGCGCCGCACCCGGATCTGATCACCCGGCCCGCGTCACTTCAGCGGGTCCCAGGTCAGGGCAAGGTGACGACCTGCGCCGCGTACGAAAGGCCGGCGCCGAAACCCACGAGCAGCGCGGGGCCCGTCGTGTCGGGCAGGGCCGCCATCGCCTGGGGAATGGAGGCCGCGCCGGTGTTGCCGTTGGTGACGATGTCCGTGGCCACCCGGACGTGCGGGCCGAGCCCCAAGGCGTTGGCCGTGGCCGTGGTGATCCGCAGATTGGCCTGGTGAGGAATGAAGGCGGCGAGGTCGGAGGCTGAAATGCCGGCCGCGTCCAGCGCCCGCCTGGCGACGTCGGGAACGACGGACGTCGCCCAGCGGAAAACCTCCGGGCCCGCCATCCGCAGGATGCCCGCCTCGTCGTACCGCAGCACCTCGCTGCGGGAGCCGTCCGCGCCCCACACCACCGGGCCGATCTCGCACGTCGGCGCCGGACCGACGACGACCGCGCCGGCGCCGTCACCGAAGAGGAACGCCGTGCTGCGGTCGCGCTCGTCGATGATGTCGGTCATGCGCTCGGCGCCGACCAGAACCACGTAGCCGGCTGCGCCACTGCGCACGAGCGCGTCAGCCGTCGCCAGTGCGTACGGGAAGCCGGCGCACGCCGCCCCCAGATCCATCGCGGCAGCCGCGGTCGCGCCCATCGCGTCGGCCACCAGGGGCGCCACGGTGGTCGCGCGGCCACGGTGGGACATCGTCGCCACCAGAACGGCCGAGACCTCGTGCGGATCGATGCCGGCACCGGCAAGAGCCTTGGAGCCGGCCGCCGCGGCCATCGTGACCAAGTCCTCGTCGGGTGCGGCGCGCCGGCGCGACTCGATGCCGCAACGCCGGCGGATCCACTCGTCGCTCGAATCGATCAAGGCGGCGATCGGTTCGTTACCCACCTCGGTCCGCGGCCGGTAGGAGGCGACGCTCACGATGCGCGACCCGAGGTGACCGGTGCGGGATGCCGAAAGGTTGACCATGACGAACGATCTAAGCATGCCCGGCTGGGGGCACTCCGATTCTCTTGTTCCTCGCCGGTAACCACGCGACGGTCGCCGCTCATCGGAGGACTCGCCGGCTGAACAGCTGGTATGGGTGTTCGGCTTCCGGGTATGCAGCCGGGACGGAAGGGCACTCAGCCGGCCGGTACCGGCGGCGACCCGGGCGGAAGGCGAATCTGTGACAGCCGGACAGCAGGAGACCGGACTCGGCCGGATCGGCGAGGCCATCGAGCGTTCCGGCGTACATCTGCAGTTCGTGCCGCAGCCGACTCCCCTGGAAGCGTGCTGGTACACGATCGGCCTGACCGGCCACGGGCATCCTGAGCTGATCCTGTTCGGGCTGCCCCCGGACATCTCCCGGCCCGCTCTGCGCACCGCTGCCGACGAGGTCATCGCGGGTCGGCGAGCGTTCACCCCCGGCCAGCATGCCGACGACGTCATCGAGGGTCACCCGGTTCAGTTCGTCGCCGTGACCGAGCCGGATCGCCACCTGCCCGTCGCCGCGCAGTTCTACGCCGCCGCAGGGACCGTCGTGGAGGCCTTGCAGATCGTCTGGCCGGACCGGTACCACCGCTGGCCCTGGCAGCCCGGCACGCGGGTGGAGGACATGCCGGTACTCGGTCGGCCAGAGGATCAGATGCCCTCTTGATCGATATACCCACGTCCGCCGTCCTGCCGCACCCGCATCACCACAGGCCCGGGCCGGCGTCAGGCGCGCTTGCCGCCCCGGTGGGTGGCCTGCCGCAGGAAGTCACGGATCAGCAGGCTGATCAGCTCCGGACGCTCGGCAATGAGGTTGTGCGTGGTCCCCGGCACGACGCACAGCTGCGCGCCCGGGATCGACGCCGCGATGAGCAGGCTG
Organism: Actinoplanes sp. NPDC023936; assembly: GCF_040639325.1. Taxonomy (NCBI): domain Bacteria; kingdom Bacillati; phylum Actinomycetota; class Actinomycetes; order Micromonosporales; family Micromonosporaceae; genus Actinoplanes; species Actinoplanes sp. NPDC023936. The sequence goes on along the minus strand of NZ_JBEZZR010000038.1, from coordinate 7,859 downwards.
TGGTCGGGCCGGATCGTGTCCCGGTCCGCCGACATCACCAGCACCGGCGCGGTGATCCGGGCCAGCTCGGCCGGGTCGATGTGCGGCTCGCCGCGCCAGAGCCGGAACAGCTTCTCCAGCACGACGTCCGCGTGCTGCGGCCCGTCCGGCGACAGCCGCTCGTAGTGCATCCGCTCGACGTCCGGCCGCGGCTCCTGCGACGACCGAGGAAGCGGATCGAGCACGGGACCGGCCCCGGCGGCGTCGCGGAACGCGCCCGGGTCCAGGTTCGCGCTGATCGCGGTCAGCGAGCGCACCCGCGCCGGGTGGCCGAGCGCCAGCAACAGCCCGATGATCGCCCCGTCGCTGTAGCCGACGACGTGCGCCGCGTCCAGGCCGACCGCGTCGAGGTACGCCACGGTGTCGGCGACCATCCGCGCGTACCCGTACTCCCCCTCGATGTCGGCCGTCCGCCCGTGGCCGGGGCGTTCGAAGGCGTACACCCGGTGGTCGGCCACGAGCGCGTCGGACTGCGCCCGCAGCGACTCCAGCGAGCAGAACCCGCCGTGCAGCAGCAGGACGGGATCGCCGTCGCCGGCGATCTCGGAGTACACGTCGGCGTCGCCGATCCGGAGAAGGGGCATGATCAAATCAGCCTATCGGCTGGTTCGCGCGCCCCACCGTCCGGCGCACCGAACCCGTCCGCCGGTGACTGCCCGCCACGAGCCGCAGGCGGAAGGCTCAGACGCATGGCAGTCATCGAGGTCCGCGAGATACACAAACGCTACGGCGGCACCGTCGCCGTCGACGACGTCTCCCTCACCATCCAGCCCGGCGAGATCTTCGGCATCCTCGGCCCGAACGGCGCCGGCAAGACCACCACCGTCGAATGCGTCGCCGGGCTGCGCGCGCCGGACCGGGGCACGATCAGCGTGCTCGGGCTCGACCCGCTGCGCGACCGGGCCGAGCTGACCCGCCGGCTCGGCGTGCAGTTGCAGGAGAGCCAGCTGCCGGACCGGTTGCAGGTCGCCGAGGCGCTCGAACTCTACAGCTCGTTCTACCCCCGGCCGGCCGACTGGCGCGAGCTGATGGACGCCCTCAACCTCACATCAAAGGCCACCACCCGGTACGCGAAACTGTCCGGCGGCCAGAAGCAGCGGCTCTCCATCGCCCTCGCCCTGGTCGGCAACCCGGAGGTCGCCATCCTGGACGAGCTCACCACCGGCCTCGACCCGCAGGCCCGCCGCGACACCTGGGCGCTGATCGAGCAGGCCCGTGCCCGGGGCACCACGATCGTGCTGGTCACCCACTTCATGGAGGAGGCCGAACGGCTCTGTGACCGGCTGGCCCTGATCAACGGCGGCCGGGTCGTCACCGTCGACACCCCGGAGGGCCTGACCGCGCGGGCCCGCGTCGAGCAGCGCATCGTCTTCCACCCGTCCCGGCCGTGCGACGACGCCCTGCTGACCGCCCTGCCCGAGGTCTCCCGGGTCACCCGCCGCGACGACCTCGTCATCGTCGAGGGCACCGCCGAGGCCATCACCACCGTCATCCCGCTGCTGTCCGCCCACGGCATCGCCCCGCAACGCCTGCGCGTCGAGCAGGCCAGCCTCGAGGACGCGTTCGTCGCATTGACCGGCAGCACCACCGGAGAGGACCTCTGATGAGCACGCTTCGCCTGATCAAGACCGAGACCGTCCTGTCGATCCGCGACAAGATCGGCCCGCTCTGGGGAGTCGGCTTCCCCCTCGTGCTGCTCGTCATCCTCGGCAACGTCCCGTCGCTGCGCGAACCGCAGGCCGTCAACGGCGGCGTCGCCACCTTCGACCTGTACGTGCCGGTGCTGATCCTGTTCAACCTGGCCATGCTCGCCCTGATCGCGGTGCCGACCGTCCTGGCCGGATACCGGCAGGCCGGCGTGCTGCGCCGCCTGCAGACCACCCCGGTCGGCCCGGCCCGGGTGCTCACCGCCCAGCTGGTGGCGAACCTCGCGATCGCGGTCGTCGCCACCGTCGTCTTCCTCGCCACCGCCCGGTTCGCCTTCGGCGTCGCGCTGCCCGGCGCGGTGGTGAGCTTCGTGGTCGCCTGGCTGCTGGTCGCCGCCGCGATGCTCGGCATCGGGCTGCTCATCACCGCCCTCGCCACCGGCCAGCCGCAGGCCAGCGCGATCGGCACGGTGCTGTACTTCCCGCTGATGTTCTGCGCCGGGCTCTGGGTGCCGATCACCCAGATGCCGCCGCTGCTGCGCGACATCAGCCACGCCACCCCGCTCGGCGCCGGCATGCAGGCCTTCCAGTACGCCTACGCCGGTGACTTCCCGGCCGCCCAGCCGCTGCTGGTCCTCACCGGGTACGCGGTGCTCAGCGCGGCAGCCGCCGTCCGCTGGTTCCGCTGGTCCTAAGATGCCGACAATGGACGCCTCCCGGAGCAGCGAGCCGCCGCGGCTGCTGGTGACCGCGGTGCCCTACGGGGTGCTCGCCCTGCTGACCGTCTACCTGCTCGTCGACTGGCCCGCCACCGCCGGATCGCTGCTGCTCTGCGCCGCCGCTGCCGTGTGGATGGCCGGAATGTTCGTGCGCCGGCTGCCGTACCCCGCAATGATGTTCTGTGGTTTGCTCGTGCTCACGACGCTGCTGGTGCTGCGCGAGCCCGCGTTCGGTTTCTTCACCACGGCCGCCTACATCTATGCGTTCGCGTTCCTGCCCTGGCCGGGGCGGGTGCCGGCGATCGCCGCTGTCGCGGTGGTGGCCGGGATCGCGCAGGCGTCCAGCTTTGACAAGTCGGACACCGGCGACTACACCCTCGCTGCGGTGATCATCGCCCTCAACGTGCTGATCATGACGGTGATGGCGTGGGTGCTGCGCCTCGACGAACGCAACTCCGACGAGCTGAGCCGCGCCAACGCCCTGCTGACGGCGTCGATCGAGGAGAACGCCGCACTGCACGCCCGGCTGCTCGTCCAGGCCCGCGAGGCCGGTGTCCTGGAGGAACGCCAGCGGATGGCCAGGGAGATCCACGACACCGTCGCGCAGGGCCTCGCCGGCATCATCACCCAGTTGCAGGCGGCCGAGCAGCGCCACGAGGTCCCCGCGGAATGGCGGCGCCCGTTCGACGCGATCACCGGCCTGGCCCGGCAGAGCCTCACCGAGGCACGCCGCTCGGTGGACGCGCTGCGCCCCGAACAGCTGGAGACGGCCCGCCTCGCCGACGCGCTCACCGGTGTCGCCGAGCGCTGGACCGCATTGCACCACCTTCCGGTACGGGTGACGACCACCGGCACACCGCGACCACTCCCCGCCGACGCCGAGTTCGCCCTGCTCCGCACCGCGCAGGAGGCCCTGGCCAACATCGCCAGACACGCGAACGCCACCCGCGCCGGCGTCACCCTGTCCTACCTGGAACGTGAGGTGGCGCTGGACGTGCTCGACGACGGCACGGGGTTCGACCCGTCGTCGCTGAAGGACGGCAGCTACGGTCTGAGCATCATGCGGCAGCGGGTCGAGGCGTTCGGCGGGACGCTGCAGATCGAGTCCGAGCCCGGCGCCGGCACCGGCGTCTCCGCCCGCGTTCCGGTCCAGGGAGTCTTCGATGAGTGAGCACACCATCCGTCTCGTGGTCGCCGACGACCACCCGGTCGTGCGGGACGGCCTGGCCACCATGTTCGCCTCCGCGCCCGGCTTCACCGTGGTCGGCGAGGCCGCCGACGGCGCCGAAGCGGTCCGGATGGCGCAGGCCCTCTCCCCCGACGTGATCCTGATGGACCTGCGGATGCCCGGCACGGACGGCCTCACCGCGATCACCGAACTGGCCCGCACCGGCAACCCGGCCCGGGTCCTGGTGCTGACCACCTACGACAACGACGCCCACGTGCTGCCGGCGATCGAGGCCGGCGCCACCGGGTACCTGCTCAAGGACTCCCCCCGCGAAGACCTCCTGCGCGGGGTACGGGCGGCGGCGCGCGGCGAGACAGTGCTCTCCCCGTCGGTGGCGATGCGGCTGGTCAACCGGGTCCGCACCCCCGCGCCGCAGCTGCTCAGCCAGCGCGAACTGGAGGTGCTGCACCTGGTGGCGGCCGGCAACACCAACCGGGAGGCGGCGGCCCGGCTGTTCATCACCGAGGCGACGGTCAAGAGCCACCTGCTCAACATCTACGCGAAGCTGGGCGTCAGCGACCGCGCGGCGGCGGTGGCCGAGGCCTACAACCGCCGCCTCCTGCTCCCCGACTCCCCCTGACCCGCTGCCGGGCTCAGCGCAGATTGCCGACCAGGTCGTTCAGCGACTGCTCGAACTCCGCCCGATGCGCGACCAGCTCGGCCTCGGTGTTGAGTGCGATCTCGAGCTGAGCCATCACCGTGAGGGACGCGTTGCCGGACGCCACGACGGCCTCCGCGCTACCGCTTGACTCCGCAGCCAGCACTCCACCGTTGGACAGCTCGATCACCGGGTAGCCGCTGCCCTGCGCGTACTGGCGCGAACCCCGTACCATCTCGGCAGGCTCACCGTGCAGGTCCGGGCTCCGGTTGACCCGGATGTGCACCAGCAGCGTCGGCGGAGTGTCCGCCGTGCCGTACATGCACATGATCGACAGCACGCCTTCTCGATCGATCTTCTCGCTGGAAGGGCTGGGCTCGAGTCCTGCGAAGGCGGGCGCGGTCAGGGGCGGGCAGTCGGTGGCGACGCCCTGCCACACCTTATGCCCGGTGGCTGCGGCATCCGCGGCAGGCGCGTCCTGACCACAGCCGCCGAGCAGCGCGAGAGTGGTGGCCGCCACGGCCCATCGCATCGTCCGGTACATCGATCGTCCCCCGTCCAAGATCGAGTGACTATCTCATGCCACGCCTCCTGATCCCCGCCTCCCCCTGACCCCGCGATCACCGGCCGAACGGGCGAGACCGTTGCTGTTCCCCGATGTCACTCGGGCGAGTTATCGAGGCCGGGTGACATCCGGAGTAAGTTCTGTGGGCATCTTGGTCGACATTGAGAGGATGTGGCCAGGTTGTCACTACTCGATCGCATCGCTTTGGGTGATCACATCTGCTGGACCGTCAGCAACGAAGCCGTCCGTCTGGAGTCGCTGATCGACGTGGTCCGTGCCGGACTCCGCGCGGGCCACCGGGTTCTCTACTGCGGCGACGACAGTGACCGGGCCCGTGCCGCGCTGCGGGGCCGAGGCCTGCACGCCGACGCGGCAGTGGCGTCCGGCGACCTGAGATTCGCGCCCGCCGAGCCGTCCTTCCTGACCGCCGGCGTGTTCGATCCGGCGACGGCGCTGCGCTTCCTGCGGCGGGAGATCGAGGACGCGCGCCACGCGGGCAACCCGGGCCTGCGCCTGATCACCGACATGTCGTGGGCGAGCCGGCCCGCGCCGGGAGTCGAGCGGCTACCCGAGTTCGAGGCCGAAGCCAACACGATCTTCGCCGAGGGCTACCTGCTGGGCGTCTGCGCGTACGATCCTCGGCTCTTCGACCCGCTGAGCCTGCGGGGGGTCAGCCGGGCCCACCCCGGCACCGTCGGAGCCGACGCGCCGTTCGACCCCGACCTCGTGCTGCGGATCCGGCACACCCGGCAGCCGTTCGGGTTACGCCTGGAAGGCGAGGCCGACCTGCTGAATCAGCGGGCGCTCAGCGCCGTGCTCGATCATCTGCTCGACGCCCTGACGGACGGGTCGGCAACGGCTACCGTCGACGTGTCCGGCCTGCGTTTCGTCGACACGGCTGCGGCCCGGGTCCTGTTGCGGGCATTGGACCAGGCCGCGGGCCGGCTCCGGATCACCGGCCGACCCCCAGCACTCGCTCGGCTCCTCGCGTCGCGCCATGCGGGCCAGTCGCCCGCACGGCATGACCGGGTGCCGCGGAGCGGGTTAGGAGGAACCTCAGCATGACTGTCCAGGCTCGCGGCTTCCACCATCCGGCCCTGCTGTATCACGAGAGCACGGACTACGTCGCAGCCGTCACCGCGTTCGTCCGCTCCGCGGTGGAAAACCACGACCCGGTCCTGGTCGCCGTCCCGCCGGCGAACCTGGACCTGTTGCGCGGCGCGCTGACGGATCTCGGCGACCGGGTCGGCTACGCGGACATGGCGGTGGCGGGCCGCAACCCGGGCCGGATCCTTCCCGGCGTGCTGCTGCGGTTCGCCGCCGACCATCCGGGCCAGCGCGTCTCGATCGTCGGCGAGCCGATCTGGCGGGACCGCACCGAGCTGGAGTACCCGGCCTGCGCCACCCACGAGGCGCTGATCAACGCGGCGTTCGCCGGCCGGGACGCCGCAGTCCTCTGCCCGTACGACGTGACACGGCTGGAACCGGCGGTGATCACGGACGCCCTGTCCACCCATCCCACGGTGATCGAGAAGGGAACCCTGCGCGACAGCCACCACTACGCCGACCCGGTGGTCACCGCCGCCGCCTTCAACCGGCCGCTGCCACCGCCCCCGGCGGACGCGCCGTCGCTGGTGTACGGGCCGACCATCGCCGCCGTGCGCTCCTTCGTGCGGCGGGAGACGGCCGGGCACCTGTCCGAGGACCGCGTCGAGGAGCTGGTGCTCGCCGCGAGCGAGGTGGCCGCCAACACGATCGACCACACCGCAGGCCCCGGCCGGGTCACCGTCTGGACCGAGCCGGGCATCGTCGTCTGCCAGCTGGAGGACACCGGCCACCTCAGCGATCCGCTCGCCGGACGCCTCGTGCCGCCACACACCGGCCACCGCGGGTACGGCCTCGTCCTGACGAACGAGCTGTGCGACCTGGTGCGCATCCACTCCACCCCGTCCGGCACCACCATCCGGCTGCACAAGCTGCGCTGACGCGCGTTCAGGCTGGTGAACCCCGAGAATCACCAGCCCGCCCATCGGCGGCCAGCCGGACCCGTAGTCATACATTTAGCTACTCCGATGTATCGGGGCGGCCCTCACCCGGGGGCCGTTCGTCCGTCCCCGGCCTGATCGAAACGCCGTAGCGTGCTCGCGTGATCACTCCACCGAGGACGGGAGCGGGTATGCGGCCGCGTCGGGTCTGGGAAGGTGCCATCGCCGTGCTGGCGGCCGGGTTGCTCACCGCGTGCGGCGGCGCGGACGAGGAGGCGCCGGCGACATCGGCCGTCGACGCCGCCGCCGAGGCCGAGGCCATCGCGCGGGCGGAGGAACAGGCCGCCATTCCACCGAGGCCGGACGACACGACCGCAGCGGCCTACATCGCCGCGCTCAAGGCGATCAACCCGGAGATCACGAAAGACCGGGATCCGGAACGCCTCATCGACCGGGGCCGGGATCAGTGCGCCACGATCACGAGCTTCCCGAGCGAGCCGGAGAAGGTCCTGATGTACACGAACATGCGGTTCACCTCGCCCGAACACCCGTACGGCTTCGGCGACGCCGCCGCGAAAGAGATCAACGCGGTGATCGTCGAACACCTCTGCCCCGACGTGGCCTGACCCCGCGGCTGGCCGCCCGCCACTGGCCGCTCGCCACTCGCCGCCCGCCGCCCGCTGCCCGCCACTCGCCACTCGGCGCCCGCCGCTCGACGCCCGCTGCCCGCCGCCCCCGCTTCCCGCTTGCCGCTTGCTGCTTGCTGCTTGCTGCTCGGCGCTCGGCGCTCGGCGCTCGGCGCTCGGCGCTCGGCGCTCGGAGGGTGGACGAGGACGCACACAACGCCATCGTGGACCCGCATCTACGCCATAGCAGCGACGCGGCCACACGGACGGCGATCGTGTGCCCTCACCGGTGCCGACGCGGGCTTCGGTGTGCCCTCACCCACGCTGGAGCGGCTTCGGTGTGCCCTCACCCACGCTGGGGAGCCTGTTGCTTTTTGGCTACGGTGGTTACGGGTGACTAGCCACTTTGATCCATGTTTGTGATCATTTAGGGGTGGCGAAGTGGTATCGGCC
>NZ_JBEZZR010000037.1:0-95739 GCF_040639325.1 Actinoplanes sp. NPDC023936 | reverse complement strand
CGGCATGAGAACTCCCGCTCAAGCCCTCAACGCGCTACTCTCAGCACCGCTACCAGCACAAACAGACTGTGTTGCAACCACCGATTGAATCCGCCCGCCCGAAACATGCGCACACTACGGCTCGCGACCCCGAGCCGTACCCAGCGCAGGCCATCCGCGCCCGAAACATGCGCACACTACGGCTCGCGACCCCGAGCCGTACCCAGCGCAGGCCATCCGCGCCGGAAACATGCGCACACTACGGCTCGCAAACCCCAGCCGTAGCTGGCGCAGGTCATCCGAGTGCCGCCGCAGGCCGATCGCCGTGTGCCCGACGGGGGGACTGCCGCAGGCATTCACGCGGATGCGCATGGAATGTCGCCAGCGGCACCAGGTTCATCGTTCTCGATCACCAGAGCGGCGTGGTCGCGGACGCCCTCGGTCGCATAGAACGCGTCCTCGTGCCCCGCCCACCGTGACCAGTGCGGCGCATAGGTCTCTCCGTCACGCGCCAGCGCTCGTCGCTTACGCACCGTGGCGGAACTTTCCAACCAGACAACCCCGCACAGGTACGGCCGGAGCACCCTCCCGCCCGCACCCACACCCTCGATCACGAGCCATTCCGCGTCGGGCACCGGAAAGTGACCGGTGTACTCCCCCGCCGCCCAGTCCCACCGCCGCCAGGACGCGGCCCGGCCCTCGGCGAGCGGCCGCAGTACCCAGTCGTGCAGCGCGGTGACGCCCCGGTCGAGCCCGTCCCACCCGGCATACAGGTCGTCCATGGAGATCAGCGGTGCGCCGAGCCGAACGCTCACGGCCCGGCCCAGGGTGGTCTTGCCCGATCCGGAGCGGCCTTCGACGGCGAGGACCCGGCGGTTCCCGGCTGACGGCGGCTGCTGCCGGGCCCAGGCGACGACCCGGTCGACGGCGGCCTCCAGTTGTTCGGTCATCCCTGCGAAGCCCGCCCGCTCGGCCCGCCCAGCCCGCTCGGCCCGCCCAGCTCGATCGGCCCGCCCAGCTCGGTCGGGAGGGCCGGGTCGGCGGACCACTCCTCCAGGGAACCGTCGTAGATCGCCACATCCGCGCGCCCGAGCGCCCGCAGCGCCAGCCCGAGCGTGGTTGCCGAGATGCCGCCGCCGCAGTAGAGCCAGATCGGCCCGGGGTCGTCGAGCAGGTGGCCGAGGATCTCACGCAGTTCGGGCTCGGGGCGGAACCGCCCGTCCGGGCCGAGCAGTGAGCGCGCCGGGACGTTGCCGGTGCCGGGAATGTGGCCGCGCCGCGAGTACCGGGTGGGCACCTCCCCGGCGAACGCCGCCGGGTCGAGCGCGCACACCACCGTCGCCTCGACCCGCCCGGCGAGCCACGCCTCCACGTCGGCCCGCCCCACCCACCGCCGCCCAGAAGCCTCCCCGCGTGTGGAATTAGGGCGCGCTCCGAACCCCAACTCCACACGCAGGCCAGCAACAGCACCGCGTGTGGAACTCCGGCGCGCTCCGAACCCCAACTCCACACGCGCGGTCGGGGCACCTTCCGACTGCCACGCCCGCAGGCCGCCGTCCAGGACGTACGCCTCCAGGCCGAGCCAGTCGAGCAGCCACCAGAGCCGGGACGCCCAGATGCCGCCGGCCCGGTCGTACGCCACCACCGGCACCCCGTCCCGCACACCCAGCGCCGCCAGCCGCTCGGCCAGCACCGGCGCGTCGAGACGGGCGAAGTGGTAGCCGGCGTCCCTGTCGCTCAGATCATGCAGCAGATCGGCGTGCCGGGAGCCCGGAATGTGCGCCTCCGCCCAGCCGGCCCGCCCCGGCGCCGAACGGTGATCGCCGTCGTGCGCGGGCTTGGCGAGCTCGACCGTCGCGTCGAGGATGACCACGGGACCGTGCTCCGCCCGTACCCGCAAATCGGAAGGACCCAGCAGAAAGCTGGTCATCGCGGCACCGCCCGGACCGCCGCGGCGACAAGGCGGACCACCACCCACTTGGAGGTGGGGGTTCCGCTCTCCTCGGCCTGCGACTCCAGGGGTACGAGCGGGTTCGTCTCCGGGTAGTAGGCGGCCACACAGCCCTTCGGGGTGTCGTATTCGACCAGCCGGAAGCCGTCGGCCCGGCGGTCCACGCCGTCGGAGAACTCCGAGATCAGGTCGACCGGATCGCCGTCGGCGAAGCCGAGCTCGTCCAGGTCGGCGCGGCTGATGAAGACGACCCGACGACCGGCGTGAACACCGCGATAACGGTCGTCGAGGCCGTAGATCGTGGTGTTGAACTGGTCGTGGCTGCGCAGGGTCTGCAGAACGAGCCGGCCCGGCGGAACCGTCATCACCTCCAGAGGGCTGACGGTGAAGACCGCCTTTCCCTCCGGCGTCGGGAATGTCCGGGCGTCGCGCGGCGGGTGCGGCATCGTGAAGCCACCGGCCCGGATCTTCTCCGGGTACCCGTCACACCCCGGCACGACCCGCCCGATCCGCTCCCGGATCTGGTCGTAGTCGGACGCGAACGCCGCCCACGGGATCCCGTGCCGGGCACCCAGCGTCGCCGCCGCGATCCCGCAGATGATGTCCACCTCGGAGCGCAGCAGCGGACCGGCCGGCGCGGACCGCCCCCGCGAGGCGTGCACCGCGGACATCGAGTCCTCCACGGTGATCCGCTGTTCCCGGCCGCCGGTGTGGTCCCGTTCGGTGCGGCCGAGCGTGGGCAGGATCAGCGCGGTGTGCCCGGCCTCGACGTGGCTGCGGTTCAGCTTCGTGGAGATCTGCACGGTCAGGGCGGCCCCGCGCATCGCCGCCGCGGTGACAGCGGTGTCGGACATCGCCCCGACGAAGTTGCCGCCGAGCGCGACGAACACCGAGGCCCGCCCGTCCCGGAACGCCTTCACGGTGTCGACGGCGTCGAATCCGTGGTGCCGTGGCGGTTCGAAGCCGAACTCCGCGCGGATTCCGTCCAGCAGCGCGGGCGGCGGCTTCTCCCAGATGCCCATGCTGCGGTCGCCCTGCACGTTGGAGTGCCCGCGGACCGGGCAGAGTCCGGCGCCCGGCTTGCCGATCATGCCTTGGAGCAGCGCGACGTTGACGAACTCCTTGATCGTGGCGACCGCGTTGCGGTGCTGGGTGATTCCCATCGCCCAGCAGTGCACGATCCGCTTCGCGCTCGCCAGCATGTCGGCGGCTTCTTCGATCTCGGCCCAGGTCAGGCCGGTGGCGGCCTGCACCGCGTCCCTGTCGATCTCGGAGAGATGCTGGGCCCAGGCCGCGAAACCGACGGTGCTCGTGTCGATGAACTCCCGGTCGGCCACGCCACGCCGCAGGAGCAGATGGCCGATCGCCTGCCACAACGCCAGGTCGCCGTTGGATCGGATCCGGAGCAGCCGATCCGCCAGGGCGGTGCCGTGACCGGCCATCCCCCGTACCCGCTGGGGGTTGTCGAAACGCAGAAGCCCGGCCTCCGGCAGCGGGTTGATCGCGAGGATCTTCGCGCCGTCCCGCTTGGCGATCTCCAGGGCGGTGAGCATCCGCGGATGATTCGTGCCCGGGTTCTGCCCGGAGACCACGATCAGATCGGCCTGGTGCAGGTCCTCCAGGGTGACCGAGCCCTTGCCGACGCCGATCGTGCGCAGCAGCGCCGTGCCGGTCGACTCGTGGCACATGTTCGAGCAGTCCGGCAGGTTGTTCGTGCCGAACGCGCGTGCGAAGAGCTGGTAGACGAACGCGGCCTCGTTGCTGGCCCGCCCGGAGGTGTAGAAAGCCGCCTCGTCGGGACTGGGGAGGTTCCGCAGGAAAGACGCGACCAGCGCGAACGCCTCATCCCAGGAGATCGGCTCATAGTGGGCGGCACCGTCGCGCCGGACCATCGGGTGGGTGAGCCGGCCCTGCTTCTCCAGCCAGTGATCGGTCCGGCCGGCGAGGTCGGCGATCGAGTGCGCGGCGAAGAACTCCGGTCCGACGGTCCGCCGATCGCCCTCCCAGGAGACCGCCTTCGCCCCGTTCTCGCAGAACTCGGCGGCGTGCCGGTGCCCCTGCGGGTCCGGCCAGGCGCAACTCATGCAGTCGAAGCCGTCGTGCTGATTCAGGGTGCGCAGGTTGCGCACCGCTTTGCGCACACCCATCCGCCGTACGGCGTTCGTCAGGCTCAGCCGCACGGCCGGGAACCCTGCCGCGTGGTCCGCCGGAGCGCCGATCCGTAGCGAGGCGTCCTCGTCCGTCATGCGCCACAGTCTGCTGCCGTGGAGATCCACAGGCAAACAAGCTTAGATTTCGCTCTGTCGCAGGCTGCTCAGCACGGCGGCGGCCGGCCAGTCCTCCACCCGGTAGCGGGACGGCGCCAGCAGCGGCTCCGGGCTCAGCCCGGCCTCCCGCTCGACCACGCGCCACGGCACCCGGAACTCCACACCGGAGTCGGCCCGGGCGAACGCCACCGAATCGGCGCGCGGCAGCAGCGTGCTGACGCCCTCCGTCCAGGTCGCGATCGTCTCGGCCGGTCCGCCGTCCGGCGGCTCCACCGCGATCAGCTTGCCGACGTGCACGTCGACGCCGGCCTTCTCGTACTGCTCGGTCAGCCAGTCGGTCTGGTTGGAGTACTCGGTCAGCGCCAGGACCGCTTCGGCCCGGCGGGCCGCCAGGTGGTGCAGGTGGCCCGGCGGCGGCGTGTACGGCACCACCCCGCCCCCCGGCGCCGCGACGTAGCCGACCGGCGACAGGTACCGCACCGCCTCCTGGAAGGTCCGCTCCACCACCGCGTAGAGCTGGTCCGCCTCGTTCTCCGGCAGCGGGCTGATCAGCAGCGTGTTGTTGTCCGGGGCGAACGCCAGGACCGGCGTGCCCATCCGCTCGCCGACGTCGGCCAGCCAGCCGGAGGCGAGCAGCAGGGACGTGAAGTAGCCGTCGCCGTCGTCGAGCATCCGGATCAGGCTCGGTCCGGACGGCCACGGCCGGCTCAGCGAGCGGCGGGCCAGCTCGGCCAGGTTCTCCCGGGCCGCGGCGAAGACATCGTCGGCGGAGACGTGCCACTCGTCCAGGCGGTCCGGGATCACGTAGGCCATCGCGTCCGGGCTGTCGACGACCACGAGCTCGCGCAGGAACGGCAGGGCCGGGCGGGACAGCGGCGGGCGCATGCCGACCGGGCCGGCGACGCCGAACGTCACCGGGCGGATCACGGGACGGAGCTTTCCGCGTACCGTCTCCCAGGTGTCCTCGGCCGGCGGCGAGGCCATCAGCCGGACCAGACGCTCCAGCCGCTCCCGGCGTTCCGCCGGGGTGGCGTCGGCGGTCTCCCGGAACACGTTCGACAGGTAGAGATGGGCCGGACCCGCGTCGCCGGTGCGATGAATCGCGATCGCGAACTCCTCCGGCTGGTAGGTCGCGCGGTCCACCCCCGGGGTGTTGCGGGCCACCCGGAGGGCGAGCTGGGCGAACCGGCGCTGCGGTGAGCCGACGAACCTGTCCAGCAATCCCATTGGTGAACGGTAGCCTGCCGGACCCTGGATCAAACGGGCCGAGGCTCGTCGACCAGCCGGGTGGCGATGTTGTTCAACGCCTGATCGATCAGGATCCGGTCGTCCGGATCGGTGCGCGCGATGTCGTCCAGGTTCGCGTCGAGCCACTGCCGCCACGCGTGCCGGACCCGCTCGAACTGCTCCTGACCGGCCTCGGTCAGGTGCACCTGGTCACCCTCCACCCGGGCATATCCGGCCTGTTGAAGATCGGCGAAGGCGGGTTCCAGCACTTCAGGGGGCATCCGGTGCTGGCGGGCGATGGCCGGCAGCTCGGCGCGGCCCTTCGCGGTCACGTGCAGATGCGTCTGTCCGATCGCCCACGCCTGTGACGGGTTGACGTCGGCGCCGGACTCGGCCAAGACCCGATCAAGCACGGTACGGTCGTCGCGCGCCCGCCGCATGGTGTCGCTGATCTGTCGCTCCAGCTGACCGATCCGATCGTCCGCCGCGGGTGGCGAGAAGCCCTCCCCGACGTCGTTCGCGGCGACCCGGGCGCTGTCCCGCAGCGGCACCTCCTTGAGCAGCCAGGCCACCAGGAAACCGAGCACCGCGACCGGGACCACCCACTGGAACACGTAGTTGATCGAGTCGGCGTAGGCCGCGATGATCGGCCCGGACTGCGCCGGATCGAGCGCGTTCAGCGCCTCCGGGCTCTGCGCCACCGTGGCCGGGACGCCGGTCTGCGCGAGCGCCTCGGCGAGCTTGTCCTCGAGCCGCCCGCTGTAGAGCGTGCCGAAGATCGCCGTTCCGAAAGAGCTTCCCAGGGTACGGAAGAAGGTCACGCCCGAGGTCGCTGTCCCCAGATCGGCGTACGGCACGGTGTTCTGCACGGCGATCGTGAGCACCTGCATCGACAGCCCGATGCCGCAGCCGAGCACGAACATGTAGAGCGACTCCAGCCACGTGCTGGTCGACGCCCCCATCGTGGACATCAGGTAGAGGCCGACCGACATCACCGCGCCGCCCGCGATCGGGAAGGCCTTGTACCGGCCGGTGCGGCTGACCACGTTGCCGGAGAACATGGACATCAGGAAGAGGCCGGCCACCATCGGCAGGGTGCGCACCCCGGAGGCGGTCGCCGAGACGCCGTCCACGTACTGCAGATAGGTGGGGAGAAACGTCATCGCGCCGAGCATCGCGAACCCGACGATGAAGCTGAGCGTCGAGCAGATCGTGAAGACCGAGTTGCGGAACAGGTGCATCGGCAGCATCGGCTCCTGCGCGCGGAGCTCCACGGCGACGAAGGCCGCGAAGAGCGCGATCGAGCCGGCGAACATCCCGATGATGGTGGGCGAGCTCCAGGCGTACTCGCTGCCGCCCCACTCCAGCGCCAGGATCATCGTGGTCGCGGCCGCGGCGATCAGGCCGATGCCGGCGTAGTCGATGACGGGGCGGCCCGGGGACCGTACCGATGGAATGGTCTTCGCCGCCATGCCGATCACGATGATCGCGATCGGGACGTTGACGTAGAACGCCCACCGCCAGCTCAGATGGTCGGTGAAGAGGCCGCCCAGGGTGGGCCCGACGACCGTGGTGACGCCGAAGACCGCGCCCAGCGCGCCCTGGTACTTGCCCCGCTCGCGCAGCGGGATGACGTCCGCGATCAGGGCCATCGCGGTGACCATCAGGCCACCGGCGCCGATGCCCTGGACCACCCGCGCGGCCACCAGCATCAGCATGTCCTGCGCGACGCCGCAGAACGCCGAGCCGGCCACGAAGACCACCGCGCTGATCTGGAAGATCACCTTGCGGCCGAAGAGATCACCGAACTTGCCGGCCAGCACCGTGGCGATGGTCTCGGCCAGCAGGTACGCGGTGACCACCCACGACATGTGCCCGGCGCCCCCGAGATCGGCCACGATCGTCGGCAGAGCGGTCGAGACGATCGTCTGGTCGAGGGCCGCCAGCAGCATCCCGAGCAGGATCGCGACGAAGACGACGTTGATCTGTCGCCGGCTCAGGACGGGCATGTTTCCGATCTTCTGCTTTTTGTTCCGCCCTGTGGCGGCAATGGCGAAACAGGCGAAGTAAACTAAGTTGACTTCAACGTTTCAGCAGTTCACAGCTTGTATTGAGAGGATTCGAGATGGCGCTTACCGCGGGCAGCACGGTCGGTGAATGGCTGGACCACCCGGAGGGCGGCCCGGCCATCCGGGCACTGCTCGGGCAGGGCGGTGACTTCGACGAGTCCCGCCTCGCCCCGGCTCGCGGCCTGCCGCTGCAGCAGCTCGTCGCCCTCAGCCAGGGCCAGATCCCGCAGGAGGCCGTCGACCGTCTCGTGATGGCCGTCAACGGCGGCGTCACACCGGCCGAGGAGTCGTCCGGCGCCTGGCGCGAGAAGGTCACCGGCGGCCGCTTCGACGGCAAGACCGTGATCGTCACCGGCGCCGCCTCCGGCATCGGCCGGGCCACCGCCTCCCGCATCGTCCGCGAGGGCGGCCGGGTGATCGCCGTCGACATCACCGCCGACAAGCTCAAGGCCCTCGTCGACGACCTCGGCGACGCGATCGTGCCGGTGACCGCGGACATCACCGTCGACGCGGACATCGCCCGGATCGTCGAGGCCGCGGGCGACACGATCGACGGCCTCGCCAACGTGGCCGGCGTCGTCGACGACTTCTCCCCCATCCACGAGACCGCCGACGCGATCTGGGACCGGGTCTTCGCGGTGAACGTGGACGGCGTCTTCAAGCTGACCCGCGCCGTCATCCCGTCGATGCTCGCCGCGAAGAGCGGCTCGATCGTCAACGTGGCCTCCGAGGCGGCCCTGCGCGGCAGCGCGGCGGGCGTCGCCTACACCGCGTCCAAGCACGCCGTCGTCGGCATCACCAAGAACACCGCTTTCATGTACGGGGCCGACGGCATCCGGGTGAACGCGGTGGCCCCGGGCGGCGTGGCCACCGGGATGGTGCCGCGTGACCAGTCGGAGTTCGGCATGGCGCGCACCGGACCGCTGCTCCGCACGATCCCCGGCGTGGCGATGCCCGAACACCTGGCGGCGTCCATCACGTTCCTGCTCAGCGACGACGGCGTCAACCTGAACGGCGTGATCCTCCCCAGCGACGGCGGCTGGTCCGTCCAGTAACCCAGCTTCCCGTGTGTTGAGTTCGGACGCGCTCCGGTACCCGAGGTCCCCACGCAGGAGCTGCCGGCGACGCTGGCAGCCAGCTGGTCCAGCTGGCTGCCAGTGCTGTGCCGGCAGCGCCGGCGCCCAGCTGGACCAGCTGGCTGCCAGCGCTGGTGAGGCGTGCGCCGACAGCGCTGGGAGCAAGCTCGTCTCGCCCGGATGGCTGACAGTGCTGACCCCGCGCTGGCGTCCTGCGGCTGGCATCTCGCACCAGCCACCCTCCCGCCTCGCCGATCTTGGAACGCGCCGTCCCGGCCGTAGCTCAGGCATGTGATCAAGCCCGGGTAGCCGCTCCGGCCTACGGCTGGCGTCGCCCGGCCGTAGCTCAGGCATGTGATCAAGCCCGGGTAGCCGCTCTGGCCTACGGCTGGCGTCGCCCAGCCGTAGCTCGTGCTAGCTACTAGTGGAAGCCGGTGGACGACTTCCTTGATCAACCAGCAGTGTCAGTGCTGTTAGGCGTCCGTTTGGGAGCGCTGAGCGGCAGCCGGCATCCACGAACCACGAACCACTGAGGCCGCCGGGGGTCAGCGCTGTCCGGTGCCGTCGGTCAGTGCCTGCTGGAGCAGCGCGCCGTAGCGCACCACCAGCTCGCGGGGGTCGGCGGCGACAAGCGCCTCGTCGCCGACCACCCAGAGCACGTAGAGCAGGCCGCCCACCACGGCGGCGGCCAGGCGCGCCCGGATGTCCGCGTCCGGACCGGCGAGCCGGGCCCGCACCGGGCCAACGAACATCTTCTCGTGAATGTCCTGCAACCGGGTTCTGATCTGCGGCTCGTTGCTGCCCCGGACCAGGGCCAGATAGACCCCGCGAATGTCGTCGTCGGCGAGCAGCACCTCGATGAAACGCTCCCCGAACTGCTCCATCGGCACGTCCAGCAGCGGCTCGTCGTCGATCGTGAGGTGCATGGTCTCCAGGAACAGCAGCTCCTTGGTCCCGAAGTGCCGGATCACCAGGGCCGGATTGCTGCTCGCGAGTGCCGCGATGTCACGCACCGAGGTCCGGGCGAAACCGCGCTCCCGGAACAGGTGGGTCGCCGCCGTGCGGATCTCCTCGCGGGTTGCCTCACCCGTACGCCTCACCATATTCCGATCGTAAGCCGACTCCCACCTTGCCCCCGATGGGCCAGCCCCGGTCGAACGCGAGAACCACTCCCCCAAACCATGCTCAGCTATCCGGGACACGGCAAATCGGATAGAAAGGTACGACATGAGCAAGGCAAAACGGTGCCTGACCATGACTGGCCTCGGAGTGCTGGCCGGCGCGACGATCGGGATGAGCGCCGCACAGGCGTCCCCCGGGATTCCACAACCGGAGAAGCTCGACAGCGTCGCCGGGTACCAGAACACCAAGCTGGCGTGCGACGCCCTCAGCCGGATCGGCTCCCGCCTCGGCATATGGGACAACAAGGACGGCGATTGCGAGAAGCATTTCGCCGGGGCACACCGGCTGTACGTGCTCTACATCGAGTACGAGAGTGGCGTGCCGGACAAGCCCCATGACCAGGGCACGCCTTCCGGTGACAACGCCGGTGCCGGCACCTCGTCCGGCTCGAACACCGGCGGCCAGACCGGCGGCGCCGACACCAGCGGCGGCGGAGCGACCGGCGGCACGGACGCTAGCGGCGGCGGAGCGACCGGCGGCACGGACACGGGCGCAAGTGGCGGCGACACGGGCGCAAGTGGCGGCGGCACCGGAACAGCAGGCACCGACGCAGGCGGCGGCACCGGAACAGCAGGCGGTGGAACTGACACCGGCACTGGCACCACAGGCGCGGGGACCACCGGGACCGGAACAACCGGCACCGACACAGGCGGCGGCACCGGAACAGCAGGCGCTGGAACTGACACCGGCACTGGCACCACAGGCGCAGGGACCACCGGCGGCACCGACGCAACCGGCACCGGCACAACCGGCACTGACACGGGCGCGGGCGCGACCGGCGCAGACACTGGCACCGGCACAACCGACACCGGCACCGGCACAACCGGCACTGACACTGGTGCGACCGGTACCGACACCGGAGCCGGAACGACGGGCACCGACACCGGAACCGGCGCCACGGACACCGGAGCGACGGGCACCGACACCGCGACCGGCACCGACACGGGAACCACCGGAACCGACACCGGCACCACCGGCACTGACACCACCGCGACCGGCACGACCGGCACCGACACCACGGGCGCCGACACCGGCGCGACCGGCACTGACACGGGCGCGACCGGCACCGACGCCGGGACCACCGGCACGGACACCGGAACCGCGGGCACCGACACCGGCACGACCGGCACCGACACCACCGGCACCGACACCGGCGCGACCGGCACTGATACCACCGCGACCGGCACCGACACCGGAGCCGGAACGACGGGCACCGACACCGCAACCACCGGCACGGACACCGGAACCGCGGGCACCGACACCGGAACCACCGGCACGGACACCGGCGCTGGCACCACTGACGCCGGAACCACTGACGCTGGAACCACTGACACCGGAACCACCGGCACCGACACAACCGGCGGCACCGACACCGTAACGACCACCACAGTCGCCGGCGTCACCAGTTGACCCGCTCCCTCCGGCGGCCGGCCCAACCCCGGCCGCCGGAACCCCCGGCGACCCCGGCCGCCGGAGCCCGGAAACTCACCCCCCGGCCATCGCCCCCACCACCATGAACGGCTCCTCCCCCTTCACCACCCGATCCGGCAACTCGGCGTCCGGCGACTCGTTCGACAGGTCCTCCTCACACGCGAAGAACCGCACCAGCGCCCGCCGCTGCCCGTTCTGCCGATCCCGCATGGTGCCGAGCAGCATCGGGTACTCCCGCTCCACCGCGTCGAGCACCGTCCGCTGAGTGACCACCCCGGGGACCTCGACCCGCACCTCCCGGCCGACATTGGCGAGGGCCCGCAGGTGCGGCGGCAGGATCACCCTGATCACGGCAGCACCTGCACCTCGACGGAGAGCACCGGCGGCAGGTCACGGACGAGCGTCCGCCAGCTGTCCCCGCTGTCCGACGACCCGTACACCTGACCGCCGCTGGTCCCGAAGTAGACGCCGCACTCGTCGAGCGTGTCGACCGCCATCGCGTCGCGCAGCACGTTGACGTAGCAGTTCTCCTGCGGCAGCCCGGCGGTGAGCGGTTCCCACTCGTCGCCGCCGGTCCGGCTGCGGTAGACCCGGAGTCTGCCGTCCATGACGTAGTGCAACGAGTCGCTGGTGATCGGCACTACGTAGATCGTCTCGGGCTCGTGGGCGTGCACCGCGATCGGGAAGCCGAAGTCGGTGGGCAGGTTGCCGCTGACCTCGCGCCAGTTGCCGCCGGCGTCGTCGGTGCGCAGCACGTCCCAGTGTTTCTGCATGAAGAGCGTTTCCGGCCGGGACGGGTGCATGGCGAGCCGGTGCACGCAGTGGCCGACCTCGGCGTCCGGGTCGGCGATGCCGTCGGAGACCAGGCCCCGGTTGATCGGCTGCCAGCTGACGCCGCCGTCGTCGCTGCGGAACGCGCCGGCCGCCGAGATGGCCACGAAGATCCGGTCCGTGTTCACCGGGTCGAGGATGATGGTGTGCAGGCAGAGTCCGCCGGCGCCGGGCTGCCATTGCGGCGCTGAGACATGGGTACGCAGACCGGCCAGCTCCACCCATTTCTGCCCGCCATCGGTGGACTTGTAGAGCGCGGCGTCCTCGGCGCCGGCGTAGACGACGTCGGGATCGGTGCGGGACGGCTCGAGATGCCAGATCCGTTTGAATTCCCACGGGCGCGGTGTCCCGTCGTACCAGAGGTGGTCGCCGACCGGTGGCTGGTAGGTGAAGTCGTGGTCGACCTGCTGCCAGCTCACCCCACCGTCGTCGGATCGATGGATGACCTGGCCGAACCAGCCCCCGGACGCCGACGCCCACAGCCGGTCCGGGTCGGCCGGCGAGCCGTTCACGTGGTAGATCTCCCACCCCGGGAAGTGCGGCCCGCTCACCTCCCAGTTCTCCCGCTTACCGTCGGATGTGAGGACGAAAGCGCCCTTACGGGTGCCCACCAGCAATCGAACGCCGCTCATGTCTGCTCCCCTCGGTGTGCCGTACGACACATCCTGGCCCATCGCTGGGATCCTGTGGGGGTTGAAACGCGTGTTCGACCGAAAGGGACCCGATGACTCAACCCTGAAGGGCCCGCGCCATCTCGGCCTGCTCGGCGAGGACCTCGTTCATCCGGGCCTGCACGCTGTCCATCCTTCCGATCGTCTCGCTGGTGGTGTGGATGCCGGCCGCCACGGTCTCGGCGCTGGCCTGGATCCCGGCGATCTGTTCGGCGACCTTCTGGGTGGCCTCGGCGGTCTCCCGGGCGAGTTCCTTCACCTCCCCGGCGACGACGGCGAAGCCCTTGCCGCTCTCGCCGGCCCGGGCGGCTTCGATGGTGGCGTTGAGGGCGAGCAGGTTGGTCTGCTCGGCGATCGACTCGATGATCTTGATGACGTCGCCGATCGCGGCGGACGCCTGACCGAGCGCGGCGACCTCGGCGGTCATCGCGGAGGCGCGGTCGACCGCCTGTTCGGCGACCGAGGTGGCGTCGCCGCTCGCGTTGCGCAGCCGTTCGACGGTGTCCAGCAGGGCGCGGGCGTTGGCCGCGGACCGTTCGACGGTGCGCAGCACGTCGAGGCGCTGGGAGACGAGCTGCTGCACGTTGCGCAGCGCCGCGGCCCGGGACGGGGAGAGATCGATGTACTCGGTGGTGAAGAAGTCCATCGTGCCGACGATTAGATCGCCTGCCGGGTCCGGTACACCTTGCCGACCATCTCCGTGTCGGCGTCCGTGGTCCGTCCCGGGGTGAGCCCGCCGGACGCGGCCTGCAGCTGCGCGGTGATCCGGCCGGTCTCGGGGGCCTCCTGACGGGAACCGAACAACCGCACCAGGGCAGCCTACGGCCGGAAGCGGTAGCCCATGCCGGGTTCGGTGATCAGGTGCTGCGGCCGGGCCGGGTCGGTCTCCAGCTTGCGGCGCAGCCGGGCCATGTACTGCCGCAGGTAGTTCGTCTCGGTCTGGTACTGCGGACCCCACACCTCGTGCAGCAGGTCCCGCTGGGTGATCAGCTTGCCGGGGTGCCGGACCAGGTGTTCCAGCAGTTGCCATTCGGTCGGGGTGAGCCGCACGTCCGGGGTGACCGAGCGCTCGGACAGGTCCACCACGTACGAGCCGATCCGCACTGTCGGCGAGGCGTCGACCGGCTGCGCCCGGCGGGTCACCGCCCGGATCCGGGCGAGCAGTTCGTCGACACCGAACGGCTTGGTCACGTAGTCGTCCGCGCCGGCGTCGAGCGCTGCCACCTTGTCGGTGCTGTCGGCCCGTCCGGAGAGCACGATGATCGGCACCGTGGTCCAGCCGCGCAGGCCGCCGATCACCTCGGTGCCCTCCATGTCCGGCAGGCCGAGGTCGAGCACGACCAGGTCGGGGTGGTGGTGGGCGGCCAGGTGCAGGGCGGAGGCGCCGTCCCGGGCGGTGTCCACCTCGTACCCCCGGGCCTTGAGATTGATCCGGAGCGCCCGGACGATCTGTGGCTCGTCGTCGACCACCAGGATCCGGGTCACGACGCGACCGCCGGCAGCGAAATGATCATGGTGAGGCCGCCTCCGGGTGTCTCGTCGGGAGTGAGGGTGCCGCCCATCGCCTCGGTGAGGCCCCGGGACAGCGCGAGGCCGAGACCCACCCCGGTGTGGTTGTCCCGGTCGCCGAGCCGCTGGAACGGCAGGAACACGTCGTCCCACCGATCGGCGGGTATGCCGGGCCCGTGGTCGATCACCCGCAGCTCCACCGTGTCGCCGCGCGCGCTACCGGTGATCATCGGCGGCGTGTCCGGCGGGCTGTGGCGCAGCGCGTTCGCGACCAGGTTCACCAGCACCCGTTCCAGCAGGCCGGGGTCGGCGCGGAGCGGCGGCAGGTCGTCCGGGACACGCACGGTCACCGCCCGCCCGGCAACCCCAAGATCATCAAGCGCCGGGGGTACGACGTCTTCCGCGCCCACCTCGATCGGGACCACGCCGAGAGCGCCCGCCTGCAGCCGGCTCATGTCCAGCAGGTTCGCCACGAGCCGGCCGAGCCGGTCGAGCGACTCGTCGGCGGTGGCGAGCAGCTCGGCCCGGTCCTCGTCGTCGAACTCCACCTCGGAACTGCGCAGCGACGCCACCGCGGCCTTCGCGGACGCGAGCGGCGTCCGCAAATCGTGGCTCACCGCCGCGAGCAACGCGGTCCGCAGCTTGTTGGCCTCGGCGAGCGGCTTGGCGGTGGCCGCCTCGGCGGCCAGCCGCTCCTGACGCAGCGCGACGGCGGCCTGCGCGGCGAACGCCTCCACGATCCGCCGGTCGGACGCCTCCAGAACCCGCCCGCGCAACAGGATCACGAGGTCACCGTCGGCTCTCACGGTGTCGTCGGCGAGCTCCGGGAGCAGCCCCGGCCGGCCCACCTCGGCGACCGTCTCCGCACCCTCGCGCAGCGCCACCGACTCCAGCACGAACGTCTCGCGGAGCTGGCTCAGCAGCGCCGTCAGCGGCCGCTCGCCGCGCAGCACGCTGCCGGCCACGGTCGCCAGGGTCCGCGCCTCCGCCGAGGCCCGCGCGGCCTGCCGGGTGGTCCGGGCTGCGACGTCGACCACCCAGCTGACCGCCACCGCCACCAGCACGAAGATCGCCAGGGCCAGGAGGTTCTGCTCCTGCGCGATCAGGAACCGCCCGTACGGCGGGATGAAGAACCAGTTCAGCAGCAGCGACCCGCCGACCGCCGCGAGCAGGGCCGGCCAGAGCCCGCCGATCAGCGCCACCCCGACGACCACGACCAGGAACAGCAGGATCGCGGTGACGAGCTGCTGGTGCGGCACCGCCAGCAGGATCGCGGTGAGCGACGGCAGCCCGAGCAGGACGACGAGGAATCCGGCGGCCCGGCGGCGGCGGGACAGCGCCGGTGACGGCGCCTGCCACACGCCGCGACCTATCCACTCCCAGAACTCCCCGCCCGCCACGTATCGAACTTACGCCGTTTCATGATCAACACTCGGTTCCGGCGACGACTGGTCCGGTAACGATCAGCACAGCCGGGCCACCGGGAGGGCGAGCACCATGGTCAGCCCGCCACCGGGCGTCTCCCCCGGCGTCAGCGTGCCGCCCATCGCCTCGGTCAGGCCCCGGGACAGCGCCAGCCCGAGACCCACGCCGGTGTGGTTGTCCCGGTCGCCGAGCCGCTGGAACGGCAGGAACACGTCGTCCCACCGATCAGCCGGAATCCCCGGACCGTGATCGATCACCCGCAGCTCCACCGTGTCCCCGTGGGCGCTGCCGGTGATCATCGGCGGCGCGTCCGGCGGGCTGTGGCGCAGCGCGTTCGCGACCAGGTTCACCAGCACCCGCTCCAGCAGACCGGGGTCGGCCCGCAACAGCGGCAGGTCCTCCGGGACACGCACGGCCACGGTCCGGCCCTCCGGGCCACAATCATCAAGTGCCCGGGGTACGACCTCTTCCGCGCCCACCTCGATCGGAACGACTCCGAGAGCGCCCGCCTGCAGCCGGCTCATGTCCAGCAGGTTCGCCACGAGCCGGTCCAGCCGGTCGAGCGACTCGTCGGCGGTGGCGATCAGCTCGGCCCGGTCCTCGTCGTCGAACTCCACGTCGGAACTGCGCAACGACGCCACCGCTGCCTTCGCTGACGCGAGCGGCGTACGCAAGTCATGACTCACCGCCGCGAGCAACGCGGTGCGCAACCGATCCGCCTCGGCCAGAGGTCTCGCGGTGGCTGCCTCGGCGGTCAGCCGCTCCTGACGCAGCGCGACGGCGGCCTGCGCGGCGAACGCCTCCACGATCCGCCGGTCGGACGCTTCCAGAACCCGGCCGCGTAGCAGGATCGTCAGGTCGCCGTCGGCGGTGACCTCCCCGTCGGCGGCGCCGGGCGACGCGCACACCGGCTCACCCACCGACGCGACGACGGTGCCGGTCCCGCCGGGACCCTTCTCCACCAGCGTCACCGAGTCCAGGGCGAACGTCTCCCGCAGCCGGTCGAGCAGCGCCGTCAGCGGCCGCTCGCCGCGCAGCACGCTGCCCGCCACGGTCGCCAGGGTCTGCGCCTCGGCGGACGCCCGCGCGGCCTGCCGGGTGGTCCGGGCCGCGGTGTCCACCACCCAGCTGACCGCCACCGCCACCAGCACGAAGATCGCCAGGGCCAGGAGGTTCTGCCCCTCGGCGATGGTGAACCGGCCGACCGGCGCGGTGAAGAACCAGTTCAGCAACAGCGACCCGCCGACCGCCGCGAGCAGGGCCGGCCAGAGCCCGCCGATCAGCGCCACCCCGACGACCGCGACCAGGAACAGCAGGATGTCGTCGATCAGCGGCAGCGGCGGACCGGCCTCCAGCACGCCGGTGAGCAGCGGCAGGCCGAGCAGCGCGACGAGGAACCCGGTGATCCGCCGCTTCCGGGAGAGCGCGGGCGGCAGCGGCCCGTGCCGGCGACCGCGACCGGCGAGCTCGTGGGTGACCAGGTGCACGTCGATGGAGCCGGACCGGGCGATCGTGGTGACGCCCACGCCGGCCGCGAAGAGCTGCGCGAACCGGCCCCGGCTGGACGCGCCGAGCACGATCTGGGTGGCGTTCACCCCGCGGGCGAAGTCGAGCAGCGCCCGCGGCACGTCCGCGCCGACGACCTGGTGGTAGGTGCCGCCGAGGCTCTCCGCGAGCACCCGCTGCCGGGCCAGCTCGGCGGGGCTGGCGCCGGCCAGTCCGTCGCTGCGGGCCACGTGCACGGCGAGCAGGTCGGCGCCCCTGCCGCGCGCGGCGATCCGGGCCGCCCGGCGGATCAGCGTGTCCCCCTCCGGCCCGCCGGTGAGCGCGACCACCACCCGTTCCCGGGTCTCCCAGGTGGAGTCGATGTCGTGGTCGGCGCGGTACTGGCCGAGCTGCTGCTCCACCTTGTCGGCGAGCCAGAGCAGGGCCAGCTCGCGCAGGGCGGTGAGATTTCCGGTACGGAAGTAGTTGCCGAGCGCCGCGTCGACCTTCTCCGGCCGGTAGACGTTGCCGTGCGCCATCCGCCGCCGCAGCGCCTCGGGAGTCATGTCGACGAGCTCGACCTGCTCGGCCGCGCGGACCACGGCGTCCGGCACGGTCTCCCGCTGCGGGACGCCGGTGATCCGGGCGACCACGTCGTTCAGCGACTCCAGGTGCTGGACGTTGACAGTGGTCAGCACGCTGATCCCGGCCGCCAGCAGCTCCTGGACGTCCTGCCAGCGCTTGGCGTGGCGCGAGCCCGGCACGTTGGTGTGCGCGAGCTCGTCCACCACCGCCACGTCCGGCCGGCGGGCCAGCACCGCGTCCAGGTCCATCTCGCCGAAGGCGGCGCCGCGATAGGTCACCTCCCGGCGCGGCACCACCTCCAGGCCCGCGGTCATCGCGGCGGTGTGCCTGCGTCCGTGCGTCTCGACCAGGGCGATCACCACGTCGGTGCCGCGCTCGGCCCGCCGGTGCGCCTCCTCCAGCATCGTGTAGGTCTTCCCCACACCGGGGGCGGCGCCCAGATAGATCCGCAACTCACCGCGGGCGGGCATGGTTACCGGCCGTCCAAAGCCAGATTCAGCTTGAGTACGTTCACGACCGGCTGACCGAGAAAGCCCAGCGCTCGTCCGTCCGTGTTCTCCGCGATCAGTTTCCGGACGCGGTCGAGGCTGATGCCCCGTTCGCGTGCCACCCGAGGCGCCTGCAACTCCGCGTACTCCGGGCTGATGTGCGGGTCGATCCCGCTGCCGCTCGCGGTGACCGCGTCCGCCGGGACGGCCGGTTCCGCCGGAGCGTCCCCGCGAACCGGGGTGATCACCCCGCCGAGAGCCCGGTAGTCCTCGCCGGCCCGCGCCGGCTCGACGGCGACGCCCCGGTATGTCGCGACAAAGGGAGTGCCGGTCTGGTTGACCGAGACGACCCGGGTGATCGGCCCGGTGAAGCCGTCCCGGTGGAAGACCGCCAGCACCGCGCCGACTCCGTCAGCGGTGCAGTAGGGACGGCTCCCGTCGACGCCTTCCAGCGTGCCGATGGCGAGGCTGCGCGAGCACACCTGGGTGAGCAGACTCTGCCGGTCCGGGGTGTCGACCACATCCTCCGGGCCCAGGTTGCTGGCCCCGGTGGCGGTGGGATCGTAGCCACCGGCGGACGGGCGGCTCTGGAAATACCTGACCACCGGGTTGCCGTCAGCGTCAGCGAACGACTGACCGATCAGCGTCATGTCCCCGGATCTGTCAGATATGCCGGGTATCTTGCCCACACCCACGAAGATCAGTGGGTACGCGAGTCCCAGCAGGACGGTGAAGACGAGCAGCGCCCGCAGGGCCGCGAGGTGCTGGCTCAGCCACGACGGCATTCTCATAACGGATCAGATCCCCGGGATGAACTGGACGAACAGGTCGATGAGCTTGATGCCGAGGAACGGCGCGAGCACGCCGCCGAGGCCGTAGACGAGCAGGTTCCGGCGGAGCAGCGCGCTCGCCGACGACGGCCGGTACCGCACCCCCCGCAGCGCGAGCGGGATCAGGAAGACGATCACGATGGCGTTGAAGACGACAGCGGAGAGGATCGCCGAGCCCGGCGAGTGCAGCCGCATGACGTTGAGCGTGTCCAGGCCGGGATGGACCGCCGCGAACATCGCCGGGATGATCGCGAAGTACTTCGCGATGTCGTTGGCGATCGAGAACGTGGTCAGCGCGCCCCGCGTGATCAGCAACTGCTTGCCGATCTCCACGATCTCGATCAGCTTGGTCGGGTCGGAGTCGAGGTCGACCATGTTGCCGGCCTCCTTCGCGGCCGACGTGCCGGTGTTCATCGCGACGCCGACGTCCGCCTGGGCGAGGGCCGGCGCGTCGTTGGTGCCGTCACCGGTCATCGCGACCAGGCGCCCGCCCCGCTGCTCCTTCTTGATCAGCGCGAGCTTGTCCTCCGGCGTCGCCTCGGCGAGGAAGTCGTCGACGCCGGCCTCGGCGGCGATCGCGGCCGCCGTGCGCGGGTTGTCCCCCGTGATCATCACGGTGCGGATGCCCATCCGGCGCATCTCGTCGAAGCGCGCCCGCATCCCGGACTTCACCACGTCCTTGAGGTGGATCACCCCGAGGATGCGATCGTTCTCGGCCACCACGAGCGGGGTACCGCCCTCATCACTGATCCGGTCGACGATCGCGTCGACCTCGGCGCTGCTCGCTCCGGTCCACTTGATCACCGCAGCGGCGGCGCCCTTGCGGATCTGCCGCCCCCCGATATCCACCCCGCTCATCCGGGTCTGCGCGGTGAACGGCACGAACGTCGCGCCCGCCATCAGCCCCGGCTCCCGCTCCCGGATGCCGAAGAGCTCCTTCGCCAGCACCACCACCGAGCGCCCTTCCGGCGTCTCATCAGCAAGGCTGGACAGTTGCGCCGCGTCGGCGAGATCTTCCGGATCAACCCCATTGACGGGTACGAACTCAGCGGCTTGCCGATTCCCGAGAGTGATCGTGCCGGTCTTGTCGAGCAGCAGCGTGCTCACGTCACCCGCCGCCTCCACGGCCCGTCCGCTCATGGCCAGCACGTTGCGCTGCACCAGACGGTCCATACCGGCGATGCCGATCGCCGACAGCAGCGCGCCGATCGTGGTCGGGATCAGACAGACGAGCAGCGAGACGAGCACGATCCCGGTGACGCCGTGCGCGTCGATCGCCGAGGTGTCCGGCGCCGCCGCCTGGTACGCCTTCGAGTAGATCGCCAGCGGCTGCAGCGTCACCACCCCGAGCAGGAAGATGATCGTCAGCGCCGCGAGCAGGATGTTCAGCGCGATCTCGTTCGGCGTCTTCTGCCGGTTCGCGCCCTCGACCAGGGCGATCATCCGGTCCACGAAGCTCTCGCCGGGCCGCTGGGTGATCCGCACGACGATCCGGTCGCTGAGCACCTTGGTGCCACCGGTGACGGCCGACCGGTCGCCGCCGGACTCCCGGATCACCGGCGCGGACTCGCCGGTGATCGCCGACTCGTCGACGCTGGCGATGCCCTCGATCACGTCACCGTCGCCGGGGATGATCTGACCGGCTTCGACCACCACCACGTCGCCCTGCTGGAGCTCGGTGGCCGCGACGGGCCGGCCGTCGGACAGGTACGCGACGGTGTCCTGCTTGGCGGCGCGCAGCGCGGCCGCCTGCGCCTTGCCCCGGCCCTCGGCGACCGCCTCGGCCAGGTTCGCGAACAGCACGGTGAGCCACAGCCAGACCGTGATCAGCCAGGCCAGCAGGCTGGGGTCGGCGATCGACAGCACGGTCGTGAAGACCGCGCCGGCCTCGACCAGGAACATCACCGGGTTGCGCCACAGGGTGCGCGGGTCGAGCTTGCGCAGGGCGTCCGGCAGCGACCTGCGGAACTGCTTCGGGTCGATCAGGCCGGCTCGCACCGATGTCTCGGTGGCGTCGACGGCGGGTTTCTCCAGTACGGCGGTCATGACAGGCCCTCCGCGAGGGGTCCGAGAGCGAGAGCGGGAAGGAAGGTGAGCGCGACGAGCACGACCGTCACGCCGGCGACCATGCCGACGAAGAGCGGCTGGTGGGTGGGGAGCGTGCCCTCGGACTCGGGCGCCGGCCGCTGCTTCGCCAGGGATCCGGCCAGCGCCAGGACCAGGATCAGCGGCAGGAACCGGCCGAGGAGCATGGCCAGGCCGAGCGCGGTGTCCCACCACCCGGTGTTCACCGTGATGCCGGCGAAGGCCGAGCCGTTGTTGTTGGCGGCGCTGGTGAACGCGTACAGAACCTCGGAGAGGCCGTGCGGTCCGCTGTTCAGCGCCGTCGCGTTGCTGCCGGTGGCGAACGCCGCGGCGGTCCCGGCGAGCACCACGATCGGCGTCACCAGGAAGTAGAGCGACGCCAGCTTCATCTCCCGGGCGCCGATCTTCTTGCCGAGGTACTCCGGCGTGCGGCCGACCATCAGACCGGCGACGAACACCGTGATCACGGCGAGGATCAGCATGCCGTAGAGGCCGGAGCCGACACCGCCGGGCGCGACCTCGCCGAGCATCATGTTGACCATCGGCATCATGCCGCCGAGCGCCGTGTACGAGTCGTGGAACGAGTTGACAGCGCCGGTCGAGGTGAGGGTCGTGGCCGCCGCGAAGACAGCCGAGTTCGTCACCCCGTACCGGGTCTCCTTGCCTTCCATG
Organism: Actinoplanes sp. NPDC023936; assembly: GCF_040639325.1. Classification (NCBI taxonomy): domain Bacteria; kingdom Bacillati; phylum Actinomycetota; class Actinomycetes; order Micromonosporales; family Micromonosporaceae; genus Actinoplanes; species Actinoplanes sp. NPDC023936. The sequence continues at coordinate 73,976 of NZ_JBEZZR010000037.1, read as the reverse complement.
GCCGCGCCCACCGCCTGCGGAACCGTTCCGGCGCCGTGCACCTCGAACGCCACGGTCAGCGCGATGCTGCCGAGCGCTAGGACGGCCATCACGGCGGCGATCGCGTAGCCCTGCCGGTTCTGGCCGACCATCCGGCCGAACACCCGGGGCAGGCTGAACGGGATCAGCAGGATCAGGAAGATCTGCAACCAGTTCGTCCAGGTCGTCGGGTTCTCGAACGGGTGAGCCGAGTTGGCGTTGTAGAAGCCGCCGCCGTTGGTGCCCAGCTCCTTGATCGCCTCCTGAGAGGCGACCGGCCCGCCGGTGATGTGCTGGGTGGCGCCGGTCAGCGTGGTCACGTCGGCGCCGCCGGAGAGGTTCTGCACCACGCCGCCGACCATGAGGACGATCGTGGCGAGCACGCAGACCGGCAGCAGGATCCGCAGCGTGATCCGGGTCAGGTCGACCCAGAAGTTGCCGAGCGTGGTCTTCTTCCGCGCGGCGAACCCGCGGATCAGCGCCACCGCCACCGCGATGCCGACCGCCGCCGAGACGAAGTTCTGCACGGCCAGACCGGCCATCTGCACCAGATGACCCATCGTGGACTCGCCGGAGTACGCCTGCCAGTTCGTGTTCGTCACGAAACTGACAGCGGTGTTCCAGGCGATGTGGTCGGTGACGGCCGGCCGGCCGAGGGAGAGCCACAGCCGGTCCTGCACCCGCAGGAAGAGATAGAGGAAGAGCAGCGAGACGAGCGAGAACGCCAGCACCGAGCGGGCGTAGACACCCCAGGTCTGCCCGGCTTGAGGGTCGACGCCGACGACCCTGTAGACGGTCCGCTCCACGGCGTTGTGCCGCGTGCCGCTGACCACCCGGTACATGTGGTCACCGAACGGCCGGTACACCACGACGACCGCCGCGACCAGCGACAGCACGAATATCCAGCCGGCCATCAGAACTTCTCCGGGAAGAGCAGGGCGGCAACCAGGAAGGCGGCCAGCACGACGGCCAGCACCAGGCCGGCCAGATTGACGGCGCTCATCAGCGTTCGGCCGCCCGGATCAGCACGGTCAGTGCGGCGAACAGCACCACCGTGAGAACGACGAACCCGAGATCAGCCACGGGGTGACTCCTGAGGGAAGGGGTTTTTGCTTACCCCGAGAGCAAATCCCGCCCCACCGGCGCGCGAACAGACTCGTTCACGCCACGCAGACGCCCACCCGCCCGTTATTCACACCCTGTTGACGCCCCGCGCTCACACCGCCGGTGCGTGTTGAGTTGAGGTGCGGAGCGCACCCGAATTCCACACGCGCAGGTGGTTCCCGAGCTGCGTGTGGAATCAGGGTTCGGATCGCGCCCCAACTCCACACACTCGGCGGGCGCCGCGGCTGCTCACACGCCGGAGAGGTGCAGGCCCGCCCACAGTGCCGTCACCCCCGCGACCAGCCCCAAAGGCACCGTCACCGCCCCCAGCGTCACGAACTCCGCGGGACGCGGCGCCGCGTCCCGGGCATCCAGGATCCGGCGCCACAGCAGGGTCGCCAGCGACCCCGCATACGTCAGGTTCGGTCCCACGTTCACGCCGATCAGCACCGCGAGCAGCAGCCCCGGCGACGACGAGGCGGCCGGCAGCAGCACCAGCGTGGCCGGCAGGTTGTTCAGCAGATTCGCCAGCACGGCCGCGAGCGCCGCCGCCCCGAGCAGCCCCAGCATGTCGTCGTGCTGCGGCACCAGACGATCCACCCATTCGCCGAGCCCGTTGTCCCGGACCGCCAGCACCACCACGCCCAGGGCCAGCACGAACGCGCAGAACGCCGGGTTGGCCTCGGCCAGCAGGGCACCCGGCGTGATCGTGCGCCGGCGCAGCAGCGGCCCGGCCAGCAGCGCCGCGCCGCCGGACGCCACCCAGGCCGGCGACACCCCGAGCGGCTGCAGCGCGGCGAAACCGATCAGCGTGACGGCCAGGACGGCGAGGGCGTACCGCGGGGCCGGCCCGGGAGGCGACGGCTCCTTCGCGGCGGGCTCCGACAGGTCCCGGGCGAAGAAGAACTGGAAGATCAGGTATTCGACCGCGATCACCGCGATCCAGGGTGCGGCCATCAGCGCCGCGAAGCCGGCGAACGTCAGCCCGCTGGCGGCGAACGCCAGCAGGTTCGTCAGGTTGGAGACCGGCAGCAGCAGGGACGCCGAGTTCGCCAGGTGGTTGCAGGCGTAGGCGTGCGGCCGGGGCCGGACTCCGGCCCGGGCCGCCACCGCGAAGACGACCGGGGTGAGCAGCACGACGGTGGCGTCCAGGCTGAGCACGGCGGTGGTCAGCGCGGCGGCCCCGAAGACCGCGGTGAGCAGGCGGCGCGGCCTGCCCTTGCCGGAGCGGGCCACGATCGCCCCGGCGTAGCTGAACACGCCGTGCTTCTCCGCCGTGAACGCCAGGACCAGCACGGCTGCCAGGAATGCCACGGTCGGTGCGAGTTCCCGTACCTCATCGAGAGCCGCCGCCGGAGTGACCAGGCCGAGAAGAACGGCCAGCGCTGCCGCGGGAACCGCGGCGGCGGCCTCGGGAAGTCCCCGGGGCCGCGCCACGGCGAAAGCGAGCACCGCGCCGAGCAGCGCCAGCGAGATGATCATGAAGCGGAGCGTAAGGCGCGTGGTGAGGGCCCGCGACCGGGAGGATTATGACCTCGGCCACCGGTCAGACGTGCGCGTCCTCCTCCGCCGGCTTCTCCGCCAGCGGGCGCAGCCGCAACCGGGTGATGGCCCGCCCGGTGATCTCCACGACCTCGGCGACATGGCCGTCGATGGTGACCGTCTCGCCCGGGTCGGTGGGGATGTGACCCAGCCGCGCCAGGACCAGGCCGGCGACGGTGGTGTAGTCCCCGGCGTCGAGCTCCTCGATGTCCACGCCGATGTCCGGCAGGTCGTGGATCGGGAACGTGCCGGGCAGCAGCATCGTCCCGTCGTCCTCCCGGATCACCGACTGCACGTCCCGGTCGGTCTCGTCGTAGATCTCGCCGACGACCTCCTCGACCAGGTCCTCCATCGTCACGATGCCGTCGATCGCGCCGCGCTCGTCCACCACCATGGCGAACTGCTGGTGCTGGGTACGCAGCTGGCGCATCGCGTCGGACACCTTGAGCGTCTCCGGCAGGAACAGCGGGTTGAACATGTAGTCGCGGACCGGCCCGTCGGCGCCGATCAGGTCGCGCAGGTGGACCACGCCGAGCACGTCGTCGAGACCCATCGGGCCGGTGACCGGCGCCCGCGAGTGGCCGCCGGCGACCAGCCGGTCGAGCGCCTCCGCAGCGGGCGTGTCGGCCGGCAGGATCAGCACGTCCCGGCGCGGGACCAGGATCTCCCGCAGGATCCGGTCGGCGATCTCGAACGCGCCGCTGATGATGGTGCGCTGCTCGGCCGTGAAGTCCTGCTGCTGGGCGACCATGTCCCGGATCTCCTCGGTGCTGACCTCCTCACGGCCGGCGTTCGGGTCGACGCCGGCCAGGCGCACCACGAGGTCGGTGGTCTTGCCGAGCAGCCAGATCACCGGCCGGCTCAGCGTCGCGACGAGGTCGAGCGGCCGGGCGACCAGCATGGCCCAGCCCTCGGCGCGCTGCATGGCGATCCGTTTCGGCGCCAGCTCGCCGATGACCAGGGTGAAGAACGTCAGGACGATCGTGACGAGCACGATCGCGACCGACTCGGCGGCGGACCCGAGGAAGCCCAGCGGCTTGATCAGCGGCTGCGCCAGGGAGACCGCGGCGGCCGCTGAGGCGAGGAAGCCGGCCAGCGTGATGCCGATCTGAATGGTGGCCAGGAACCGGTTCGGATCCCGCGCCAGTTTGGCGAGCGTCCTCCCGGTGCGTGACTGCTTCTCCAGCCGCTGCAGCTGGCCCTCACGCAGTGAGATGAGAGCCATCTCGCTGCCGGAAAAAGCCGCGTTGAGCAGGACAAGCACTACGACGAGGACAACTTGCCAACCGTATCCGCCCACGGCGGAAATCAACTCCTTCGCTGTTGGATATGCGAAGTTCCCAGGTTACCGGGTGAGCAGGGCCGCCGTTGCCGCCCGGCCCGTCCGTACCCGAAGACCCACCGCCGGAGCGACCGTCGAACCGGGACCCCGGGTGGGTCCGGCCCGTCACCGACGCGGTGGTGTTCCCCCCGCGAGGAGGCCGGAAACACCGATCACGGCTCCGCCCGGATCGGCGCAGCGGGAGGTCCAGGTAGGACCCGTCCATGAGCGCTCCTCGAAGGGAGAGGCAGGGCGGCGGCAGCGTAGGAGCCGGTTCCGAGAATTCGAAGATGGTGACATTCTCGTTACCGGCTAGTAACGTGACTCGTCGGTAGCAAAGGGGGTGCAGGTTGCTGTACGGAGCCCCGGCCACGCGTCGCCGTGACGCACAGCGCAACCGGGTGGCCATTCTCGAGGCCGCGAGCGAGGTGCTGACCCACAGCGAGGGCTTCGCCCTGATGCCCGAGATCGCCCGCCGGGCCGGCGTCGGCCAGGCCACGCTCTACCGCCACTTCGCGGACCGGCACGCCCTGCTCGCCGGCGTCATCGGACACCAGCTGGAGCGGCTCGAGACGCACGCGGCGCACACCGAGTTCCGGCGGCTGCTCCGCGAGACCCTGCAGTCCCTGATCACCCTGCGCGGCCTGGTCAGCCTGGCCCGCCGGCTCGACCCAGCGATGCAGGAGCGGTACCTGCGACGGGTTGTCGCCGCGTTCACCGTGCCGCTGCGCCGGGCTCGCGAGTCCGGGCACGTCCGTCCCGACCTGGTCCCCGAGGATCTGGCACTGCTCTTCGCGATGGTCCAGGCGGTCGCCGAGACGACCGCCGACGTGACAGCCGCCCGGGCCGCCGCCGACCGATCGGTCGACCTCGTGCTGGAGGGAGTCTTCCGGCCCGCCGGCTAGCGGAGCGGGCCCGCCGGACGGGGCAGCCGGCCCGCCGGACGGCGCAGCCGGCCGGCTGGTCAGCGCAGCCGGCCCGCTCAGGTTCGGCCCGCCACTGCCGACTAGGCGAGATGTGGCCCAGAACGCGACAAGCGCGGACGAGCGAGCCGAACTGGAACGGCTCCGCCAAGTCATCGCCACCGGCCCGACCGGACTCGTCTCGATCGACGAGGCCGGACTGATCACGGTCTGGAACCCGGCCGCCACCCGCCTGCTCGGCTGGCAGGCCGACGAGGTCGTCGGCAAGCCGCTCACCGAGACGCTGATCCCCGCCGAACTGCGCGACGCGCACACCGCCGGGATGGCTCGCTACATGTCCACCGGCCGGCCGTCGGTGATCGGTCGCCCGGTGAGCCTGCCGGCGCTGCACCGCGACGGGTCCCGGGTCGAGATCGAGCTGACCATCTGGCCGTCCTGGGTGCAGGGGCAGCGGCACTTCTACGCGTTCCTGCGGGACACCTCGGAGCAGCGGGCGGCAGCCGAGCGGGCGGCCCGGCGAACCGATGCGCTGCTCTCCACGATCGAGGCGCAGCGGACCGTCACGCTCGCCACCCACGACCGGAAGCTGGCCTTGCGGGTCGTCGCCGAGCAGGCCGTGACCGTCTTCCCGGCCGCCGACGGCGCCGCGGTCGAGCTGATCGAGGGCAACGAGCTCGTCTACAAGTCCGGCGCCGGCACCATGATCGAATACGCCGGGTACCGCCTGCCCCTCAACGGCTCGCTCAGCGGCCTGGCCGTCCTCGAGCGAACGGCGGCCCGCTCCGGGGACACCCGGGTCGATCCGCGGGCGGACCGGGACGCCAACCGGCGGCTCAACGCGCGGTCCCTCTGCGTCGCACCGCTCTACTACAGCGAGCACGTGATCGGCGTGCTCAAGGTGACGAGCACGAAGCGGGACGCGTTCGACGACGACGACATGCACCAGCTGGAGCTGCTCGCCACCGGACTGGCGTCGGCGCTCAAGCACGCCGACGACTACGCCCGGCGGGTCCGGGCCTTGAAGGCGCTCGAAGCGAGCGAGACCCGGTTCCGGCTCACCTTCGAGAACTCGCCGCTCGGGCTTGCCCTGTCCAGCCTCGACCCCGACCTGTTCGGCCGATACCTCCAGGTCAACCCCGCGATGACCGCGATCACCGGGTACACCGCCGAAGAGCTGACCCGGATGAGCTTCCGGGACCTGCAGCACCCGGACGACGGGCCGGCCACCGAGACCGCCCTGCGCCGGATGATCGACGAGGGCATCGACACGATCCGGGCCGAGGAGCGATACCGGCACAAGGACGGGCACACCATCTGGGTGGACGTCCGGATCGCGGTGGTCCGCGAGTCCGGTGGCGCGGCGTCCTACGTCGTGGTGCAGGCCGAGGACGTCACCGCGCAGCGCACCGCCGATGCCCGCCTGCATCGGCAGGCGAAACTGCTGGAGACGATCCCCGCCGCGATCATCGTGCGGGACATGGACGGCACCATCGAGTGGTGGAACTCCGGCGCCAGCAAGCTGTACGGCTGGTCGCTCGACGCCGCCCGCGGCAAGCCCACCCACCGGCTGCTCGGTGCCACGTTCGTCGGCGGCGGCTCGTTCGCCGAGCAGTCCGCGGCGCTCGCCGCCGACGGCCGCTGGGAGGGGCAGCTGCAGCACCTCACCGCCACCGGCCGCACCGTCACGGTGCTCAGCCGCCAGGTCGTCCACCAGTCCGACGGGCCGCCCCAGGTCCTGGAGATCAACACCGACATCACCGCGGCCCGCGCCGCCGAGCAGGCCCTCGCGCTCAACGAACAGCGGTTCCGGGCCCAGTTCACGCACTCCGCCGCCGGCCAGGCGATCCGCGCCCTCGACGGGACCCTGATCGCTGTCAACAAGGCGTTCGCCCAGATGCTCGGGCGCCGCCCGGAGGACCTGGTCGGGCGGATCGTCGAGGAGGAGGTGATGACGCCGGAGGACAGGCGGGCCGCACACCAGCAGATCGCCGCCCTCTTCGCCGGCGAGTTCGACTCCTACACCCAGGAGATGCAGATCCGCCACGCCGACGGCCGGCTGGTCGACATCGAGTCCACGGTCTCGCTGGTCCGCGGCGCCGACGGCGGCCCGAAGCACCTGATCCTGGTCTGCACCGACACGTCCGCGCGCCGCGCCGCCGAACGCGCCCGCGACCAGGCAGCCGCCGCCCTGGCCGAGCGCAACGCCGAGCTGGAGACCGCCAACGCCCTCAAACTCGACATCATCGGCATGCTCGGGCACGAGATCAGCAACCCGTTGTCGGCGATCCTCGGATACAGCGACCTGCTCGCCGACGAACTGCCACCGGACACCCCGCACGGCCGGTCGGTCGCCATCATCGGCCGGCACGCGCAGCGCCTCGACGACATCGTCCGCGAGATGATCGCCATGGTCAGCATCGACACCGGCAACATCCACGCGGTCCGGCAGAAGCTGTCGTTGCGCCACGAGCTGGAGCAGGTGCTCGACGCTCCGGACGTTCCCGTGGCAGGCGACGACGCGGAGATCCTGTTCCACCCCGGCCACCTGCAGCAGATCCTGGTCAACCTGCTCTCCAACGCCGCCAAGTACGCCGGCGGCGCCACCCGGATCCACATCTCCTCCGACGCCCGCCGCGTCTACGTGCGGGTGGAGGACAACGGTCCCGGCGTCCCCGAGGACTTCTGCCCGCGCCTCTTCGACCGCCTCGCCCGCGCCGATCGCGACGCCGGCACCATCCGCGGAACCGGCCTGGGCCTCTACATCGTCCGCAGCCTGGCCCGCGCCAACCACGGGGACGTCCACCATGAGCCCAACCCCGCGGGCGGCTCGTTCTTCATCCTCGAGGCGGACCCCGCCTCCCGGGACGAATAAGCGAAGATCAATTTCCACTGAGGACGGTCACGAAACCTCAGGGAATCATGGACGTCATTGCCTTTTCTCATTTCGCACCCCTGCCCGGAAATGATCCGCGTCTAGCCTCAGAAGTGATCTCTGGCTCGGTTTCGCAGAGTGTCCGATGAGGAGAGTCAATGGTGGACTTCGCACCTGTGCGCCTGAAAGCACCACCCCTGGTGAGCGTGGTGGTACCGACCCGCAACGAGGCGGAGAACGTGGGCCCGCTGGTCGACCGGCTCCGGTCAGCGCTGGGCGAGACATCCGGCGAGATCGTGTTCGTCGACGACAGCGACGACGACACCCCCGCCGTCATCTCCGCCCTGCCCGGTGACGACGTGCGCCTGGTGCACCGGCCGGCCGGCGCACGCGACGGCGGCCTCGGCGGAGCGGTGGCCGCCGGGTTCACCGAAGCCCGGGCGCCCTGGGTCGTGGTGATGGACGGCGACCTGCAGCACCCGCCGGAGGCCGTGCCAGACCTCCTCGCCGCCGGCCGGGACCGAACGGCACAGGCCGTGGTGGCGAGCCGGTACCGGGACCGGGGACGGGTCGACGGGCTCGGCAGCCTGTTCCGCCGGTTCGCGTCGCGCGCCACCGGGCTGGCCGCCACGATCCTCTTCCCGCGCCGCCTGCGCGCGGTCACCGACCCGATGAGCGGCTTCTTCGCGATCCGCCGGGACGCGATACGCGCCGGCGACCTGCGCCCGGACGGCTACAAGATCCTTCTGGAGGTGCTGGTCCGCAACCGGATCGAGCGGATCACCGAGATCCCGTACGTCTTCCAGCCGCGCGCCGCCGGCGACAGCAAGGCCTCCCTGCGCGAAGGGCTGCGCTACGCACGGCACCTCGCCGGACTGCGGCTGTCCACCCTGCGCCACCCACAGTCGACGAGCGGCCGGATGCTCGGTTTCGCGCTCGCCGGCGCGGCCGGCGCCGCGGTGAACTCGGCCGCGCTCTGGGCGCTCGGCGAGGCGGCCGGGCTGCCCTACCTGCTCGCCGCCTTCCTCGCCGTGCAGGTCGCCATCGTCTGGAACTTCGCGGTCGTCGACAGCCTGGTGATGCCGCCCGGCAAGCGCACGCGACAGCATCGGTTCGGCCGGTTCCTGCTGCTCAACAACACGCTCACACCCGTACATCTGGGTTTGCTCTATCTGCTCGTGCGGCTCGGCGAGCTGCACTATCTGGCCGCCAACCTGCTCGCCATCGTGGCGGTGTTCCTGCTCCGGTACGTGGTGACGACGTCCTGGGTCTACGGCGCGTCGCCGGCCGGACTGCTGCACACGATCCGGCGCACCGCCCACGTCCGGCTCCTGCTCACCGTCCTGCTGACCGCGGCCGCCTTCCCGGCGCTGCTCGCGGCCGGCTGGGACGGCGTCACGCAGCGGGGAGCGGCGGTTCCGCTGATCATTCCGCTGGTCGCGGCGGCTGCCCTGGTCGCCGGGCTGCTCCGACCCGCGGGCCACGAACCGGACGTGCACGACCGGCAGACCGACGGCCTGATCGCGACCGCGTGCCTGGTGACCGCCGCCGCCCTGCTCGTCCTCGTGGACGCGACCGGCGTGGCGGCGCTCTTCTACCTGGGTGGCGCGGCGGTCCTGCTGCTCGGAACCCGGACCGCCGCACGGCTGCGCTGGGCCCTGCTGCTCCTGCCGGTCGCCGCGCTCTCCTCCCCCGCGGTCCGGGACCCGGCCGACGCCGCGCTGCGATCCGTCGTCGAGCTGCTCGGCCGTCCCGCGGGTCCGGTGGGCGGCCCGGACGGCCTCGTCGTCGACGGCCTCGTCCTGCCGGACCAGCAACTGCCCGGCCTCGCCATGATCGGCGCGATTCTCTGCCTGGCGATCAGCGCCGCCGTCCTGTCCGGATTCGGCCGGGTCACTCTGGTGCGGACCGTCACCGGCACGCTCACGGTGATCGCGGTGACCGTCGCGGCGGTCCTCGTCGTGCTGCTCATCGGGCGGATCCTCGGTGCGGACGCGTTCCGGGTCGCGCAGTCGCCGGCGGTGATCGATCTCGTGCTGGCGGCGACCGTCGGCATCTTCGTGACGCGATGGAGCGGCGTCGTGTCCCCGCAGCTCCGGATCTACCTTCCCCGCGCGCGGTTCGCCCTGCTCACCCTCACCGCCGTCGCGGCGGTCCTCGGAGGCACCCTGTGACCGGCACCTACTCCGCACACGTCGTGCTGACCCGCCGGCAACGCGCCGGCCTCATCGCCGCCCTCGTGATCATCGGCGTGGTCGCGGTGATCCGCCCGATGCTGGTCCTGCAGACCATCGTCGCGGTGGTGACGCTCGCCTACGGCGCGGCGATCGTCTTCCGGGTCGTCCTGGTCTACGCCGCCGGTCGCGGCGACCATCAGGTACGGGTCAGCGACGAGGACGCCCGTGCCGTGCCCGACGAGGATCTTCCGGTCTACACGGTGCTCGTCCCCGCGTACCGGGAACCCAGCGTGATCGGGATGCTCATGTCGCACCTCGGCGCGCTGGAGTACCCGCGCGACAAGCTCGAGGTGATCCTGCTGCTCGAAGAGGACGACCGGGAGACCATCGAGGCGGCCGAGGCGGCGCTCAGCGGCGACCACATCCGGATCCTGGTGGTGCCCGAGTCACAGCCGAAGACCAAGCCGAAAGCGTGCAACGCGGGGCTGGAACAGGCCACCGGCGAGTTCGTCACCATCTACGACGCCGAGGACATCCCCGACCCGCTCCAGCTGCGCCGGGCCGTGGTGGCGCTGCGCCGGCTCGGCTCGTCCTACGTGTGCCTGCAGGCCGAGCTCAGCTACTTCAACGTCGACCAGAACCGGATCACCCGCTGGTTCGCCCTGGAGTACGCGACCTGGTTCCGCTCGCTGCTGCCCGGGCTCGTGGCGCTGCGGATGCCGATTCCGCTCGGCGGCACCAGCAACCACTTCCGCGCCCGCCAGCTGCGGGAGCTCGGGGCGTGGGATCCGTACAACGTCACCGAGGACGCCGACCTCGGCATCCGGCTGGCCCGCTCCGGTTACCGGGTCGGGGTGCTGCACTCGGTGACCCTGGAGGAGGCGAACTCCGACTTCATCAACTGGATCAAGCAGCGCAGCCGCTGGTACAAGGGTTACCTGATGACCTGGCTGGTGCACCTGCGGTCGCCGCGCGCCACGATCCGCCAGCTCGGCTGGCGCGGAGTGCTCTGCCTCAACCTCTTCGTCGGCGGCACACCGCTCGCGGCGCTGCTCAACGCGCTGCTCTGGGCCACCACACTGCTCTGGTTCCTGGACCAGCCTTCGATCATGGAGCAGATCTTCATCCCGCCGTTCTACTACGTCGGCCTCTTCTGCCTGATCTTCGGCAACGCCACCGTGATCTACCTGAACGTCCTGTCGGTACGCACGATGGACCGGCCCGACCTGCTCGGCACGGCGCTGCTCTCCCCGGTGTACTGGGCGATGATGAGCCTGGCCGGCGCCAAGGCGGCGTGGCAGCTGGTCGTCAAGCCGTCGTATTGGGAGAAGACCACGCACGGCCTGCACCTGCAGGAGGCCGCGAAATGACGGCCCTGGCCACGATCGAGACTCCCACCCGTACCCGGAGGATTCCGGAACATCGAGCGGTCGTGCTGATCACCGGCGTCCTCTACCTGGCCGTCGCGATCTGGTTCTGGCGTAACCATGTGATACCCGGCGACTCCGTCAGCCGCCTCGCCAACGCCTACTACACGATCTTCAGCCGCGACCCGCACCTGGCCGCGATCGGCTTCGTCTGGAATCCGCTGCCGTCACTGCTGCTGATCCCCTTCCTGCCGTTCACCATGCTCTTCCCGGCGCTCACCGAGGAGTCGCTGCTGGCGGTGCTGGCCTCCGCCGCGCTGATGACCGCGACGGTCGGCCTGATGCACGATGTGCTGGCAAGGGTCGTCGCCTCCCGCGCGGTCCGGCTGACCCTGACCGCCGCCTTCGCCCTGCACCCGATGACCGTCCTCTACGCCGGCAACGGGATGAGCGAAGCGTGCTTCCTGTTCTGCCTGCTGCTCGCGGTCCGCTCCCTGCACCGGTGGCTGACCGAGGGCCGGGTCGAGTCGCTGGTCCCGCTCGGCCTGGCGCTGGCGCTCTCCTACGGTGCCCGGTACGAAGCCCTGGCCCCGGTGGCCGCCGTCACCGTCCTGGTCGGAGCGATCACCTGGTGGCGGGCCGGCCGCAACGGGGCTCTGGCCCGCACGGACGCCGTCATCGTCGGCCTGCCCGGGCTGCTGGCGGTGGCGCTCTGGGCGCTGGCCAGCAAAATCATCGTCGGGCAGTGGTTCGCCACATTCTCCTCCGAGTACGGCAACTCGGCGCAGGTGACGACGGCGGCGGCGGACATCAACTCGGTGACCGGCGACGACCTGGGCGGCCGGCTCGCGTACTGGGGACACCAGATGACCGGCCTCGCGCCGTTCGCCGCCGTCCTGCTGATCGCCGCCCTGGCGGCGGCCTGGCGCCGCCGTGACCTCGCCGTCCTCGCCCCGGTCACGGTCCTCGGCTCGGTGCTCGCCTTCGACGCGATGGCCTTCCTCTCCGGCACGTCGTTCGGCTGGCTGCGCTTCCACATCGCCGTCGTCCCGCTGGTCGTGCTGCTGGCCGCCCACCTGATCGCCGACACCCGCCGGACAGCCGTCACCGCGGGAACCCTGGTTCTGCTGCTGGCCGCCTTCCCCACCATGGTCAACATCCTCGGCAACTCCAACCTGTCCCGCGAGGAGGCCCAGTGGGTGACCGGAAGCGGTCGCTTCAACACCGCTGACCTGCACCGCGTCAACACCCTAGTGGCCGCCGACCTGGACGCCATGAACCTCCCCGACGGCGCGGTCCTGACCGATGTCGCCTACTCCTTCGCGGTGGTCCTGGCAAGCGACGATCCGGACCAGTTCGTCATCACCCCGGACCGCGACTTCACCGCCGCGGCGGGCGACCCCTCCGCGCACGGAGTCCAGTACCTGCTGGTGTCCGCCGACGGCTCCGCCGACGCGGTTCGCCTGGCCCGTTACGGCGCCGGCCCGGTCCCGCCGGACAACGCGACCCCCTACCGGAAGGCCGACGGCAGCGTCGAATGGTTCCTGATCCGCCTCTGACCAAGCCTCCGGCGTGTTGACGTCCGGCGCGCTCCGCACCCCAACTCCACACACAGGCCAGGAAGCCGGTCTACGTGTTGACTTCCGGCGCGCTCCGCACCCCAACTCCACACACAGGCCAGGAAGCCGGTCTACGTGTTGACTTCGGGCGCGGTCCGCACCGGAAATCCCCACGCCCGGTCGGTGGCTACGGGCCGGGCCTCCGCGGGATCACGGTGGCGCGTCCCCGCGGCGCCGGCCTCATCGAGTCCGCCGCCGACCCCGAGTCCGCCGCCGGTGCCGGGTCCGCCGCCGCCGCCGGGTCCGCCCATGGAACCGCCGGCGGATCCACAACTGAGGCAGCCGGCTCCGGGCGCCGCCGGAACCGGCTGAACAGGGCCAGCGCGATCACCACGATCACGAGGGCCGGCAGCGCGAACCACCACCACTGCCGTCCCGGCGCGGGCGGGTCGACGAACGCCTCCCCGCGGTACACGACCTGACCACCGTCCACGGTGACCACCACGTCTCCCGCGTCGGACGGCGTCGGGAATCGCACCAGGTAACGGCCCGCCAGCACCTCCTCCACCTGGTCCAGCGCCGGCGCCACTCCGGGTTCCCCGGCCGGCGCGAGGAATCCACCGGTTCCGGCGGTCGCCGACGCCCAATAGGGTCCGCGGCCGACCACCACGAGAATCACGCCGGCTCGCTGGAACTCCGACGCCACGGCGTCGGGTGGCAATTCACCCACGCCTATGCCGCCGGTACAGAGCAAAACGACTCGGCGACCGGCTTCGGCGTCCGGGAATTGCGCCCGGGCCAGGGACAGTGCCCGCTGGGTGTCGCGATCCCCGCCGGGCCGGATCGCCCCCAGCGCCCGCACGATTCCGGACGGTCCCTGCTGCGGCGCGGCGACCAGGGTGGCCGGCGCCCGGTCGGCCACGACGGCGGCCCGGGCCCCGGCCGGAAGTCCGAGCGCGAACCGGGCGTCGGCGCTGAGCCAGCCGGGCAGGGCCGCGGCGCCGGCCGCCGACGAATCGACCACGAACGTCACAGCGAGCTCCGGGGAGAGCACCGGCTCGATGCGGGCGGGTTGCGGGACGCCGTTGCGCGTGACGGTGACCGCGCCCGGCCCGTCGGCGCCGAGGTCCACCACGAGCGTCGTCGAGGACTCGCCGGCGAACACCCCGGCCACCGGAAGCGGAACCGGCGCCGGCACGGCGGCCGAAACAGGCGCGGGCACGGCGGCCGGGATCGCGGCCGAAACAGGCGCAGGCACGGCGGCCGGGATCGCGGTCGGAACAGGCGCGGGCACGGCGAGCGAGACGACCGTGGCGACGGCCGCGAATCGCCGTTCAGACGAGCTCGGCATACGCGATGACATTGTCCCGATAGCTCCCCCGCCTCTCATCGAATTCACCACCGCAGGTCACCAATCGCAGGGCCGCGTCGAGCGTCGGCGCATAGACGAGCGCGGTCGGGAACTCCTCTTTCGACACCCGGGACACCGCACTGATCCGGAACGTCACAGTCGTCCCGTCGGCCAGATCCACCAGCACCGATGTCCCGGCTGCCACCCCGGCCAGCCTCGCGAAGATCCCCGGCCCGGTTCGCGAGTCGACATGTCCGAGAACGACCGCAGGTCCGGGTTGTCCCGGGCGTGGCCCGTCCGCGTACCAGCCGGCCACGCCGGGATCGTCCGGCACCGCGATCGTCCCGTCGGTCAGCACCCCGAGCCGCTGCAGTGAGCTGCGCACGCCGAGCTGCGGGATGCGCAGCCGGACCGGCTCCGCGACGCCGACGGTCCCGCTCTCGGACCGGAATCGGTCAGCCCGGATCGGTTCCCGCGCGATCACCGGCGGTGGTCCTTCCGGGCGCGGCGCTTCCGGCGCCCCCACCACGACAACCACGCAGAGGTACGCGCATACGCTCCCCGCCGTCCGCCAGACACTCCCACCACGCCGCGCGCGTAAAGCACGCGAGCCCGGTGCGATGCCGGAGTCCCCCGTCCTATCCGCCAACGGCCAGCCCGCCGTACCCGGTCTGCGCCCCGCCGCGTGGCAGCGCGGCCGCGACCGTCTCCCCGAACGCGTCCGCCAGCTCGCGCGCCAGGTCGAACCCGTGCTCGTAGACCGCATGGGCGATGTCATGCGCCGTCGCGTAGTCCCGTGCCGCGAAGGCGTCCGCGTGCCTCAGCAGCATCCCGTCGTGCCCGGCGAACGCCGTCGCGAGCCGCTCGGACGTCAGCCGGTCGCCGGTGGCAGCGCTCAAGAACTCCGCGATCCTCCGCTCGTACCCCCGAAGCTCGTCCTTGGCCCGCGCCTGCGCACCCTGATCTCCCGCCGCGAGCGCCCCGCTGTAGGCCACGAGCGACTCGATGTGATCGCCCCAGATCTTGCCGAAGTCCCCGGCGACGTCCGTCCCGAACAGCGCCGACATCGCTGCCACCAGATCCTTCGTGTTCGCGTTGACCATCGCGGCCGCCGCGTCGAAGTCCGGCGTGTTCGCCACCGCCGCCCGGGTCACGTGCTCGACCAGCACCACGTGCTCGGCCAGCACCCGGCCGAGCTGGGACCGCAGCCGCCACACCGGCTCACGCAGCTCGGCCCGGTCGCGGACCGGCAGCAGCCCGTCGGCGAGGACCAGCCCGACGTCGTAGAGGTGGCGGTAGGCGTCCCGGTAGACCCGGTCCGCAGCGGCGTAGTCCTCCGCCGCATAGGCGTCCGCCTGCTCGGTGAGGTGCTCGATGTGCGCGGCGAGGGCGTGGTGAACGGCCGGCTGGTCGAGCCGGCCGTCCGAGAGCCCGGCCAGGTGCTCGCTCAGCTTGCGTTCGTACTCGACGAGTTCCGCCCGGGCGTCCTCCCGGGAGGCGTCGTCGCGTCCGGCGACCGCGCTGGCGTAGGCGACCAGCTCCACCACGTGACCCGACCACATCGGACCGAACGCGGCCACCATGTCGGGTCCGAACAGCTGACCCATCAGATCGGTCATCGCGTCCGTATTACGGCCGAGCGCCGCGTCCGCGGCCTGCACGAAGTCGTCGTCGCCGCGGATCCGGCTGCGCATCGCGTCGGCCGCGAGCACCGAGTGCTGGCCGAAGAGCGCCTGCAGGCGCACCGCGAGGTCAGCGGCCGACTGTCTCACATGCTGGACGTGGACTGTTGAATTCTCTGTCAACGGAGGATGTCCGCCCCGAACGGGGGAGCCACCGGTGAGCAGGGCGGCGCAAAAGATCGGGACGGCCAGCCATTGCAGCATCCGCCCAGTTGCGCGCATGATCTCCCACCCCAGCCACTTCTCGCGATGCCCGAGTTTGATTACAGTGAATAATCGAAATATCGCCGAGGGTCACCTCACCGCAGACGTTACGCCCACCCATCACTTCGGTCGAGTGATCACTATCGTCACGCATCACCAGAAATCCGACAGTCGCACTGCGACTTGCGTCCAGTAGCGTCGACAGCGCTCCTGTGAACGTCCACAAACGAGGGGACGGCATGGTTCCGGTGGGAGAGGTCGTCGCCGACCGCTACCGCGTCGTCCGCCCGCTCGCGCACGGTGGGATGAGCCGCGTCTGGCTCGCCACCGACGACCGTGCCGGTGTCCCGTTCCAGGTGGCCATCAAGCAGTGCACACTTCCCGAGGGCCTGACCCCGGCACAGCGCGACGTGATCCGCGAGTGGGTGTTCCCCGAGGCCCGGGCCGCCGCCCGGGTCCGCCACCCGAACCTGATCCACACCTTCGAGGTCTACCCCGACGAAGCCGGCCCGTGGGTCGTGATGGAGTACGTACCGTCCCGCTCGCTCCTGGAGATCATCGAGTCCGAGGGCCCGCTGCCGCCGGCCAGGGTGGCCGGGATCGGTCTCGCCGTGCTGGCCGCGCTGGTCGCCACGAACGACGCCGGCCTGCTGCACCAGGACGTCAAGCCGGGAAACGTTCTCGTCGGCGACGACGGCCGGATCGTGCTGACCGATTTTGGCCCTGCGGTGACCACCGCCGGGATCAAGGCGTTCACCGACACCGGGGTGGTGCTCGGCTCCCCGAAATACATCGCGCCGGAGCGCCTCTTCGAGCACTCCTCGACGGTCGCCTCGGACCTGTGGTCGCTCGGCGCCACGCTCTACCACGCGGTGGAGGGCCGCCCGCCGTACCTGCGGTCCAGCACGACCGAGGTGTTGCGGGACCTCGCCGACACCGAACCGGACCCGCCCAGCCTGGCCGGCCCGCTCGCCCCGATCCTGGCCGGGCTGCTCCGCCGCGACCCGTCCAGCCGGCTGAGCGTCACCGAGCTGGAGGCGAAGCTGCGCAAGGTGGCCGGGGCGAAACGCCCCCGGTCCGGCAACCGCTGGTGGCCGCCGCGGTGGCTGCGCCGCGGCCTGCCCGAGCCCACCCATGAACCGACCGCCGCCGAACGAGCCGCCGTCACCGGAAGCCCGATGCCCGCCGGCCCCGAGCCCGCTGGCGGCCCCGGGCTCGCCGCCGGCGGTTCCGGGCTCGCCGACAGCCCCGCGCTCGCCGAGAACCCGGTACCGGCCGGAAACCCCGTCCCCGGCCCGGCCCCGGGAGAGAACTTCGGCCGATCCGTCGACGAGCCAGCCGAACCCGCCCGCCCCGCGCTGCGGCACCGCCTCTCCGCCGCCGCCGTGGTGATCGCCCTGCTGGCCCTGCTCACCACCGTGGCCGCGAGCACCCACCGGGACACCGGCAGCGCCCAGTCGCCGCCGTCGCCGGCCGCGACAGTGCTGCCGGAGGACTTCAGCTGGTGGACCGATCCGAGCGGCTTCCGGGTCGCGGTGCCGGACGGCTGGAAACCGGATCCGCTCGCCGACGGCGTGGTCTCGTTCGCCGACCCGATCGGCGAGGCGAGCCTGCGGATCAGCCGGTGGCAGGGCTCGACCCGGGACATGGTGGCCGGTCTGCTCGCCGAGGAGCGGGACATCGCGTTTCCGGCGTACCGGCGGCTGCGGATCGAGGCGCTGCCGTCGGCCGGCGGGGCGGTCTGGGAGTACACGTTCCTGAACCCCGACGCGGTGGTGATGCGGGGGCTGCACCGGGTGGTGGAGAGCGGCGCGGAGGCGTACCTGATCGAATGGCGCACCGCGCGGGACGCCTGGATCGGCGCCCTGCCTCAGCTCACCGTGGTGCTCTCCAGCTTCACCGGGTGATCGAGCAGCCGTCACCGAATGATCGAGCAGCACCTCGCCGGAACAGCCGAATGGACGTCTTTCCCGCGGGGCCGCACAATGAACCCCTTTGGTCAGCTGACGGCCGGCTGAAGATCGACTGACGGGGGTTGGCGCACCAGATGCGGGTCGGCATAACCGGAGTGGGCGCGCACCTGCCGGAGCACGAAGTCACCACGGCCGAGCTGCAGGAACGGGTTTCGGCACGGCTCGGGCGCGGCCTGTTCGCCCGGCTCACCGGCATCGAGCGGCGGCGGATCGCGGCCGCCGACGAGTACGCCTCCACGCTGGGCCTGCGCGCCGCCCGGGCCGCCCTCGCCGACGCCGATCTCGATCCGCTCGACATCGACCTGCTGCTGTTCGCCTCGGCCAGCCGGGACATGGTCGAGCCGGCCACCGCGCACATCGTGCAGGCCGCGCTCGGCAGCCGGGCGCACGCGCTCGACGTCACCAACGCCTGCAACAGCTTCGTCAACGGCATCGACCTGGCCCGGTCGATGATCCTGGCCGGCCGGGCCCGGCGCGCCCTGGTGGTGACCGGCGAGACCCCGACCCGGGCGATGCGACCGGCCACCGGCCTGGCCGACGCCCGCCGGTCGTTCGCCGGGTACACGTTCGGCGACGCCGGAGCGGCAGTCGTCGTGGAACCCGTCGGCCGCGGCGGCATCCTGGACATCGACACCGAGACGCACTCCGAACACTGGACGGCCGGCGGCATCCCGGGCGGTGGCTCCCGGCATCCGCGCGGCGACGAGCACACCTACTTCACCGGCGACGGGCACCGCCTGCGCAGCGTCTTCGAGAAGGTCGGCGCCGGCATCCTGGACCGGGTCCGCAGCCGCACCGGCCTGGAGCACACCGATTACGCCAAGGTCCTGGTCCATCAGGTGACGCTGCCGTACCTGGAACGGTTCGTCGAGGTCACCGGCGTGCCGCGGGACAAGCTGGAGATCACCGTGACAGGTCTCGGCAACATGGCCAGCGCCACGCTCGGCGTCCAGCTGGCCCGGATCCACCCCACGCTGACGCCGGGCGACCGCGTGCTGTTCGTCGGGCTCGGCGGCGGCGTCAGCGTCATGACCATGGTCTGGGAGCTGTCGTGAGCCTGTGGGTGGTGGTACCCGCCTACAACGAGACGGCCCGGATCAGCGCCACCCTGTACGCGCTCGGGGCACAGACCGACACCGGCTTCACGCTGCTCGTCGTCGACAACGGCTCGACCGACGGCACGGCGGACGTGGTGCGCGCGTTCCAGTCCTGCGCGCCGTTCCCGGTACACGTGATCATCGAGCCCGAGAAGGGTGTCGGCTGCGCTGTCGACACCGGGTTCCGGCACGCCATCGCGGCCGGCGCGACACGGATCGCGCGGACCGACGCCGACTGCCTTCCCCGCCCGGGATGGGTGGCCGCCGCGCAGGCCGCGCTGGACGGCGGCGCCGGGATGGTGTGCGGCCGGATCACCGCCCGCCGCGACGAGCACGGTCCGGCCGGGCGGGCCTTCTTCGCCGGGCTGGTCGGCCTCGCGGCGCTCTTCGGCCGGTTGCGCCCGGCACACCGGAGCAGCGGATACCTGGCGCCGTACCGGATGCACGCCGGCAACAACATGGCGATCACCGCGTCGCTCTACGAGGCGTGCGGCGGGATGCCCCGGCGGCCCTCGCCGACCGATCGGCTGTTCCTGAATCGGGTTCGCGGCGCCACGGCGTCGATCGCCCGCAGCCGGACCATGGTGGTGGAGAACTCGACGCGGCGGATCCGCGCCTACGGCGTGCTGCGGACCGCGAAGTGGTACCTCGACCGGGGCAGTGGCCCGCTCACCCCGGATCCGCGATGACCATCGACGAGCTGAACGCCGGTCTGCGGCCCGGCGACGACACCCCGGCGCTGATCGCCGGGCGAGGCACGCTGAGTCGTGGCGAGCTGGCCGAGCTGCGTGATCGTTATGCGACATCGCTGCACGCGCGAGGGCTGCGGGCCGGTGACACCCTCGGGGTGGCGGTGCGGCCCGGTCCGCGTGCCCTGGCGACGCTGCTGGCCGCGTACCGGATGGGTCTGCGCGTGGCGGTCCTGGACCCGCATGCCGGACCCGACGTGCTCACCGCCCGCCTGGCGCTCGCGAAGCCGAAATTGATTGTCGCGGACGCGGCCGCGCAAGCCGTCGCGACGTGGGCGGCGCCGCTCGCCCGCCGCGCCGGGCTCGCCCTGCCGGACCTCACGTCGCTGGCGCCCACGGTGACCGCCGGCCGCCGCCTGCCGGGCAACGCACCCGCGTTGGAGCTGGTGGACGGCGCTCCGCCACCGGCTTACGAGGGCGACGGCGACGCGGTCGTGATCTTCACGTCGGGCACCACGAGCAGCCCCCGAGCCGTCGTGCACACCCGCGCCGGCCTGGCTGCGGGACTCAGTGCCGTGACCGAGCTGGTGAGGCCTCGTCCGAATCTGCCCATCCTCGGCGGAACCTTCTTCGTGATGCTCCCGGCGCTGGCCACGGGCGCTCCGGTAGCCCTGCCGGCCCGCCGCCCGAGGCCCCTGGCGAAGCAGGCCCGCACGCTGCGCCCGCAGGCGACATATCTGACACCGCCGCAATTGCGGTCCGCGCTCGACGCCGGCGTCCCGCTCACCGGGCGCGTCTACAGTGGATCGGCTCCGGTCTCCGCCCCGCTGCTCAGCCGGGTCCGGGCGGCCGGGGCGGACGAGGCGTGGTGCGTCTACGCGCTCACCGAGGTCTTCCCCGCGGCCGCCGTCGAGGCGACCGCGAAGACCGCGTTCGACGAGCCCGGCGACCTCGTCGGCGACCTGCTGCCCGGCGTGCGCGCCCGCCTCCTGCCACCCGACGCCGCCGGCCATCTCACGCCACCCGATGGGGCCGGCACCGGGCAGCTTCTGCTGGCCGGGGCCGGCGTGTGCGACCGCTACCTGGGGAACGAACCGCACGAATGGGTCGAAACCGGCGACATAGCCCGCCTGGCCGGCCGCCGGGTGGTCCTCGCCGGACGCAGCAAGGACATGATCCTGCGCCGCGCCGAGAACATCTATCCCGGCCTCTACGAACCCACCCTTCACGTGCCCGGCGTCTCCCTGGCCGTCCTGGTCGGCGTCCCCGCGGGCGACGGCGACGAACAGCTGGTCGCCCTGATCGAAACCAGTCCCGGCGCCAACCTCCATTCCGTCCGCGCGGCCCTCCGCGAGCCTCTCCGCCGGATGGGCGCGGCCACGCCCGACCGCGTGATCTTCACCCCCGTCCCGCTCGCCGGCCGTTCCCGCAAACCCGACCGGGCCGCGGCGGCGAGGCTCGCCGCCGGCTTCCCCCCGGGAGTACGCGGATGAGCTCCCCGACCGCACCGCAACCGTCCCGCCCCATCCGGGTTCAACCCGCGGACGTGGGAATGGGCGAAGCGAGCACCCCCTTCACGGTCGTCATCCCCGCGTTCAACGAATCCGCGTCGATCACCGGCGCCCTGGAGGCGCTCGCCGCCCAGTCCGACACCCGCTTCCGCCTGGTGATCGCCGACAACGCCTCCACCGACGACACCACCGCGATCGTCACCCGTTTCGCCGCCACGGCCCCGTTCCCGATCGACATCGTCACCGAACCCGCCCCCGGCGCCGGAACAGCCGCCGACACCGGATTCCGGCACGCGATCGCCACCGGCGCCACCCAGCTGGCCCGCACCGACGCCGACTGCCGGCCCGCACCGGACTGGGTGGCGACGGCACGGGCGTACCTGGACGGCGGGGCCGAGATGGTCTGCGGGCGCAGCGTCCCCCGCCGCGACGAGCACCCGTCCTGGGCTGAGCGCACCCTCTACCCGGCGGCCGTCCGGCTGGCCGCCCTCTACGGCCGGCACCGCCGCGCGCACCGGTCCGCCGGATTCCGCTCGCCGTACGTCCTGGTGCACGGTCACAATCTGGCGATGTCATCGTGGCTCTACCTGAGCTGCGGCGGCACGGCGCGGGAGGCGCTGGAGGAGGGGTCCGAGGACGTGACGCTGCTCAATCGCGCCCGCCGTCACACCGACCGGATCGTCCGGGCCGAGGACCTGGTCGTCGAGTCGAGTCTGCGCCGGTTGCGGGCGTGGGGCCCGAGGCGGACCCTGCTCTGGCACTGGGATCGTCGCTGGCACCCCGCCACGCCGGACGAGGTGCACATCCGGTGACCGGCCCCTTCCCGAGCACGCCGCCCGCGTCCTCCCCCGCGCGCGCCTCTCCCTCGGCGCCCACGTCTCCCCCGCCCAGCGTTCCGGCGGGCCGCGCCGGGATGCGCCGGGCACGGCGGCGTGACCGGCGCGTCTACCTCGCCAGCCATCCGGTGCTGTTCGCGCTGCTCGCCGCGACCCGCCGATGGCCGGTCACCCGCCTGGGCAGCACCGTCCTCGCCCACTCCCGAACCGCCTACCTCGACGGCCTGCTCCGGGTGCCGCTGGACCGCACCGCCGACGGCACCACCGGCGGCGCCGCGGGCCGGCTGACCGGCGGCGGTCTCCTCTTCGACCAGGAGGGCGACGACCACCGATCGTCGCGCCGCGGGCTGGCCGACGCCCTGAGCGTGGAGGGCGTGACGACGCTCCGTCCGATCTGGATGGCGGTGCTGGCCGAACGGCTCGCGCCGCTGGCAACGGGCCGCCCGATCGACCTGGTGGACGTCGCCGCGGACCTGGCCGGCACGACAACGGCCGCGATGCTGAACCTGGACGTCTCCGGTCGCGACCTGGCCGCGGTCGCGAGCGACGCCGCGGCCGCCGGAGCCCGCGAACACCTGCCCGGCCCGCGCCGCCCCGGTGCCCGCGAAGCCGCCGAGGCCGCGGCAGCCCGCCTCAGCAGCCTGGTCTCTGCCGCCAAGCGGATCGATCCCCCGCCCTCTCCCGGCGCGCGGCCAGCCGATCCCGGCATACCGGCCGGGCCGCACGACGACGACAGCGGGCTTGCCGCGATGCTCGCCGTCGCGGCGATCAACACCACGGTGGCAGCGCTGCCCCGCGCGGCGGCCTGGTGCGCCGACGCCGGGTTCTGGCCCTACGCGGAGATCGCCCTCGACTCCCTGGTCACCGAGCTGCTCCGGGCCACGACACCGACACCGTTGCTGCCCCGGGTGGCCGCCGCGTCCGGCACCGTCGCCGGCTGCCCGGTCCACGCCGGCGACCGCCTGGTCCTGGTGGCCCGGCATGCCGTGGACGCCCACCGCACCGACCCGGATCCCGCCGCGCCGGCGCCACCCCAGGTGGCCCAGCTGGTCTTCGGCGCCGGGCCGCACGCCTGCCCCGGCGCCCGCCTGGCCCGCGCCCAAATGGCCGACACCCTCGCCGCGCTGGCCCCGTACCGTCCGAAGGTGATCAGCGCCCGGCCCGATCGGCGAAGCGCTCTCCCCGGCTGGGCCGCCCTGATCCTGGCCCCCACCCGATGACCCCCGCCGCGCACCACCGCGGGCGCGCCCTGAACGGGCTTCGGGTCGCCGTCACCGGGGCCAGCGGCTTCTGCGGTGGCGTCGTCGCGCGCGCTGCCGCCGCGGCCGGCGCCACGGTGGTCTGCCTGGGGCGGCGACCCGGGCCGGCCGGGGAGCACCGGTACTGGGACGCCACCCGTACCCCACCGGATCTGACCGGAACCGATCTCGTGCTGCATCTCGCGGCAGCGGTGGGTGACCCACCGCCCGGCCGCGCCGCCGAAGCCGCCTTCCACGCCGTGAACGTCGAGGGCACCGCCCGCCTGCTGGAATCCGCCGGCACCCGGACGGTGGTCTGGGTGAGCAGCGCAAGCGTCTACGCCCCGGCCGGCCCGGAACCCGTCCGTGAGGATCATCCGCTAGGCGGCCTGACCGCTTATGGTCGCACCAAGGCAGCCGGCGAACGCCTCGCCCTGACGGCCGGCGCGGTGGTGCTGAGGCCCCGCGCCGTCTACGGTCCGGGCGACCCGCACCTGCTCCCCCGCTTGAGCCGAGCCGTCCGCGGCGGCCGGGCGCTGCTCCCCGGACCGGACATTCCGCTCAGCCTGACCGCCGTGGAGAACCTCGCCGACGCCTGCCTGGCCGCCCGCGGCTGGGAACCGGGCGCCTACAACATCGCGGACGAACCCGTCTACCGGCGCGACGCCGTCATCAGCGCGGCCTGCGGCGTCCCGGTCCAGCACCTGCCCATCCCGGCGGTCCGCGCGGCCGCCGCGGTGTCGGTCCTGGCGGCGCGCCTGACGCGCCGGGAGGCAACCCTTTCCCGGTACGCCGTGGAGCAGCTGACCACGGCCGTAGTGCTGAACACGGAGAAGGCCCGAAGTCAGGGCTGGACTCCCACCCGAACCTTCACCGACTACCTGTCCACCCGCCCGTAGCGCCCCGCCGGCCGTGACGCGGTCTCTGCTTGGGTGGGACGACTGTCCAGCGCCCACCCCGGCCGTCGTCAGCGGGCTGCCACGTACATCGCCCGGCGGGTTGTGTCGCGGGCCAGGTCGATCGCCGTCCGGGCCAGCAGGTTCGCGCCGTCGACCACCGCCTCGTCGGCGGCCGTTGTCCGCGCCGCCACCGCGAACTCGTGCGTGTGCGGCATCGCCTCCGCGCCCCGCAGCGCGATCATCGGGTGGATCGACGGAACCAGGTGACTGACATTGCCCATGTCGGTGGACGCGCTGTTCGCCCCCGGCGGCAGGACCACCGCCGTCCGCCCGAAATCCGCGAGATGGGAGCGATACGTCTCCATCAGCCACGGATCGTTCCGCAAGTCCGCATAGTCCGGCCCGGTCTGCCGGAACGACACCTCGGCCCCGGTCGCCATCGCCCCCGCCGTGAAACAGTCCCGGACCCTCCGCCGCAACGCGTCAAGCCGATCAATATCGGGCGCGCGCACCTCGTAATCCAGCACGCTGACCTCCGGGATGATGTTGGTGACCATCCCACCACTTCGGACGAATCCGGCGATCCGGTTGCTCGGTGGCACCTGTTGCCGCAGCAGGCCGATCGCCACCTGCGCCACGGTCGCCGCGTCCGCCGCGTTCACCCCGTCCCACGGCGCTCCGGCCGCATGCGCCGGACGTCCGCGATAGGTCACCTCGAACCGGGTGCACGCCTGGGTGCTGTCCCGCGCCCCGGCGGTGTCGATCGGCCCGGGATGCGCCATCATCGCGACGGTCACGTCCGCGAACGCTCCGCGCTCCACCATCAACTGCTTACCGCCACCGCTCTCCTCGGCGGGGGTGCCGAGCAGCTTGACGCGGAACCCGTACCGATCGGCGGCGGCCTTGAGCCCGATCGCCGCGCCCGCCGCGATCGCGCAGATCACGTTGTGCCCGCAGCCATGACCGATTCCGGGCAGCGCGTCATACTCCGCGCACAGGCCGATGGTCAGGTCGCCGTTCCCGTACTCCGCGGTGAGCGCGGTCGGCAGGTCGCAGACGCCCTCGGTGACCTTGAACCCCGCTGACCGCATCAGATCAGCCAGCTTGGCCGCCGAGGCGTGCTCGGCGAAGGCCACCTCCGGCTCGTCGTGCAGGCTGTGACTGAGAGCGACCAGCCGCTCCCGCCACTCGCCGACGGCCGTGCCGGCGACGCCGTACCACTTGCCCGCGCTCATCCGCACTCCTCTCGCCGCAGAGGTATGTACCCCCGCTGCGAATCCGGCGCCTGTCCGATCACGGACAGGTTGCAGTGTGGCCACGCCCGCACCCCGCGAGCTCCACAGCAACCGCTTCTGACCAGCTAAAACACGACGATCAAAAGATCACGACCCGGGGGTACGGGTAAGCGGCGTCACGCCGTCAACATAGTTGACGAGGGCCGTCAACAATGTTGACACTACGACGGTAATCATTGCTGTCCGAAAGCGCTCAGTCATGCCACGGCTCGCCACCCTGCCCCGCCAGCTCCTCTGGTTCATGCTGGTGGGCGCCCTCAGCACGGTGCTGCAGACCCTCGTCTACGTGGGCGTGCGCGGCATCGCCCCGGCGACGTGGGCCAGTTGGATCGCCCTCTTCGCGATCACGCCCCTGAACACCGAGGCGCACCGCCGGGTCACCTTCAACGTCACCACCTCGGCGATCGCCCGGCTGCATTGGGAAGCCGGCCTCACCTCGGTCGCCGTCTACCTGGCGAACCTCGTCATCGCGCCATGGTTCACCGGCATCGCCGGGCCGCACCCGACCTCGCTGGAGGAGGCGCTGATCCTGGCGCTGACCGGCAGCCTGATCGGGGGCCTTCGTTACGTGCTGCTCCGCGGCTGGGTCTTCGCCCAGCACCGCCACCAGCCGAAGCCCACCCGAAAGGCACACGCCCCCAGCAGCACGCCCGAAGCGCCCGGCCAGCCGAGGCAGTCCGGGCGACTGGCGCGATCCGGCGGGTCCCGGTTGTCCCGCCGGCCCGGGCGGCTGGAGCAATCCGGTGAGACCCCGCTGCCTCGCCCGCGCGGGCGGCTGCTGGGGCGGTTCGGCCAGCCGGGAATGAGCACATCCGACATTCCCGAAATCTCGCGAGAAGGCGGTCAAACGGCTCCGCCTGCGGCCGCAGACGGACAGATCGTGGCCGACGAGGGAATCACGGCTGCGGACGGACGGATCGTGGCCGACGAGGGGACCGCGACCGGCGGCCGGAACGCGGCGCGGATGCACCGGCTGGGGCTCAGGCTTCTCCGGCGACGGGGTCGTCACTGTCTAGCAGCCGCTGGATCGCGTCTCCGTAGAGCGCGACGATCGCCGGCCGGTCGGCGCGGCTCAGCACCGGATCAGCGACCAGCCAGTACGCGTTGATCAGGCCGGCGAACTGTGCCGCGACGAGACGGGCACGCAGTTCCGGGAAGGCGCCGCCGATCCGGTCGGCGAGCGGGCCGACGAAGACGTCGTGCATCGACGACCGCAGCCGCTGTTTGATCTCGGGCCGATCAGAAGCGGTCAGCATCGCCCGGTAGATCCCGGCCACCGCGGTGTCCGACGCGTCCAGCACGAAGCGGACCAGCTCCCGCCCGATCGACTCGATCGGCCCGGCGAGGATCCGGGGCAGCTCGCTGGAGACCGACACAGTGGCGAGGAAGAGGCCCTCTTTGGATCCGAAGTGGCGGATCACCAGGGCCGGGTCACAGCCGGCGGCCGCCGCGATGCCACGCACCGTGGTGCCCGAGTAACCGTCGCGGACGAACAACTCGGCCGCCGCCCGATGGATCGAGTCGCGGGACGGGATGTTCTGCGGCTGCACGGTTCCAGTTTAGGGCGACGCCCCGGAAGCGCCGGACAGCCGCCCGGCCTAGTGATCATGGGCCGAACGACCCGACCGGCCCGCACAGCCGCACGACCCGACCGGCCCGCACAGCCGCACGTCCCGACCGGCCCGGAGAGCCGGACCGGCCGGGATCGCGTCACCGGAGTAACCCTGATCAGCTTCCCGAGACGTTCCGGCGACGGCGGCCCAGCATCAGCGCCACCACCCCGAACAGCACCAGCGCGGCTCCCCCGATCCCCAGCACAGCCACGTTGGCGCCGGTCAACGCGAGCGCTCCGCCACCCGTACCCCCGTTGCCCGGAAGCGGCTCACCCAGGGCGACCGGCTTGACCGAAACCGACGGCGAAGCCGAGGTCGATCCCGACGGCGAGGCCGACCCCGAAGGCCAAGCAGAGGCCGACGGCGAAGCCGAGGCCGAATCCCCCGGCGACGAGCCGAGCGGGCCCTCGGAGGAGGAGCCTCCCGAGGAAGAGCCGCCGGACGACGACCCCCCGGGCCAGGACGACGACCGGGACGAGGACGACGACGGCCCCGGCCCGTGGTCGTCACGGTCACGGTCGTCACGGTCATTGTCGCGGGACGACGCAGCGCCACCCGGCGCACACGCGCTGACCGAAAGGTATCCGAGCGCCACGTCGAGCAGATGTGCCTTGCCGACCGTCACCTCGACGCGCAGCGTGGCGGCCTCGGCGCTGACGGTGCGCTTGCCGATGTCCGAGGTGGGCTGCCCGACGGAGACCCGCACGGCGATCCCGGACTTCTCGTGGTGCCCGCCGGGGAGGCTCAGCGAGCCGTCCACGCCGAGCGAGACGTCGGCGCCGGCATCCTTCAGCATGCTGACCTGCTTGCCGCCGGAGCTGACCTTGAGCACCGCCGGCTTGTAGTCGACCCTGGACCTGTGCTGATCGGCGGCGGCGACCACCTCCAGCGTCGCCTGGTTGACCACCTTGATGCCGATCTCGTGCGGCGTGCCCGCGAAGAGGCTCAGGTCGCCCAGGGCGGCGCCGGCGCCGGCGCGTACGCCGACCTGACCGCCTTTGATCCGTACGAGATCCGTGGCGCTCTGCGTGGAGCCGCTCGGCCCGACCCGCAGCAGGCTGGTCTTCTGCGACATGTGCGTCACGTCGTCGACGGCGTGCAGGACCGGCGCGCCGTGCTTGCCGCCGAGCACGGACAGCCCGGCGAGCATGGTGGCCGAGCGGGTGAGCGGCCCGGTCTTGCCGCACCGGTACGCGTCCTCCCAGTTGGCCTCCGCCGTGGCGGTGCCCGACTTGACGACGCCGAGCCCCGCCACGCCGACCGCGGCGAGGTCGATGCTGGCCGGCCCTCTGCTGCGCGGCGCCGTGGCGATGGCGGACGCCTGTCCGGTGGAGATGCCGAGCAGTTTCGCGTCGGCGTACCGGGCGGTGGCGACGGCCTTGTGCAGCTTGGCGCCGCTGTCGGCCTCCCCGCGCGCGGAGCCGAGCCGGACGTCGGCGAGCGCGGGCAGGTCACGGTGCAGCGGACCGGGGTCCAGTACCGAGATCTTGGCGAGGTCGGCCTGCGAGCGGGCGGTGAACGCGGCGGTCCGGCAGTCGGTCGTCACCGCCGCGGCGGGCACCGCCGGTACGACGAGTGCGGCCACGACGGCGGCTGTTGCGGTCTCCGCCGCGCGCCGTCGGCGGGGCAGCGGGATGGGGCGACGAACGATCGGCATGTGTGTGCCTTCCGGGTGGGGAAGATGTCCGATCTCTCATCGCGATGCACCCTTTGTCAGCTACGGCAGGCGCATGGACGACTCACTATGAGCGCATACCGGCAAAAGGGATAGACCACCGCATCACCGTTCGAATCAACGATCCGATCGGTCCTCCGGATAGCTCGCGCCGCCGGTGGATTCCTCGGTCAGCGGCCGCGCCCCGCCCTCCGGCGGACCCGCTGCCGACTGCTTACCGGCGGCAAGCTGCGGGAACTTGGCGTCGAACGCCGGCCGCTCGGACCGGATCCGGGGCATCCGGTCGAAGTTGCGCAGCGGCGGCGGGCTCGACGTCGCCCATTCGAGCGAGTTGCCGTGGCCCCACGGGTCTTCCGCGGTCGCCACCGCCCCGGCTTTGTGCGAGATCCACACGTTGTAGATGAACGGCAGCGTGGCGATGCCGAGGATGAACGCGCCGACCGTGGAGAACATGTTGAGGAACGTGAACCCGTCGGACGCCAGATAGTCCGCGTACCGCCGCGGCATGCCCTCGGCGCCCAGCCAGTGCTGCACCAGGAACGTCATGTGGAAGCCGATGAAGGTCAGCCAGAAGTGAATCTTGGCGAGCCGCTCGTCGAGCATCCGGCCGAACATCTTCGGGAACCAGAAATAGATGCCGGCGAAGACCGCGAACACGATCGTCCCGAACAGCACGTAGTGGAAGTGCGCCACCACGAAGTAGCTGTCGTGCACCTGGAAGTCGATCGGCGGCGCGGCCAGCAGCACGCCGGTGAGCCCGCCGAGCAGGAATGTCACCATGAACCCGATCGCCCACAGCATCGGCGACTCGAAGGTGATCTGCCCCCGCCACATGGTGCCGATCCAGACGAAGAACTTCATCCCCGTCGGGATCGCGATCAGGTAGCTGAGCAGGCTGAAGAAGGGCAGCAGCACCTGGCCGGTGGCGAACATGTGGTGCGCCCACACGCTCATCGACAGCATCGTGATCAGGATGGTGGCGGCGACCAGGGTCTTGTAACCGAAGACCGGCTTGCGGCTGAAGACCGGGACGATCTCGGTGATGATGCCGAAGAACGGCAGCGCGATGATGTAGACCTCGGGATGGCCGAAGAACCAGAACAGATGCTGCCAGAGCATCGGGCCGCCGGTGTTCACGTCGAAGACCTGCGCACCCAGGATCCGGTCGGCGCCGAGCGCGAAGAGCGTGGCGGCCAGGAACGGGAAGACCAGCACCACCAGCACGCTGGTGAGCAGGATGTTCCACGTCATGATCGGCATCCGGAACATGGTCATGCCGGGCGCCCGCAGGCAGATGATCGTGGTGATCATGTTGACCGCGCCGAGGATCGTCCCCAGACCGGAGATCGCGAGGCCGACCACCCACATGTTGCCGCCCACGCCCGGCGAGTGCTGCCCGCCGCTCAGCGGCGTGTACGCCGTCCAGCCGAAGTCGGCCGCGCCGCCCGGCACCAGGAAGCCGCCGACCGCGATCAGCCCGCCGAACAGGTAGAGCCAGTAGGCGAACGCGTTCAGCCGGGGGAACGCCACGTCCGGCGCGCCGATCTGGATCGGGACCACGAAGTTCGCGAACGCGAAGACGATCGGCGTCGCGAAGAGCAGCAGCATGATCGTGCCGTGCATGGTGAAGAGCTGGTTGTACTGCTCCGGGGAGAGCACCTGCATGCCGGGCCGGGCCAGCTCGGCGCGCATGATCAGCGCCATCAGGCCGCCCACCACGAAATAGGCGAAGGACGTGACCAGGTACATGATCCCGATCTGCTTCGCGTCGGTGGTGCGGATGGTGCGAGCCAGCCAGGAGCCCCGGATCGGACGCCGGACCGGCCACGGCCGGGCCTGCACGGGACGAGGCGCAACAGCGGTCATCGAAAGTCCTCCCTGACTGTTCCTACTCCCCGGCCTGCACCTTGCCAACACGCCCATATTCGGCGATATGGATCAACCCCCGCGCCGTGCACCATTCGCACATCCACGCGCCACGAAACGATCTTTCCGATGTACAAGTTGCCCACTCTTTCGGGCCTCGGTTGTGCATCCTGTCCTCCATGCGGACGCTATTCGCCATGATCGACTTGGATGGGACCGTCACCGTTGCCGAGTACCTCGGACTTCGCCTCCGCCAAGCCGGAGTGGAGCATCTGTTCGGCGTACCCGGCGACTTCAACCTCAACCTCCTCGACGGCCTGGCAACCGTCGAAGGCCTGCGCTGGGTCGGTTCGCCCAACGAACTCGGCGCGGGCTACGCGGCGGACGCCTACGCGCGGCGGCGCGGCCTGAGCGCGCTTTTCACCACGTACGGGGTGGGCGAGCTCTCCGCGATCAACGCGGTGGCCGGCAGCGCCGCCGAGGACTCCCCGGTCGTGCACGTCGTGGGCTCCCCGCGCACCACGACCGTGGCGAGCGGCGCCCTCGTGCATCACACCCTCGCCGACGGAGAATTCGGGCACTTCGCTCGGGCGTACGCCGAAGTGACTGTCGCGCAAGCGACGGTGACCGCAGCCGACGCGGGCGCCCGGATCGACGCCGTGCTGCTCGCCGCGCTCACCCACCGCAAGCCGGTCTACCTGAGCGTCCCGCAGGATCTCGCGCTGCACCGCATCCCGGCGGCGCCGCTGCGCGAACGCCTCACCCCCGCGTCCGACCCGGCCGCCGTCGAACGCTTCCGCGCCGCGGTGCGCGAGCTCCTCACCCCCGCGGTACGGCCGATCATGCTGGTGGGACAGCTGATTTCCCGGTACGGGCTGAGCCCTCTCGTGACCGAGATGACGAAACGGTCCGGGATCCCGGTGGCCGCTCAACTCTCCGCGAAGGGCGTGATCGACGAGGGCGTCCCGGGCAACCTCGGGCTCTACGCGGGCGACATGCTCGACGGACCGGCGGCTTCGATGATCGACTCAGCCGACGTGGTGCTGCATCTCGGCACGGCCCTGACCGCCGAGCTGACCGGCTTCTTCACCCACCGCCGCCCGGACGCCCGGACGGTCCAGCTGCTGCCCACGGCCGCGCTGATCGGCACGACCCGTTTCGAGAACGTCCTGTTCCCGGACGCGGTGGCAGCCCTGGCCGAAGTCCTCGCCCCCAGCGCCGCCGCCCGCGGCGTCCCCTCAATCCCCACCGCCCGATCCGATATTTCCGAAATGTCGGATACAGCGATCCTGACGCAGGACACTTTCTGGCACGAAATGCAAGCCTGGCTCCCCGCCGGCCACGCCCTGGTCGCCGACACCGGCACCTCTTACTGGGGCGCGCTGGCACTGCGACTCCCGGACGACACCGTCTTCCTGGGCCAGCCCATCTGGAACTCGATCGGCTGGGCGCTACCGGCCGTCCTCGGTCAGGGCCTCGCCGACCCGGACCGCCGGCCCGTCCTGGTGATCGGTGACGGCGCCGCGCAGATGACCATCCAGGAGCTGAGCACGATCGTCGCGGCCGGCCTGCGCCCGATCATCCTGCTGCTGAACAACCGGGGTTACACCATCGAGCGGGCGCTGCAGAGCCCGAACGCCGGCTACAACGACGTCGCCGACTGGAACTGGCGTGCCGTGGTGGCCGCGTTCGCCGGGCCGGACACCGATTACCACCACGCGGCCACCGGCACCGAGCTGACCAAGGCCCTGACCGCCGCGACCGGCTCGAACCGCCCGGTCTTCGTCGAGGTCGAGCTGGACGCCTTCGACACCCCGCCCCTGCTCCGCCGCCTGGCCGAACGAGCGACCGCCGCCGCCGGCAAATAGCCCGGCAGGGTGGGCCCGGCAGGGTGGGGGCCGGCCTCCGATCCGGTGCTCCGCAGGGGCCGGGCCGGCTCCGGCCCGCCGGGGTGGGGCCGGCCTCCCGGCCCTGCGCGGTGGGGCCGGCTTCCGGCCCTGCGGGGTCAGGGCTGCCTCCACCCCCGGCGGCCCGAAGCAGTCAAGCCTGACACTGTTGGCCAGACCCGCGGCCCGGTAGTGCGCCGATTCGGCCGGGTGTCACGGTCGGTCGCCGGTAGACCGTGAGCGCTGTGGGGTCTGCGTCATTCTGTGGGGCCTGGGGCGTCCGCGGGTTTCCAAAAAGCGCGACGTTGACCGCGGATGCCGACACGCTGAGTGACAACGGTTCGCGCCGACGGCGGCCCGGCCCTGGTGGTGGGCAGCGGTCAGGCCTGCTTCCAATCGGGCGGGCAGCGGTCAGGCCTGCTTCCAATCGGGCGGGCAGCGGTCAGGCCTGCTTCCAATCCGGCGGGTCGGCCGGATGGAGGCGGGGGTCGTCGACGGCGAACGTGCGCACCGGGCCGGGCGGGGTGCGCGGCCCCTCGAAGCGGACCGTCACCCGGCCCAGCCCGCTGCCCCACACCCAGCCGGCCCCGTGCTCGTCGTGCCGCACGTCCTGGCCCGGCCGCCACACCGGAATCGGCTCCACACCCGTAGCGGACGTCGCCACACCCGTTCCGGGCGTAACGACCGAAACGGAGTCATCGCCTGGAGCCGCCGCCACACCACCACCAACGAGAGCAACCGCCGACGAGCCCGGGCCAGCCGGCGACACCGGACCAGCCGGCGACTCGCCGGCCGCGCTCATCACGGGCTCGGACACCGCATCGCCGCCGGGCCCAGCAAGGCCGACACTCCCCGCATGTCCGACATGCCCGGCAGCCCCGGCAAGCCCCGCGGGCTCCACGGGCCCGGCGAACCCAGCGGGCTCCACAGCCCCGGCACCCCCGGCAAGCCCAACGGGCTCAGCAGGCCCCGCCGGCCCCGCGGAGGGCTCGGCGAACCCCGGAAAGAACCCGTCCAGCAGCCCCGTCGAGAACAGGTCGTCCTGGGCGAAGTCGGCCAGCGTCGACACGCCCACCCCGAGCAGCCGGACCCCGCCCGACGTGTCCACCTCGGCCAGCAACCGCCGGGCCAGCTGGGCCACGAGGCGGCCGTCGTCGGTCGGCTGGTCGCGGGTCACCGCCCGGGTCACTGTCGTGAAGTCGGGATGCCGGACCTTGATGTTGACGGTCCGGCCGGTCAGCCCGCCGGCTCGCAGCCGGCCGGCCACCCGGGCGGCGAGCAGATCGAGCTCCCGGTTGAGGCGGGCCGGGTCGGCCAGGTCGACGTCGAACGTCTCCTCGGCGGAGACCGACTTGGCCTCCCGCTCGCTCACCACGGGACGGTTGTCCTCGGCGCGGGCCAGCCGGAACAGCCCGTTGCCGTGCGCCACGCCGAACCAGTCGACGAGGTCGTCGAGGGGGATTCTCGCGAGGTCGCCGATTGACCGTACCCCCGAGCGGTGCAGTCGTTGCTCGGTCGCCGGACCGACACCGCCGAGCGCGCCCACCGGCAGGGGGTGCAGAACCGCGAGCTCCTCGCCGGCCGGGACCACCGTCAGGCCGTCGGGTTTGCGCAGCTCGGAGCCGATCTTGGCGAGCAGCTTGGAGGACGCGGCGCCGATCGAGCCGGTGACCCCGCCGGTGGCGTCCGCGATGTCGCGTTTGAGGCGGAGGGCCAGCTCGGTGATCCCACGCGGCGTCAGGTCGTGGTCAGCGG
The DNA here is from genome assembly GCF_040639325.1 of Actinoplanes sp. NPDC023936. NCBI lineage: Bacteria > Bacillati > Actinomycetota > Actinomycetes > Micromonosporales > Micromonosporaceae > Actinoplanes > Actinoplanes sp. NPDC023936. The sequence goes on along the minus strand of NZ_JBEZZR010000037.1, from coordinate 39,523 downwards.
CGGTGAGGTCGAGGTACGCCTCGTCGATGCTCACCTGCTCGACCAGCGGTGTCACCTCAGCCAGCAACGCCATCACCACCTGGCTGGTCCGCTTGTACGCCGCGAACCGGGGCGACAGATACGCCGTACCGGGTGGGCAGCGTCGCCGGGCCTGCGCCATCGGCATGGCCGAGCGCACGCCGAAGGCCCGCGCCTCGTAGGACGCGGTGGACACCACGCCACGGCCCGCCACGCCGCCGACGACCACGGGTCTGCCCCGCAACGACACCTTGTCGCGCTGCTCGACCGCGGCGAACATCGCGTCCAGGTCGACGTGCAGGATGCTCGGCTCGCCCCTCACGACCGCAGCCTATGCCGGGGGTACGACAACAACTGGGAACGCTCACATCCGGTAGATGCGCGACGACCTGCGGGATAACAGGTTTCTCGGAAACGCGAACTTTACAGCGCCGGAAATCCTGTGCCACGATACGGCCCGATGGAGCGATGTCACAGCGTGTGACCATGTCGAGGCCAAGGACCAGCAGAGAAGAGCGGATCGTGACGGAGAGTCAGATTGCGACCGCGCCCGACAGTGCTCTGGTCCGTGCCGCGCAGGACGGGAGCGTCGGCGCCCTCGACCAGTTGATCACCGGGTATCTGCCGCTGATCTACAACATCGTCGGCCGCGCGCTGAACGGGCATCCGGACGTCGACGACCTGGTGCAGGACACCATGCTCCAGGCCATCCGCAGCCTCTGTTCCCTCAGGGAACCCGACCGATTTCGATCATGGTTGATCGCGATCGCGTACCGCCGGGTCCAGATGTATCTGCGCTCCCGGAAGATGACCCTGGCCCGCCGCCACACCGAGCCGGTCGACGTGCCCGACCCGCTCGGCGACTTCGCCGAGCGGACCACCGCCGAGCTGGTCGTCGCCGACCAGCGGCGCGAGCTCGCCGAGGCCGGCCGCTGGCTGGAGGAGAGCGACCGTGAGCTGCTCGCGCTCTGGTGGCAGGAGGCCCGCGGCGACCTGAGCCGCGCCGAGCTGGCCGCCGCGCTCGCGGTGAAGCCGAAACACGCCGCGGTCCGGGTGCAGCGGATGAAGGCGCAGCTCGACCTGGCCCGTGGCGTGGTCCGGGCGCTGCGAGCGCGTCCGATGTGCCCGGAGCTGGCGGACACGGTCCGGGTCTGGGACGGCAGCACCGACTCGCTGTGGCGCAAACGCCTGGCCCGGCACGTGCGCGACTGCCCGAAGTGCCACGTCCACCAGGCCGGCCTGGTCTCGCCGGAGCGCCTGCTGCTCGGCGTCACGCTGCTGCCGGTGCCGGCCGCGCTCACCGCGGCGGTCCAGGCCGCCCTGCACAGCGGCAGCGCCGCGGTGCAGCCGGCCGCGATGAGCATCGTCGCGAACGTCTCCGCGCTGGTGCAGCAGAAGGCGCTGGCGATGGCGACCGCGGTGACGGTGGCGGCCGGCGGCGGCTTCGCCTACGCGGTTCTGCACGAGCCGGCCGAGCCGGAAGCCCCGGCGGCGATCGCCCCGCCGGCCGCCACCGAGTCGGCGCGTGTCTCGATCCGTCCCTCCGCGGCGGCGAGTCCGAGCGCCTCCGCCGCGCCGTCGGCGGCATCCTCGGCGAAGGCGAACCCACCGGCCGCGACCAGGGCCGACATCTACGTCGCGCCGGGCGGCGACGACGGCGGCGACGGCAGCGCCGGCCGGCCGTACGCGACGATCGGCAAGGCGGTCTCGGTGGTGAAGCCGGGACAGACGATCGCGCTGCGGGGCGGCACCTACCGGCCGACGAGCCCGATAACGATTACTACGAGCGGCACCGCCGCGCAGCGCGTCACGCTCACCGGCTACCGCGGCGAGCGGCCGGTGATCGACGCGTCCGCGATCCCGGCCGGCAAGTGGGCGATCACCCAGGAGGCGTCCCACTGGACGGTCCGGGACCTGGAGATCTCCGGGGCGCGCGATCAGGCGTACGTCTGCCGGTCCTGCACCGGCAACGTCTTCCAGCGTCTCGTGATCCACGGCAGTGGCAGCGCCGGCCTGATGCTGCGCGACGCCGGCACCTCCGGGAACCAGGTGCTGGACAGCGACTTCTACGACAACCGGGGTTCCGGCCTGGCCGTCCAGTTCGGCGACGGCGAGGGCAACCGGCTGCGCGGCAACCGGGCGTTCGGCAACGGCGGCGACGGCGTCAACCTGGGGGCGTTCGACGGCGCTGTCACGGTCGAGTACACCTGGTCGTTCGGCAACGGCGCGAACGGCTTCGCGCTCGGCGGCGGCAGCCCGGCGGCCACCGGCGCGCACCGGGTCCGGCACAACGCGTCCTGGGGCAACAACGGGCACGGCTTCGTCGACGAGGGCAGCGTCGCGGCGATCGAGCTGGGCAACAACACCGCGTTCCGCAACACCGGGCTCGGCTTCGCGATGAGCACCGCGCCGGCGCTGCTGCGCCGCAACGTCGCAGCGGAGAACGACCAGGGCGAGGTGTCGCTGTCGTCCGGGTCGAAGGCGGACAACAACAGCTGGCAGGAGCCGGGCACCGCGTTCGGGTCCACCGACCCGGCCGGCACGGACGGCGCCCGGACCGCCTCCGGCGGCCTGCCCGCCACCGGCTATCTCGCCACCGGCAACGGCATGGGCGCGTCGATGGCCGGCTCCTAGACCGTCCATTCCGGGTACGGGTCGAGGGCCGGCTCGGGCATCGGCGCCCCCGCCGCAGTGGCCCGCAGCAGCACCGAGGTGCCGTCGGCCGCCACGATCCGCAGTCCCCGGGGCGCCTTGCCGCGCGCGCCGGACGGGCCGAGGCCGTCCAGCGCCACCACGTGCCACTCGTTCAGCGTCGCCGGGCGGGCGGCGTCCAGCAACCGGGCGGTGAACACCGCGATCCGGTCGGCGCGGGCCGGCCAGGGCAGCACGTCCGGCGTCGGAAGGATGTTCTCACCGGGCCAGACCGCACCCCAGAGGTACGCTTCCGCGCCGCTGGTGTACCGCACCCGGACGCCCGACGGGGACGGGCCGCCGGCCACCACGTCGGTGCCGTACCGGGTGACCGCCGCGATCTCCGGGTGACCACTCTCGGTCAGCAGCCGTTCGATGACGTCGAGCACCTCGCCGAGTCGCACCGGCCGCCTCCGATCGTGTCCGGGTCCGCGGGCCAGTCAACGACGGATCAGCGGATCCGGATCGCCCCCGGTGTGCGATTCGGAGAGTGGCGGAGCCGAGTCATGCTGTAGTGGCGCCCGTGATCCCGCACTGAACCGGTTTGGGAACGGCGACCAGGCGGGCACACCCAGGGCGTAACACACCCGACCCGAGGAGCTTGCAGTGGAAGTGACCGGCTTCTTCACCGCCATCATCATCGGGCTCATCATCGGCGCGCTCGGCCGTCTGGTGCTGCCCGGCAAGCAGAACATCCCGATCTGGCTCACCCTGGCGATCGGCGTGGTCGCCGCCCTGATCGGCACGTTCCTCGCCGCCCTGCTGGGCGTGGACGACACCCCCGGCGTCGACTGGATCGAGCTGGCGCTGCAGGTCGGCCTCGCCGCGCTCGGCGTCTCCGTGGTCGCGGGCGTCCGTGCACGCCGCTGACATCGGCAAACCGTGCCGGGCCAGCACATCCGCGGGCCCGGCACGGTAGGTTCACGGACATGGCCCGGGTGCGTGCGGCTCTCTACCTCGACTTCGACAACGTGTTCAGCGGCCTGATCAAACAGGACCCGGACGTGGCCATCAGGTTCGCCAAGGAGCCGGCTGCCTGGCTGGCCCGGCTGACCGCGTCGCTCACCGTGGACGGGCCACGCCGCTGGCTGGTGGTCCGCTGCTACATGAACCCCGGCGGCTGGGTGCCGAACCCGGACCCCGAGGCCGGCCAGCCCCGCCTCTACTACTCCCAGTTCCGCCCGTTCTTCGTGAACGCCGGCTTCGAGGTGATCGACTGCCCGAGGCTCACGCACACCAAGAACGCGGCGGACATCCGGATGGTGGTGGACGCGGTCGACGCCCTGGCCGATCCGGTGGTCTACGAGGAGTTCGTGATCGCGTCCGGCGACTCGGACATGACGCCGCTCCTGGTCCGGCTGCGGCGGTCCGACCGGCGTACCACGATCGTCTCGCCGTCGGACGCCGCCGAGGCGTTCGTCGCCGTCGCGGACCGCCTGATCACCAGCCAGGAGCTGCTCGAACTGGTGCAGGGCGAGCCGGTGGAGACCGACGAGGAGCCGCCGGAGGGCACGCCGGGCGCGGAGACCGCCGAGACGCCGGTCTCCTACGAGCAGTTCCGCGACCTGGTCCGCTGGCGCTACGACGGCGCCACCGCCCCGCTCAACCTCGCCTCACTCGCCCACGACCTGCGCCGCCAGCTGGGCCCGAGCGTCGACGAGACGAACTGGTTCGGGTTCGGCGGATTCGTCCGGGGCCTGGAGAGCCTGGGCCTCGCGCACGCCAAGTTCTCCAACCACTTCGTCTGGGACGAGAGCCGCCACGACCCGCCCGAGTCGGCCGGCGGTTCCGGCCCCGCGCCCGAGCCGGTGGGCCGGCTGAGCGCGCTGCTCAGCCTCCCCCGCCTGCCGAAGGAGATGTGGCCGGCGGTCTACCGGGCGCTCGCCGACTACGCCGCCGAGCACCACTTCAACCTGACCGAGGCGACCCGCTGGGCCCGCGACCGCCTGGCCGAGCAGGGCGTCGACGTCAGCCGCGCCTCGATCGCCTTCGTCACCCGGGGCACGGCGTTCGGCGGGGCGCCGCTCTACCGCCAGCCACCGCCGGTCGCCGAGGAGATCGCCACCGCGTTCGCCGACAACGTGCTGAACCGGGCCGAGGCCGCTTCGATAGCGCTCACCGACGAGGAGACCGCGGAAGTGCGTGCCTGGCTGGGAGACGATTCATCGGGTACGGGGTGATTCATGGGTACGGGCTGATCACCGTCCCGCGAAGAGCCGGTCGGCAGCCGCCTCCCAGGACTCGACCAGGTCGATCGCGGCCCTGTCACGCAGCCATTGGATCTGCAGGCCGTCCATCATCGCGATCACCTGACCGGCGAGCGCCCACCGGGCCGCCTCACCGCTGCCCGGCGCGATCCGGGAGAGCATCTCCAGGGTGCGCCGCTGCCGCAGTTTGAAGTACCGGTACGCCGGGTGGCCGGGCGCCAGCGACTCCGCCTCCAGCACCGCGAACAGCCGGACGATCTCGGGCTGCGCCGCGTTGCGCCGGACCAGCGCCGAGCAGACCTGCCGCAGGGTGACACCGGGGCCCTCGCCCCACAGCTCCTCGGCCGCCACCCCGAGCTCGGCGGCGAGGGTGCGGGTGTCCGTCTCGTCCCGATGCTCCAGGACCGCGACCAGCAGGTTGTCCTTGGAGCCGACGTGGTGCAGCAGGCCCGGCACGGTCAGCGCGCAGCCGTCCGCCACGTCCTGCATCGACAGCCCCCAGAAGCCGCGCTCGGCGATCAGGCGGGTGGTGACCTCGATGATCTGCCGGCGTCGCTCGGCGGCCGGCAGCCGGGCCCGCTCACGGCGGATGGGCGGGGTCTTCACAGCGTCTTTCCTACCAGCAGCCCCTTGCCCGGCCGGTCCGGGCGGGGCTATGTTTCCCCTCAGTTAATTACTTAGTAGGTACTAGGTAAGCCGGTTCCTCAGCTGGTTCAGCCTCTTTTCCAGCGGGTTCACCCCTCTCCAAGGGAGCCTTGTCTCATGTCTTCCGAGCTCAGCACCGCCGAGCAGGCGGCCATCACCAGCGGTGGCGACTTCTGGCACACCAGCGCGGTCGAGTCCGCCGGCCTGCCCGCCGTCACCCTGACCGACGGCCCGCACGGTGTCCGCATGCAGGCCACCGGTGGCGACCTGCTCGCCGGCGTCCCGGCCACCTGTTTCCCGCCCGCCGTCGCCAGCGCCTCCACCTGGGACCCCGAACTGCTGCGGCGGATGGGCGAGGCGCTCGGCGACGAGTGCCGCGCGCAGGACGTCGCGGTGCTGCTCGGCCCCGGGATCAACCTCAAGCGCAGCCCGCTGGGCGGCCGCAACTTCGAGTACTTCTCGGAGGACCCGATCCTGACCGGCGTGCTCGCCACCGCGTGGGTGCGCGGCCTGCAGAGCAAGGGCGTCGGCGCGTCGCTCAAGCACTTCGCGGTCAACAGCCAGGAGACCGACCGGATGCGGATCAGCGCCGACGTCGACGAGCGCACGCTCCGCGAGATGTACCTCCGCGCCTTCCAGCGGGTCGTCACGCAGTCCCAGCCGTGGACCGTCATGTGCGCCTACAACAAGATCAACGGCGTCTACGCGAGCGAGCACCACTGGCTGCTCACCGAGGTCCTGCGCGACGAGTGGGGCTTCGAGGGCCTGGTGGTGTCGGACTGGGGCGCCGTGGTGGACCGGGTCAAGGCGATCGCCGCCGGGCTCGACCTGACCATGCCGGGGCCGGACCCCGAGGGTGACGCCACGCTGCGCGACGCCGTGGAGGAGGGACTGCTCGATCCGGGGCTGCTGCGGGCGTCCGCTGAGCGCGTACGCAAGCTGGTGGAGAAGGCCGGGCAACGCCCGGCCGGTGGGTACGACGCTGCCGCGCACCACGCCCTGGCCCGGGAGATCGCCGGCCGGTCGATCGTGCTGCTGAAGAACGAGGGCGACCTGCTCCCGCTGCCCGGCTCGGGCGTGTCGATCGCGGTGCTCGGCGAGTTCGCCCGCACCCCGCGTTACCAGGGCGGCGGCAGCTCGCAGATCACGCCGACCCGGCTGGACGACGCGCTCACCCAGATCCAGTCCGCCACCAGCGCGGGCGTCACGTTCGCGCCGGGCTACACCGCCGAGGGCGTCGAGCCCGACGAAGCGCTCCTGGCCGAGGCCGTCGCCGCGGCGCAGGGGAGCGACATCGCCGTGGTCTTCGTCGGCAGCGTGCACGAGACCGAGGGCGCCGACCGTGACTCGCTGGAGCTCCCGGCGTCGCACCTCGCCCTGATCGAGCGGGTCGCCGCCGCCAACCCGCGCACGGTCGTGGTGCTGTCCAACGGCGCGGTCCTGGCGACGAAACCGTGGGACGAGTCGGTCCCGGCCCTGGTCGAGGGCTGGCTGCTGGGTCAGGCCGGCGGCAGCGCCCTGGCCGACGTGCTGTTCGGCCGGGTCAACCCGTCCGGCCGGCTCGCCGAGACGATCCCGCTGAAGCTCTCCGACCACCCCTCCTACCTGGACTTCCCCGGCGAGCACGGCCACGTCCGCTACGGCGAGGGCATCCACGTGGGTTACCGGGGATTCGACGCCCGCGAGCAGGCGGTGGCGTACCCGTTCGGGTTCGGCCTGTCGTACACGACCTTCAGCTACGGCGCGGCCAGCGCCAGCGCCACCGCGACCGGCGTCGAGGTCCGCGTCCCGGTCACCAACACCGGCCGCCGCGACGGCCGCGAGGTCGTCCAGGCCTACGTGTCGCTCCCCGGCTCCCGGGTTCGCCGGGCGCCGCGTGAGCTGAAAGCCTTCGCCTCCGTCGAGATCCCGGCCGGCGCGACCACCGAGGTCGTGCTCACCATCGATCGCGACGACCTGGCCTACTGGGAGACCCGCCTGGGCCGCTGGGTCGTCGAGGGCGGCACCTACCACGTGGCCATCGGGGCCTCCTCCCGCGACATCCGCTCCGAGGTGACCCTGGAGGTGCCCGCCGACGCGGACCGGGTGCCGCTGACCGCGGAGTCCAGCGTGGGTGAGTGGTTCGCCGACCCGCGCGGCGCCGAGCTGCTGGGCGCCGCGTTCGCCGCCGCCACCGCCGAGGCGGGCGCCGACGGTGGTCAGATGGCGGCGATGACCGCCGACCCGGCCATGATGATGATGCTGGGGAGCCTGCCGCTGAGCCGCATGGCGAAATTCCCGGGAAGCCCGTTGCAGGCCTCCCAGCTGGCCAAGCTGATCTCGGAGGCGAACGGCTAGGAAGGGATGTTCACCCGGATTCAGGTGCGGGCGCGGGTCAGCAGCGCCTGGATCCGGGAGACCAGCTCACGCGGGCTGAACGGTTTCGTCACGTAATCGTCGGCGCCGGCGCTGAACCCGCCCTCGACGTCCTGCTCCTGCACCCGGGCGGTCAACATGATGATCAGCATGTCGGCGGTGCCGGGCTCGGACCGCAGCGTCCGGCAGACGTCGATGCCGGACAGCCCCGGCATCGAGACGTCGAGCACCGCCAGAGTCGGGTGATGCGCGCGTGCGGTTTCGACGGCGGCCTGCCCGTCTCCGACCGTGATGACCTCGAGCCCCGCCTGCTCCAGCTTGAACGCCACCAGATCGCGGATGTCGGCATCATCGTCGGCCACCAGGACCGTCGTCACGGCAGTTCCCCCCTCGACCCTTTTACCGGACGATATCGCGTTAATTCCGACCGGGGAGCCGAACGCCTCGCAACGAAACTCGCGGCGCAACCCAGCGGCAACCCCTGCGCCCCGCCGATGCATCCCGAGGGCGATGTCCTGTACAGGACGACACATCGCAGCGCTGATGAACGGCTGGGAGGACCCGATGAACGCGGTTATCGACGACGTACGTTCCGAAGCACTCTTCGCCTCGGACGTGCAGCGCTCACAGCAGCCGACCCCGGAGCTGATCCGGGCGGCAGTCATCGCCACGGTCGACCGGCTCGGTGAGTCGGGCTGCGCCGAGATGGTGGCGCAGGAGTTCGGCGAGCACCCGGACTGCGCCATCGGGCGGATGCGGTGGGCGCGCGGAGCCGTACGGACGGCATTCGCTTGACCCCTGGCGCGCGCGACGCCTCAGGCCGTAAGCTCTCCGCCATGCGCGCACAAATGATGTGGTGGCCCGCCTGACCGGCGGCCCACTTCCCGCGCGCTTCACAGCAAACCGCGGCCGCCTCAGTCGAGGCGGCCGTTTTGCATGTGCCGATCCTCGGCCGGCGGCCCTCGCCGAGGAACGAGGACCACATGCCATTCGCTCTGCTCCACCGCGACGGCGCCGACCACGTCGAAGTGCTGACCGGCGACGTCGTGACGGTGGAAACGCTCGCCGCCGTCCCGCTCGAACCGGGCCGCCCCGTTCTCGCTGTGATTCCGTTCCGCCAGATCGCCGAACGCGGTTTCGACTGCGTCGACGACGGGACCCCGCTCGAATGCCTCCTCGTCGACTCGGTCGAACGGCAACCGCTCGACGCTTTCCCGCCCGGCGACCTGACCGTGCGCGACGGCGGATTCGACATCAGCGACGAGGAATACGGCACGATCGTGGAACGCGTTCTGCGAGAAGAGATCGGCCACGGCGAGGGCGCCAATTTCGTCATTCACCGCACCTGGACCGGCACCGTCGACGGCGACCCGGTGGCGGCGGCGCGGGCGGCATTCGGGCGGCTGCTCGCCTCCGAACAGGGAACATACTGGACGTTCCTGGTGCACACCGGCACGCGTACGCTCGTCGGCGCCACCCCGGAACGGCACGTCAGCGTCACCGACGGCATCGTCATGATGAACCCGATCAGCGGCACGTTCCGCAACGGCTCCGGCGACATCCTCGATTTCCTGCGCGACCCCAAGGAAATCGAAGAGCTCTACATGGTTCTCGACGAGGAACTCAAGATGATGGCCACCGTCGCCGAACACGGCGGCCAGGTCGCCGGACCGTTCCTCAAGGAAATGGCCCACCTCACCCACACCGAATATCTCCTCGCCGGCCGCGGCTCCCTCGACGTGCGCGACGTGCTCCGCGAAACCATGTTCGCGCCCACTGTCACCGGCAGCCCGATCGAGAACGCCTGCCGCGTCATCGCCCGCCACGAACAGCGCGGCCGCCGCTATTACGCCGGCGTGCTGGCCCTGCTCGACCACGATTCCACCGGCCGGCAGACTCTCGACGCGCCCATTCTGATCCGTACCGCGGAAATCACCCCCGACGGCACCCTGCGCATTCCGGTCGGCGCCACACTGGTCCGGCATTCCACCGCCGCCGGCGAAATCGCGGAGACCCACACCAAGGCGGCGGGCATTCTGGGTGCCTTCACTTCCGCTTCCGCTTCGGTACGGGAAACCGCACAGTCCCCGGAAGTCGAGCGATTGCTGGCCGCCCGCAACACCGATCTGGCCCGGTTCTGGCTCGACTCGCGGCAGCCCGGCGCCCTGGAGGTGCCGGCGCTGACCGGCCGGACCGCCGTGATCGTCGACGGCGAGGACACGTTCACCGCGATGCTCGCCCACCAGCTGAAGGCGCTCGGCCTGTCCGTCACGGTGGTCCCGTGGTCCGCGCCGGTACCCCCGGCCGACCTCGTCGTGGTCGGACCCGGCCCCGGCGACCCGGCCGACACCGGCGACCCGAAGATGGCCGCCCTGCACGCGCTGGTCCGCTCCCTGCTCGCCGCCGGCCGCCCGCTGTTCGCCGTCTGCCTGGGCCAGCAGGTGCTGGCGTCGGTGCTGGGCTTGCCGCTGGTCCGGCGGGACTCCCCGTACCAGGGCCTGGCCCGCGACATCGACCTGTTCGGCGCCCGGCGGCGGGTCGGCTTCTACTCCAGCTTCGCCGCCACGGCCCCACCGCTCCCGTCCCCTTCCCCGCAGCCCGCACCCGTCCCACCCACGCAGCCCGCACCCGTCCCCCCTGTCCCGCCCGCGCAGCCCGCGCCCGTCCCGCCCACGCAGCCCGCGCCCGTCCCACCTGTCCCGCCCACGCAGCCCGCGCCCGTCCCACCTGTCCCGCCCACGCAGCCCGCACCCGTCCCGCCCACGCAGCCCTTGCACCGGCGGGTGGTGGTGGCGTCGCCGCGGGGTGACGTCGAGCTGGCCTGCGACCCCACGGACGGCCTGGTCCACGCGCTGCGCGGATCCCGCTTCGCCGGCGTCCAGTTCCACCCGGAGTCGGTGCTGAGCCGCGATGGCATCGACGTCCTGCGAGACTTGTTGACCCCATTGCTGTCCGACGTGGTTAGCCCGGTCGTGAACGGGTAGCGAAAGAATGCCGGTGGTCCAAGGCGATCGAGAGCCTCACCTTGGGCCACCGGCCCCGCCCGGGTCCACCGCAGGCCCTTCAGCCTCGCTCAGTGGGCTTTCAGCGTTGCTCAGTGGGCTTTCAGCGTTGCTCAGCGAAGACCAGGTCACACAAACCCGCTCCGTGCGACCTCATCTACGCCATGGCACAGGTGAGGTCGCCCGCAACGGCTTTGTGCGACCTCACCGCCGCCGTGCAACGGCTTTGTGCGACCTCACCGCCGCCGCGCAGCGCTAGCGTGCGACCTCACCGCGGCCGTCCCGCTGGTCGTTATCCACAGGTGCCCGCGGGGGCTGCCGCGCTGTCCACAGGGCGTCCCGTGAGCCGCGCGGACTCGGGATGCTGGAGCGATGACCGCAGTTCACGGTGCTCCGCTCGCGCACATCCTCCGGCGCCAGCACGGCGTGATCTCCTGGCGACAGGCCCGCCGGCATTTCACGGAAAGCGCCATCCGGCACCGTATCGAGTCGGGGCGGTGGCAGCGCGTGCACCTCGGCGTCTACCTGACGCATACCGGACCGGTGACCGAGACAGCGCAGTGGTGGATCGCCAGCCTCGCCGTCGGCAACGGCCGTCCTGCCCTTCTCGCCGGCGTGACCGCTCTGCGGGTTCTCGGTCTGCGGGTGCCGGGGACGCCTGACGACGCCGGCGCGATCCACATCGTTGTTCCGGCCCGGATGACCGAGAAGGATCCGCCGTGGAACGTCATCGTGCACCGCAGCCGCTACCTTTCCCACGCCGACGTCTGCCGGACCGGCGCGGTGCCGTGCACCACGGCGGCGCGTTCCGTGGTCGACGCGGCGCAGTGGGCGTTGACCGACACCGCGGCGATCACGCTCGTCGCGGCGGTGGTTCAGCAGCGGGTAGCCGGGGTGGAGGAGTTGGCCGCCGCGCTGAGGGCTCGGCGGCGGGTTCGGCGGCGGCAGGTGATCGCGGCGGCTCTCGCCGACGCCGGTGGGGGTTCGGAGTCGGCGTACGAGGTGGAGTTCCTGCGGCTGTGCCGGCGGGCCGGGTTGCCGGAGCCGGCTCGGCAGGCGGTGCGGACGGACCGGGAGGGGCGGCGGCGGTACCGGGATGTCTTCTTCGAGCCGTGGGGTGTGCACGTGGAGATCGACGGGTCGCAGCACATGGAGGTGCGGGGATGGTATGCGGACATGCGGGCCGGCAATGAGGTCGCGATCAGTGGTGTGCGGCTGCTCCGCTTTCCGGGGTGGGCCGTCCGGCACCGCCCGGACGAGGTCGTCGCCGACGTCCGGGCAGCGCTGACCGCCGCGGGCTGGCGCGCCCCCCGGACAGCCCGGCGCCGAGCCGCCTGACGGCCGGGGATCATCGGCGCGGCGCCGGAGTCCTGGAGATCCGGGGGCGACCGCGGCGCTGATCAGGATCACGTCATTCTTCGAGGTGAAACGGGGGCGCGGCTGACCTCGGGCGGGTTTGCGCGCGCCGCCCGGTGGGCAATCCGGTCGGCGTCGCACGACCAGCAAAAATGAGCACGACCAGCAATGAGCACGACCAGCAAATGAGCACGACCGGCGATAAGCACGACCGGCGAGGAGAGAGAGCCTTGGCTGAGCCGCACGTCACCCTGGATCCGCGTTCACTCAACCCGGTGGAGGAAAAGCTTCGCGGTCCGCTGGAGGACCAGCTCACCTCTGCCCTTCAGGCCGCAACGGTCAAGATCGAGCATCAGTACGCCGGGGAGAGCGTCGAGCAGGTCACCGGCATGCTGCTCGAACAGGCGAAGTCCGGCCTGCACCCCGACATCGCCGCCGGCTTCCACCCCGACGACGCGCAGTTGCGCCACGTCGCCGAGGCGATCGTCGCCCGAGCGGACGACCAGCAACTCCAGTAGAACGGCCGACCGGCAGCTCCAGTGAAGCGGCCGACCGAAGAAGACGCAGAAACGGCCGGGCCGCTGACAAGCGACCCGGCCGTCTCACCCCCAGAGCTACCTACGACAGAGCTGTCGCCGCATCCGTCCAGGTGGAGTCGTCCTTCACGTCGGCCAGCTTCAGGCCCTCCAGGACCTTCGTCATCTCGGCGTCGGAGAGGCGCCCGTCGCTCGCGACCTGGATGCTCACCTTGCCGTCCGGGCTGCGGTGCGTGCAGAACCCGTTGCCGCACTTGATGGCCGTGCTGCCGGTGGTCTGGTTCGAGTTGGCCGACGGCACCACGAAGATCTCGAAGCTGTTCGGCAGGTTCGCCCCGTCGACACCGCCGTACGGCTCGACGAGACCGGTCGTGGCCAGCGGCTTGTTCGTGAAGATCGCGCCGCCGTAGTCGCCCTCGCGAGCCGCCGCGATGCCGTTGAGACCGGACATCGCGTGCACGCCGATCTCCACCGGCTGGTAGCCGGCCGGCACGTAGTCGAGCGTGAACGGCAGCTTCGCCTTGGCCGGCTTGGCGGACGGCTTCAGACCGGTGACGATCTTCTGCATCTCCTCGGCGGACGGGTCGTCCGCACCGTTCGAGTGGCTCTCCAGCACCGCCCACGCGCCATCGGCGTACTCCCACGCCAGCGTCCGCCGGGTCATCCCGCCGTTGCCGGGGCCGCCGGTCTGATACGCCTTCTTGCCGTCCACGGTGAGCTGCTTCGCCCCGGCGAGCTTGGCCGGGTCGAACGCGCCCGGCCGGTAGAGCACCAGGTACGCGTAGATCGTCTTCTCCGGCTCTCCGGCAGCCGCCTTGCCGTCCTTCATGCGCTCGAATTTCTTGGCGATCTCCGCGGCCTCCTCCTCGGTGGCCGCCCGGTCGTTCGTCTTACGACCGTCGAGGTACACCGAGGAGATCTGGTACGACGTCGACGCGACGATCGGTGCCGCCACGTGCCAGCGGCCGACGTCGAACGCGTCGAACGTGAACGTGAACGGGTCCTCCGGGAACTGCCAGTTCGCCTCCGCCACACTGCTGACGGCCGGCGCCGCCGCGGGCGGGAGCGCGGTCTCCCCCGTACCCCCGGAAAGCGACGGAAGCGCGGCCGCCGCGCTCACCGCGACCACCGCGAGGGCCGCGCCCGCACCCGCGAAACCCGCCCGGCGGCGGCGCTGCACACGGCGACCCTTGCCGACGATCTCGTCGATCGTGTTCCGGTCCGGCGGAGCGTCGGACGTCGCCAGATCCACCACCTCATGCAACCGCACGGGTCAACTCCTCGATGTTCGCGACCTGAAGGTCGATCTTCTCGGCGGCCAGCACCTCGCGCAGGCGGCTCAGCCCGCGCGACGTCTGGCTCTTGGCGGTGCCGACGGAGATTCCCAGCACCCCCGCTGTCTCCTCCAGGCTGAGCCCGAGGTAGTAGCGGAGGATCAGGGCGGCGCGCTGTTTGCGGGGCACGGCGCGCAGAGCGACCTGAACCCGGATGCGCTCGTCGGTTGCCGCCGCCGGGTCACGCTGCGCGATGTCCGGCATTTCGTCACCCGCGGAGCGTTCCCGGCGCCATGGCCGGCGGGTCTCGTCGACCGCGGCCCGGTACACCATGGTCTTGGCGTACAGGTCCGGCCGGTCGAGCTTGCGCCAGCGCGGGTAGAGCTTTGCCAGGGCGGTGGCAACGGCGTCCTCAGCCGTGTGCCAGTTGCCGCAAGTCAGGTACGCCAATTTACGCAGCGGCCCGAGCTGGGCGGCGACGAACTGGCGGAACCCTTCCTCTTCCTCGGCGTTCAAGATCGGCTACCTCCTTCGACGGGTGTGGAACGGTGGCAGCCGTCGAGAAGGTTGCACGCCGGAGCGAAAAAGTTTCTACCGATGCAGTTCGAAGATCAGATCGACGACCAGGGCGGTCCATCCGGTCTGGTGCCAGGCGCCCAGCCCGGCCCCGTTGTCCCCGTGGAAGTACTCCGGGAAGACGACCAGGTCCTTCCAGTCCGGGTGGGTCTGGAAGAGCTCCGTCGCCCCGTAGATCGGCCGCCGGCCCTCCGCGTCGGGCAGGAACAGCGCGATCAGCCGCCGGGACAGGTCGTCCGCGATCGCGCCGAGCGGCATCTTCTGATGCGAGCCGGTCGGGTACTCCGCCTTCAGATCGTCACCGTAGAACTCCGCGAACTCCCGCAGGGCCTCGACCAGCAGATAGTTCACCGGCATCCAGATCGGGCCGCGCCAGTTCGAGTTGCCGCCGAACAGGCCGCTGGTGCTCTCGGCCGGCTCGTAACCGACGGTGAAGTCGGAGCCGCCCAGCGAGACGGTGAACGGTTTCTCCAGGTGGGAGCGGGAGAGCGTGCGGAGCCCGTACGGGGAAAGGAACTCCTCCGGGTCGAGCAGTCGCGCCAGGATCCGCAGAAGCTGGTCCTGCCCCACCATGCTCAGCAACCGCTGCTGACGCCGATCGGCGCCGCCCAGGCGACGGGCGCTGATCACGTCGCCGTAATCGCGCTGGGTGTGCAGCATCCAGCGGACCCGCGAGTTGACGCTCGGCAGCCGGTTCAGCGTCGCCGAGGTGAGCCGCGTGGTGGCCGCCAGCGGCAGCAGGCCGACGATCGACCGGGCCTTGAGCGGCACCTTGTGACCGTCGGGCAGCCGCAGCACGTCGTAGAAGAAGCTGTCCTCGTCGTCCCAGAGGCCCTGCCGGTACGCGGCCTCCGCGATGTACGTGAAGTGCTCGAAGAACTTCGTGGCCATGTCCTCGTACGCGGCGTCGTGCAGCGCCAGGATGATCGCCATGTCGAGCAGGTTGAGGGCGTACATCGCCATCCAGCCCGTGCCGTCGGACTGTTCCAGCACACCGGCGACCGGCAGCGCGGCGGACCTGTCGAACGGGCCGACGTTGTCCAGGCCGAGGAAGCCGCCCTCGAAGACGTTGTTGCCGCCGACGTCCTTGCGGTTCACCCACCAGGTGAAGTTGAGCAGCAGCTTGTGCATGATCCGGGACAGGAAGTCGTAGTCGCGGGACCCGTCGATCTCGAAGACCCGCAGCGCCGCCCAGGCGTGCACCGGCGGGTTCACGTCGGCGAACGACCACTCGTACGCGGGGATCTGGCCGTTGGGGTGCATGTACCACTCGCGGAGCAGCAACAGCAGCTGGGACTTCGCGAAACCGGGGTCGACGCGGGCGATGCTGACGCAGTGGAAGGCCAGGTCCCAGGCCGCGTACCAGGGGTACTCCCACGGATCCGGCATGCTGATCACGTCGAAGCTGTTCATGTGCCACCAGCCGTTGTTGCGCCCGTAGCGCCGGCCCGGCGGCGGTGGTGAGTTGGCGGGGTCGCCGACCAGCCACTGCTTCACGTCGAAGTGGTAGAACTGCTTGCCCCACATCAGCCCGGCGATCGCCTGCCGGGCGACGGATTTCTCCTCGTCGGAGGCGGCGTCCGGGATCACCTCGTCGAAGAAGGTGTCCGCTTCGTCCTGCCGGGCGCGCATGATCGCGTCCCAGCCGGCTCCAAGATCCAACTCCTCGCTGTTCTGCGCGAGCCTCAGGCGAATGGTCCGGCTTTCGCCCGACTTGAGCGATATTTCGTAATGTAGGGCGCCTTTGGTGCCCAGGCCAGCCGGGTTCACCGTCGTCATTCCGTGAATCAGATGATCGTTAATACCATCTTTCGGGTACGGGCTACGCCCCGGCAGTCCCCACAGACGCTGCGAGTTCGTCTCGTTGTCACACATCAGCGCCGGTGGCTCGCCCGCGCCGACGAGCGTCAGATCGCCCAGCGACTTGTGCGTCCCGGCCAGCCGCCCCGGCGTCCCCTCGATCACCGGCGCGGTCCGGTTCGGCATGCCCCACGACCAGGTGTTGCGGAACCAGAGCGTCGGCAGCACGTGCAGGGTCGCCGCGTCCGGCCCCCGGTTGGAGACCGTGATCGCGATGCAGACGTCATGCGTCGACGCCTTCGCGTAGTCGACTGTCACCGCCCAGAACCGGTCGTGGTCGAAGATCCCGGTGTCGACGAGCTCGTACTCCCCCTCGTTGCGGGACCGCTGCCCGTTCACCCGGACCAGCTGGTCGTAGGGGAACTCCTCCTGCGGGTAGTGGTAGCGCCAGCGCATCCACGAGTGGGTCGGCGTCGAATCCTGGTACCACCAGTAGTCCTTGGCGTCCTCGCCGTGGTTGCCGCCGTCGCCGCCGAGGCCGAACATCCGCTCCTTGAGGATCGGGTCCTTGCCGTTCCAGAGGGCGAGAGCGAAGGCGAACGTCTGCCGGTCGTCGCAGAGGCCGGCCATGCCGTCCTCGTTCCACCGGTACGCCCGGGAGCGCGCATGGTCGTGCGGGAAGTAGTCCCAGGCGGTGCCGTGCTCGCTGTAGTCCTCACGGACCGTGCCCCAGGCCCGCTCGGCCAGGTAGGGACCCCACGCGCGCCACGGCTGCTCACCGGAGTCGGCCTGCGCCAGGCGGTCGCGCTCCGACACGTCCGTTCTCACCCCTCAACCCTCATTCTGCCCCGGAGTCGATCACACTGAGACTGTCACAGTCCATGTGTCAAGCGAGGAGCGTTTGCGTTGCCCGCTGTGCGCCCCATCATCTTCGGACCACGGGCCGGCGCTCGATGCGACGACGAATGGCTCGTACCCGACGGTACCGGGGGCTACGCCATGGGAACCGTCAGCGGATTGCGGACCCGCAGGTACCACGGCCTTCTGATGGTTTCCGGACAGCCCGTCGCCTCCCGCCATCTGGGACTGGCCGCTCTCGACCCGGTCGTCACGCTCCCGGGAGGCTCGGTCGTGCGCCTCGGCATCCACGAGTGGGCGGACGGCACGATCGCCCCGCGCGGCCATGAGCTGCTCACCGGCTTCGCGCTCGTCGACGGCCTCCCCCGATGGCGGTGGCAGGTCGGCGACGTGGTGATCGAGCGTGAGCTGGCGGCCGTGCACGGCCGCCCGGCGGTCGCGATCGTGCACCGGCTGATCTCCGGAGGGCCGGTCACGCTGACCCTGGAGGCGCTCTGCACCTGGCGGGACGCGCACGGGTCTCGTCTCGCCGGCCCGTTCTCGGTCGCTCCGGCCGACGGCGGATGCGTCGTCGAGGACGCCTTCCGGCTGGCCGGCCCCGGCTTCGCCGGGTCGTTCCCGGCCGGCGTCTGGTTCCGGTCCGTCTCCTACCGCGAGGAGGCGGCACGCGGCCTCCCGGCAACCGAGGATCTTGTGTACGCGGGGAGCTTCACCACCACACTTGACCGCCCTGGATCAGCGGCCGAGGTGTCCGCCTGGGCCGGCGACCTGAGCACCCCGCCGCCACCCGCCGTGCGGGCCGTCGACGCGGCGCGGGCGCGGAACCGGGCGGTGGTCGCCGCCGCGGCGCCCGCCGACTCGACGCAGGCCGCCCTGGTCCTGGCCGCCGACGCGTTCGTGATCCGCGGGGCGTCCGGGCCGGACGTGGTGGCCGGATACCCCTGGTTCGGCGCCTGGTCACGGGACACGATGATCAGTTACGAGGGTTTGTTCCTCGCCACTCGCCGGTTCTCCGCCGGACGGGAGTTGCTGCTCTCCTACGCCGCGACGCTGTCCGACGGGATGCTGGCGAACACCGCTGACACCGGCAGCGTCGAGTACAACACCGTCGACGGGACGCTGTGGTTCGTGCACGCCGCCGGCCGGCACGTGGCGGTCACCGGCGACACCGACCTGGCCGCCGCGCTGCTGCCCGCCCTGCGCGGGGTGATCGAGCATCACCTGGCCGGCACCCGGTACGGCATCGGCGTCGATCCGGCCGACGGCCTGCTCCGGCAGGGAGCGCCGGGTGCGGCGCTGACCTGGATGGACGCCCGGGTCGACGGGGTGCCGGTGACCCAGCGGGCCGGGAAGCCGGTGGAGGTGAACGCCCTCTGGATCAACGCGCTGGCGACCGTCGCGTCGTTCGGCGCCTCGTCCTTCGACAGTGCTCTGGCCGCTGCCCGGGACGGTTTCGCGCGGCGGTTCCCCTCCCCCGGCGGCCTGCTGCACGACGTGGTCGACGGCCGGGGTGACACCCTGCTCCGCCCCAACCAGCTGCTCGCCTGGTCACTGCCGCACGCGCCGCTCACCCCGGACCCGGCCGTGCTGTCCCGGCTCGGCGCGGCCCTGCTCACCCCGCTCGGCCCGCGCAGCCTGGCGCCCGGCGAACCGGGCTACTCCGGCCGGCACCGGGGAACGCCGGCGGAACGCGACACGGCGTACCACACCGGCACGGTCTGGCCCTGGCTCACCGGCCCGTACGTCTCCGCCTGGCGCAAGCTGGGCGTCGACGTCACGCCCGACATCGACGGGCACCTCACCGAGTACGGGCTGGGATCGGTCTCCGAGACCGCCGACGGCGACGCCCCGCACACCGCGACGGGCTGTCCCTTCCAGGCCTGGTCCGTCGCCGAACACCTGCGCATCCGCCGGTCCTGACGGTCGGCAACCGGGTACTTCCCGGTTCGCACCCGAAAAACAACCCGCACTGCGAATGCTTGCCAGGTGCAGGGTGATGAGGTGTCCCACCGGCGGCGTTCCCCGACCGGTGTCCGAGTGTTGTACGGCTGGCTCGTCGTCCTGGTCGCCTGCATGGTGGCCCGGCTGTGGCTGAGCGGGACCGACCAGCCCTATCTGGTGGTCATCGCCCCGTACATGATCGTCAGCATCGCGACGCCGATCCTCATCCTGGTCGGCACGATCCGGCACCGGCCACCGCACCTCGCGGGCTGGCTGATCCTGGCGGCGGCGCAGCTGCTCTACGCCGTCGGCGACGGGATGTCGGTGTTCGACGACTGGCTGGGCGACTACCTCGAGCCGACACCCGCCGACGTCGTGTACTTCGTCTACTACGCGCTGGCCGTGACAGCGATCCTCATCTTCATCCGGCGGCGCGCCCCCGGCTGGGACCTGCCGAGCGGGGTGGACGCGCTCATCGTGGCCTGCAGCGCCGGCCTGCTGACCTGGGTCTATCTCGTCAACCCGCTGACCTCGGACTCCGAGTTGCCGCTGGCCGCCAAGCTCACCGAATCCGCGTACCCGGTCCTGGATCTGATGCTCTTGATCCTGGCGATCCGCCTGGTGATGGGTGCCGGCACCCGCGGCCCGGTCCTCTACCTGCTGATCAGCAGCCTGATCCTGATGTTCGGCGCCGACCTGCTCTACGCGGTGCTCGGCGTGGTCACCGGCGAAGCCGCGTCGGCGGCCTGGCTGGACGCCGTGTGGATGGCCTCGCTGGGCCTGCTCGCCATGGCCGCCCTGCATCCCGGCATCCGGACGTTCGACCAGCGCACCGCGACCGCTGTCCCGGACGCGTCGCCGGGCCGCCTGGTCCTGCTCGCCATCGCCGTGCTGATGGCCCCGGCCGTGCAGATGATCGAACATCTGCGCGGCGAGGATCTGAGCGTCCCGCTGGCGAGCGCCTCCTGTGCCATCATGTTCCTGCTGGTCCTGGCCCGGATGGCCGGCCTGATCACCACCCAGCGCCAGGCCGCCGTGACGGACGGCCTGACCGGCCTGCGAACCCGCCGCGCGTTCGAGGAGACCCTAGCGGTGGAGTGCCGCCGAGCTTCCCGCAACGGGTACGAGGCAGGCCTCCTCATCATCGACGTCGACCACTTCAAGCGGGTCAACGACACCTACGGCCACCCGGCCGGCGACCGCATCCTGCGCGAGGTCGCCGACCGCCTGGCCGGCAACGCACGTGCCGGCTCGGTGGTCGGGAGGTACGGTGGCGAGGAGTTCGTGGTCCTGGCCCCGCACACCAGCCCGGCGGCCCTGCGAGCCTTCGCCGAACGCATCCGCACCGCCGTGGCCGGGCTGCCGGTGCGGGCGGACGACGACATGCTGCTGGCCGTGACAGTCTCGGTGGGAGCCGCCACCGGCACCGACCCGGAGGAGCTGCTGAGGGTCGCCGACGCGGCCCTGTACGAGGCAAAGGCCGCAGGCCGAAACCGCTCAGTCATGGCCACGAGCTGAGCGAGCTCAGCGCGGGCGCGCGGCGCGGCTGCGCGCGGCCCGGCCCGGCTGTGCGGCGCGGCGCGGCGCGGCTGTGCGGCGCGGCGCGGCTGTGCGGCGCGGCGCGGCTGTGCGGCGCGGCGCGGCTGTGCGGCGCGGCTGCGCGCGGCGCGGGCTTGCCGGACCGGTTGGCGGGGCGGCACTAGGGTTTCCGCGTGCCTGCTTCCGAATATGTGACCGATTTGCGCGCCAAGGTCGGCACCGGCCTGATCATGTTCCCGACGGTGACCGCTGTCGTCTTCAACGACCTTGGCGAGATCCTGCTGCACCAGCGCAGCGACACCGCCCGATGGACCCTGATCGCCGGCATCATGGACCCCGGCGAGCAACCGGCCGACGCGGTGATCCGCGAGGTCGAGGAGGAGACCGCCGTCCAGGTGAAGATCGAGCGCCTGGCCGGAATCGCCCTGCACGAGGTCACCTACCCGAACGGCGACCAATGCCAGATGGTCAACACCTGGTTCCGCTGCCGAGCGGTCGGCGGCGAGGCGCGCGTGAACGATTCCGAATCCCTGCAGGTCGGCTGGTTCCCACTGGACGCCCTGCCCGAGCTCAACCCGTACGCCCACCACCGCATCCGAACGTCCCTGGCCCAGGAAGCCCCGGCCTGGTTCGCCGAACCAGGCGAAGGCATGATCCCCGGCTGGTGACACCGCCTGCCGACCAGGGCGGCCCGCCAGCCGTCCAGGGCCCAGCCAGCCGTCCAAGCTCAGCCGGCCGTCCAGGGCCCAGCCAGCCGTCCAAGCTCAGCCGGCCGTCCAGGGCGGCCCTTCGGGTGCCGGAGCGGGGCCAGCTGTCAGCCGGTCAGCCGGTCAGCCGGTCAGCCGGTCAGCCGGTCAGCCGGTCAGCCAGCCTGGCCGGATCAGGCCGAACTCGTAGGCCAGCACCACCAACTGCACCCGGTCGCGTGCGCCCAGCTTGATCATCGTCCGGCTCACGTGCGTTTTCGCCGTTGCTGGGCTGATCATCAAGCGTCCGGCGATCTCGTCGTTGGTCAGACCCTCAGCGACCAGAACCATCACCTCCTTCTCCCGCTCGGTCAACTGCTCCAGCTGGGACGACGGGTTCGGTGCCGGGCCGCGCCCGTTCCCCGCCATGAACCCGCCGATCACCCGCCGCGTCACGCTCGGCGACAGCAGCGCCTCCCCGGCCGCCACCACGCGCACCGCACGCAGCAACTCCACCGGTTCGGTGTCCTTCACCAGGAAACCGGACGCGCCCGTCCGCAGCGCCTCGAAGACGTACTCATCCAGCTCGAAGGTCGTCAGAATGACCACCCTCGTCCCGGCCAGCTCGGCGTCGGCGGCGATCCGGCGGGTCGCTTCGAGGCCGTCGACGCCGGGCATCCGGATGTCCATGAGCACGACGTCCGGCCGCTTGCTCCGGACCAGCTCGACCGCCTGCACCCCGTCGGCCGCCTCACCGACCACCGTGATGTCCGGCTCCGCGTCGAGCAACGCCCGGAACCCGGCTCGCACCAACGCCTGGTCGTCCGCCAGCACCACCGAGATCACCGCGCCTCAGCCTCCGCATCCGTGCCGGACGCCGGGTGGAAGGGCCCATCCGGCGAAGGCGGAACATCGAACTCGGGGTACACGCCCGGTGCGGGAAGCATCACCGAGACCAGGAAACCCCCGGCCGACGGTGGGCCCGCCTCCAAGCGCCCGCCGAGGCTTTCCGCCCGCGCCCGCATCCCGGCGATGCCACTCCCATGTCCACCGCTGTTCACGGCCTCTCCCTCCGATGCGCGCACCACCGGCCCATCGTTTTTGATCGACAAGTGCAGATATGACGGTAGATATCCGATGGAGACCACGGCATCCGGTTTCGGACCGGCGTGACGCCGCACATTCGTCAGCGCCTCCTGAACGATCCGGTAGGCGGCCCGGTCCACCTCGGCGGGGAGCTCGCGGGGCTCGCCCATGATCGTGGTCCGCACCGGGATCCCGGCGTCCGCGGTGAGCTCGCCGAGCCGGTTCAGACCGAGCGCGGGCTGCCGGGGCGCCGCCTCGCCCTCGGTTCGCAACGCGTCCAGCACCGACCGCACCTCCCGCAGAGCCTCCGAACTCGCCGTCTTGATCGCCGCCAGCGCCTCTCGAGCCTGCTCCGGACGGCTGTCCATCAGATGCAGCCCGACCCCGGCCTGCACGTTGATCAGCGACAGGTGATGACCGAGCACGTCGTGCAGCTCGCTGGCGATGCGCAACCGTTCCTCGGAAGCCTGCCGGCGCTCCTGCTCCGCGCGGGCCCGGGCCTGCTCCTCCTCGGCCCGCTCCTGCTCCGCCCGGAACCTCGCCACGGCGGCGGCCTGCTCGGCATGGCCCCGGCCCGCAACGCCGGTCACCACCGCCCCGCCGAGTCCGGCCGCCAGCAGCAGTGCCTGCCGCAGGCCGGGCGGGTCGCCGGGGAGACCAAGCGGCTCCAGGAGCGCGAACATGACCGCCAGATAGGCCGCGAAGGCAACGCCGGCCGCCACGAAGGCGGTCCGGTGCCGGCCCGCGCCGGAGACGCAGAACAACGCGATGAGCGGGGCGACCAGATAGGTCCAGTGCGGCGAGGCGATCGTGGCGAGCGCGATCGACGCGGACGCCGCCACCGCGAAGACCACGAGCGGCGCGCGCCGCCGCCAGAAGAGAGCGAGCGGCCCGATCAGCAGCAGCGCGTAGACGAGCACGAGGAGATCGGTGTGCACCTCGACGTTGCGGACACCGAGCACATGAAAGAGCAGCGCCCCGACCACCGCGCCGGGCGGCCAGCCCACATGCCGCTGCCGCGCCCACGGCGGCCGGTCAGCGAACTCGCGCCGCGCTCGCGAAGGCCGGTCGGCGAACTCACGCCGCGCCCGCGGGGGCCGCTCATCGGGGCCGCCTCGCTCAGCGCGCACGGCCTCGCGCTGCCACGAACGCCTGCCCGGATGCCTCATGCCGCCGAACCTACGGCACTTCGCACCGGCGGGGCATCGTCGGCGAGGGCGATCGGCGGATACGCCCGCGGGCCCACTTCGCCCTCCCGGCGTACTCCCCCGGGAGTACGCCGGATCGGGTCCGGCGGTCCCGAGCACTCCCTCAGGATGCTCCCGCGGGGCGACGCGCCGGGACGCCGCGGCGAGGACTCTGGTGGGCAGCACAGCAACCCACCAAGGAGGAGACCCATGCAACCCGGGACCCGGTTCCGCACCTCCGACACGGAACGCGAGCACGTCGCCGAGATCCTGCGCGCCGCGATGGCGGAGGGACGCCTCGATCTGGCCGAGGGCGAGGAACGGCTCGCGGCCACCTACGCCGCAAAATTTCGTGACGAGCTCGCGCCCCTCACCGCGGATCTCCCCGACGGTGGCCGTGGCGCTCTGGCGCGTACGCCGCAGGCCGTGGCGGCGACACGCCGCTCCCTGTGGCGGCACGCCAGTCTTATTTTGATCATCGCGGGTGTCCTCACTGGCTTGTGGCTGCTCTCCGGAGCCCACTTCTTCTGGCCGGTCATCCCGCTGGCCTTCCTGGTCATCGGGCTGATGCGGCACGCACGTTACGGCCGCTATCAATTCCGCTACAGCTACGCCCACGGCCACTGCGGCTGACCGCCGATTGTCGGGTGGCCGACCCCACCCCGACATGGCCGCGACGGTCGTTGATCTTCGTCCCTCTCTCTGCCACAGTGGCCGAGTTTGTTCGGGGAGGGACGAAACACATGATGGGTCCGTCGCACGCGCTCTCGGGCGCGGCCGCCTGGCTGGCGGGTTCCTGGGCGCTTGCTCAGTTCGCCGGGGTCAGCCAGACACCGCTCGAGGTCGCGGTCGGAACGGCGGTCTGTGCCGGCGGCGCGCTCCTGCCCGACCTGGACATGTCCGGAAAGGTCACCCGCAACCAGGGCGGCGCGACGGTTGCCCGCACGTTCGGCGTCGCCTCGCTCTTCGTCGCCGAGGTGGTCGAGAAGTTCTCTCTCGGCGTCTACACGGCGACGAAGCTGAGCCGTGACCCGCGGCGTGACAACGGGCACCGCACGTTCACTCACACGCTGCCGTTCTGCGCGCTGATCGGGTGGGGTACCACGGCGCTGGCGTCCACCTACGGGAAGTGGGCGGTCGTCGGCATCGTCTTCTTCATGGCCGGCCTGGCGCTGCGGGGCCTCTTCGACGAGTGGGCCGAGCGCGCCGGCTGGGTCATCGTCACGCTCTGCTCGGCGGTCATCGCCTGGTTCACCGCGGCGAACCTGCCCGGCGATCGGGGCTATCCGCTACTGGGCCTGGCGGTGGCCATCGGGTGTGTGGTCCACATTCTCGGCGACATGATCACCAAGAACGGCGTGCCCATCCTCTGGCCGATTCCGATCAACCGTCGCATGTGGCGCATGATCGGCATCCCGAACAGCATGGCGGTCAAGGTCGGCGGCAAGGTCGAGGTCATCGTCCTGCGCACGGCGTTCACCCTGATCTCACTGTTGTCGATCGCCGGCCTCTTCGTGCCCGGCGTCCTCGAACGCCTCAACCTCGACGTCTGGGCCAGTCGCTGACCCGCGCCCGCTCCTACATCAGGGTTTAGAGCACGAATCGTGCCTCAATCCCACACGGTCGCGTGCGCTCAGCGTTACGTGTGGAGTTTGAGGCGCGAATCGTGCAAGGCCACGTGGTTGACGGCTTTCGCCCGGCGGCAGCATCCGCTCGAGTGATCGATAGCGTCACGAACGCGGGCGGAAGCGCACACAAGCCCGTGTCGGCGTGGGTGAGGTCGCACAGAAGCCGTCCGTGTGCCGGTACCCTCGCCCCGGCACGGGTGAAGGCACACGGAGCCGTTGTGTGCGTCCTCGTCCACCCTCGCTCGGCCGATCTTGGACGGTTCGCCGGGCCCCGCCGTAGCCCAGTCCGGGGATCAAGGCCTGACCAGCTGCGCCAGCTACGGCTCGCCCGGCGGCGACCCGCAGATACGGCCGTCAAACCCAGCCGAGCCGCCAAACCCAGCCGAGCCGTCAAACCCAGCCGAGCCGCCAAACCCAGCCGAGCCGCCCAACCCGCGGCGGAACCCCTCGACTACGCGACCGTGGCGAGCCGTGCCTCCACTCCACACTCCGGCCGGTACCCAGCGCAGCGAGCGTGTGGAGGATGAGGTGTGGATCGCCCCACCTCCACACGCCGGACGCGGGTCAGTCGATGTTGTAGGCGAGGTTCGGCCGCAGCCAGCGCTCCACCTCGGCGACCGGGAGGCCGCGGCGGGTGGCGTAGTCCTCGATCTGATCCTTGCCCAGACGGCCGACAGTGAAGTAGCGCGCGTCGGGGTGGGCGAAGATCAGGCCGCTCACCGCCGCTGCCGGGGTCATGGC
Source organism: Actinoplanes sp. NPDC023936 (assembly GCF_040639325.1). Lineage (NCBI taxonomy): Bacteria > Bacillati > Actinomycetota > Actinomycetes > Micromonosporales > Micromonosporaceae > Actinoplanes > Actinoplanes sp. NPDC023936. The sequence goes on along the minus strand of NZ_JBEZZR010000037.1, from coordinate 13,397 downwards.
GTAGGACTCGGTCAGGTGCACGCCGATCGCCTCGGTGCCGAGCAGCTTGAAGAGATCCTTCTTCTCGCTGTGGTCGGGGCACGCCGGGTAACCCAGGGCCGGGCGGATGCCCCGGAACCGTTCGGCGTGCAGGTCCTCCAGCTTCGGCTCGGCGTCCGGCTCGAACCACTCGCGGCGGGCCTTCAGGTGCAGGTACTCGGCGAACGCCTCGGCGAGACGGTCGGCGAGGGCCTTCACCATGATGGCCCGGTAGTCGTCCTGTTCGGCCTCGTAGCGGTGGGCCAGTTCGTCGGCGCCGTGGATGGCGACCGCGAAACCGCCCAGATGATCACGCGAGCCCGCGCCGGCCGGGGCGATGTAGTCGGCGAGGCAGCGGTTCGCGCGGCCGGCCGGCTTCTCGGTCTGCTGGCGGAGCATCGGGAACGAGTAGCCGTTCTCCAGGATGATGTCGTCGCCGTCGGCGTGGGCGGGCCAGAAACCGTACCGGCCGCGGGCCTGGAACGAGCCGTCGGCGATGATCTGGTCGAGCATCGTGTTGGCGTCGTCGAACAGTTCCCGGGCGACCGGCTGATCGAGGATCGCGGGGTACTTGCCCTTCAGCTCCCAGGCCAGGAACAGGAACTGCCAGTCGATCATCTGGCGGAGTTCGGCGATCGGGGGCGCCACCTCCCGTACCCCGGTGAAGGCCGGTGTGGGCAGCTCGCTGAACTCGACCGACTCGCGGTTGGCCCGCGCCGCCGCGAGGGTGAGCAGTGGCTGGGAGTGCCGCTGCTCGTGCTGCACCCGCAGCCGCTCCTGCTCGATCCGGTTGTCCTCGTCGAGGGTCTTGGCCCGGGCCGGGTCGAGCAGGTTGGAGACCACGCCGACGACCCGGGACGCGTCCAGCACGTGGATCGTGGAGCCTTCGTACGCCGGGGCGATCCGCACCGCGGTGTGCTGCTTCGACGTGGTCGCGCCGCCGATCAGCAGCGGCAGGTTCATCCCGCGGCGCTGCATCTCGGCGCCGACCGCGACCATCTCGTCAAGCGACGGGGTGATCAGGCCGGACAGGCCCACCACGTCGGCGTTCTCGGCGATCGCGGTCTCCAGGATCTTCGCGGCCGGGACCATCACGCCGAGGTCGATCACCTCGTAGTTGTTGCAGCCGAGCACGACGCCGACGATGTTCTTGCCGATGTCGTGCACGTCGCCCTTGACCGTGGCGAGCACGACCTTCCCCTGGCCACGGCCCGGGTCGATGCGGCCCTCGAGGCGGGCCTGCTCCTTCTCGGCCTCCATGTACGGCTCGAGGTAGGCGACCGACCGCTTCATCACCCGGGCGCTCTTGACGACCTGGGGAAGGAACATCTTGCCGGAGCCGAAGAGGTCGCCGACCACCTTCATGCCGTCCATCAGCGGGCCCTCGATCACGTCGAGCGGCTTGGGCAGCTCCTGACGGGCCTCCTCGGTGTCCGCCTCGATGAAGTCGACGATGCCGTGCACCAGCGCGTGCGTGAGCCGCTCGCTGACCGGGGCCTCCCGCCAGGAGAGGTCGACCTCCCGCTTGGCGCCGCTGCCGGTGACCGTGGAGGCGAAGGTGACGAGCCGGTCGGTGGCGTCCTCGCGGCGGTCGAAGAGCACGTCCTCGACGAGTTCCAGCAGTTCGGCGGGGATGTCCTGGTAGACGGCGAGCTGGCCGGCGTTCACGATGCCCATGTCCAGGCCGGCCTTGACGGCGTGGAACAGGAACGCCGAGTGCATGGCCTCACGGACCACGTCGTTGCCGCGGAACGCGAACGACAGGTTGGAGATGCCCCCGCTGGTGCGGGCGCCCGGGCAGCGCTGGTTGATCCGCGGGAGGGCGTCGATGAACGCCCTCGCGTACCCGTTGTGCTCGGCGATGCCCGTCGCGACGGCGAGCACGTTCGGGTCGAAGATGATGTCGTTGGGGTCGAAGCCGTCCTCGACCAGCAAGTCGTAGGCCCGCCCGCAGATCTCCACCTTGCGATCCGCGGTGTCGGCCTGGCCCTGCTCGTCGAAGGCCATCACGACGACGCCCGCGCCGAAGTCACGGATGCGGCGCGCCTGCGACAAAAACTGATCAACGCCCTCTTTCAGGCTGATCGAGTTGACCACGCCCTTGCCCTGCACGCACTTGAGGCCGGCCTCCAGCACGCTCCACTTCGAGCTGTCGATCATGATCGGGATCCGGGCCACCTCGGGCTCGGTCGCGATCAGGTTGAGGAACGTGGTCATCGCCTGCTCGCTGTCGAGCAGGTCGGCGTCCATGTTGACGTCGAGCAGGTTGGCGCCGCCGCGGACCTGCTCCAGGGCCACGTCGACGGCGGCCTGGTGGTCGCCCGCCTCGATGAGCCGGCGGAACTTGGCGGAGCCGGTCACGTTGGTCCGCTCGCCGATCATCACGAAGCCGGTGTCCGGGCCGATCTCGAACGGCTCCAGGCCGGAGAACCGGGTCGTCGGGGCGGGCGGGTCGATCACCCGCGGCGTCATGCCGGCCACCGCTGTGGCGATCGCGCCGATGTGCGCCGGGGTGGTGCCGCAGCAGCCGCCGACGATGTTGACCAGGCCGTCCGAGGCGAAGCCGGCGACCAGGGCGCTGGTCTCGGCCGGGGTCTCGTCGTAGCCGCCGAACGCGTTGGGCAGGCCGGCGTTCGGGTGCGAGGCCACGTACACGTCGGAGAGCCGGGCGAGATCGGTGACGTGCGGGCGCATCTCGGTCGCACCGAGCGAGCAGTTCACGCCGACGACCAGCGGTTTCGCGCGCTCGATCGAGCGCCAGAACGCTTCGACCGTCTGACCCGACAGGGTACGCCCGGAGAGGTCGACAATCGTCACGGAGATCCAGAGAGGCAGGTCCGGAGCGACCTCGTGAGCAGCCGCGATGGCCGCCTTCGCGTTGAGCGTGTCGAAGATCGTCTCGACCAGCAGCAGGTCGACTCCGCCCTCGGCGAGCGCCGCGATCTGCTCCGCGTAGGTCGCCTTGACCTGGTCGAAGGTGACCGCACGGTACGCCGGGTCCTCCACCTTCGGCGACAGCGAGAGCGTGACGTTGAGCGGGCCGACCGAGCCGGCGACGAACCGGGGCTTGCCGTCCCGCGCGGTGGCCTCGTCGGCGGCCTGCCGGGCCAGCCGGGCGCCCTGCACGTTCATCTCGCGGACCAGGTGCTCCAGGCCGTAGTCGGCCTGGGCGATGCTCGTCGCGGTGAACGTGTTGGTGGTGGTGATGTCCGCGCCGGCCGCGAGATATTGCCGGTGCACGTCGAGGATGACGTCCGGCCGGGTGAGGATCAGCAGGTCGGGGTCGCCCGTGACGTCCTTGGGGTGGTCCGCCGGGATCAGCTCGTTGCGGTAGTCGGCCGGGGTGAGCTTGGCGCCCTGCAGCATCGTGCCCCAGGCGCCGTCGAGCACCAGGATCCGCTCGGCGAGCAACTCGCGCAGCGTGGTGACGGTGGAAGTCACGGGGTACACACCTCCGAGGAAAGTCGGAGGCGCCCTTGTTTCGGGGTGGATCACCGGTCGAGCGTGACGGGTGGCCCGCTGCAGCGCCTCTCGGCCGGAGACTCCACGATACCCACTTCTTCACTTCGCGTCGGCGTAGGCACCAACCACTGAGACGTCCAGGGGAAAACGGACCGATGTGTCGCCGAAGAGCATCCGGCCGGCCCGGGCGGCGCACTCCTGCACCGCCTCGACAACGGCAGCGGACTGCGACTCGGGGCAGTGCACCACGACCTCGTCGTGCACGAAAAGCACCAATTCGGCTGACATATCCGACAGGGCCGTCCGGAGCAGGGCGAGCAACACCAGCGCCCACTCCGCCGCCGTCGCCTGAATCACGAAATTTCGGGTAAATCGCCCGCGTGCCCGCCCCGGTGGCGGCGCGACGTCATCCGGTGGGTCGAGGCCCGCATCGCGAGCCACGTGAGCGGGAGGACACGTCCGCCCCAGCCACGAGCGGACAAGACCCCCGCTCTCGCCGGTCCGAGCAGCCGCTTCGACATATTCGAAAGCCACCGGATAGTGCCGCCGCAACACCGCGAGCGCCGGAATGGCATCCCCGCCGGTCTGCCCGTACATGGCACCGAGCAGCGCGATCTTCGCCTTGCCCCGGTCGCCGTTGAAGGAGTCGGCGGCGAGCGCCGCGTAGAGGTCACCGGCGGCCGCCGCGCGGGCCAGCCGGGAGTCGCCGGAGACGGCGGCCAGGACGCGGGGCTCGAGCTGACCGGCGTCGGCGACCACGAACTGCCAGCCCGGGTCGGCCATCACGGCCCGGCGGACGACCTTGGGGACCTGCAGCGCGCCGCCGCCACGGGTCGCCCAGCGGCCGGAGACGACACCGCCGGCGACGTACTCCGGGCGGAAACGGCCGTCGCGCACCCAGGCGTCGCACCAGGACCAGCCGTGCGCGGTCCAGATCCGGTAGAGCTCCTTGAACTCCAGCAGCGGCGCGACCGCCGGATGATCGACGCCGCGCAGCACCCAGCGGCGCGTGTTCGGCACGTGGATGCCGGCCCGGGCGAAGGCTTTCACCACCTCGGCCGGCGAGTCCGGGTGCAGGCCACGCACCCCGAACGCCGCGTTGATCTCGGCGGTCAGCTCGGCGAGGCGCCGGGGCGGGCCGACCGGCTGCGGCGCGCCGAGCAGCTCACGCAGCAGCTCGTCGTGGATGTCGGCACGCCACGGCAGCCCGGTGTGCCCCATCTCGGCAGCCGTGAGGGCGCCGGCCGACTCGGCGGCGACGAGCATCCGGAACCGGCCGGGGTGATCAGTTTCGGCGATCCGGCGCTGCTGCGCCCCGTACACCTCAAGAAGGTCTTGAATTTCCACAATCGGGGCCGAGGCTGTCTCGAAGAGGGCGGCCTGGGCGAAACCCGGCGGTTCGGCGTCGGGACGCGGCGGATCGGGGGGCGCCGGGAGGCCGCGGATGCGGGCAATCGCCGCGGCGACCCCCCGTGGCTCGCCCCAGCGCCCCGCGTGCCCGAGCAGCAGAGCCTCGGTGAGCTCCAGATCGTGGCAGCGGGCCACCCGGACACCGGCGCGCAGCAGCGCCGGATAGATGCCGGCGGTGGACGGCCAGACCCAGCGTGGCTGGTCCGCGGCCTCCCGGGCAGCAATGGTCGCGGGCAGGTCGGCCACCTGGTGAGGTGGTCCGGCCGGCCCGCCGTCGGCACGCAGGTCCTGCAGCCGACCGTCAGGGAGTACCGCTACCAGCACGCCGTCATTCTGCGCCCGCGGTACGACAACTTCTTACTTGACCGCGCCCGCGGTCAGACCCGCCTGGATCTGCCGCTGGAAGATCGCATAGACCACGATCATCGGCAGGATCGTCAGGGTGAGCGCCGCGAAGAGCGTTGACCACTCGGCGTGGTAACCGGCCTGCACGCTGATGTTCGCGATGCCCTGGGTGAGCACCCACTTCGAGTCGGCGCCGGCGCCCTGCATGATCGCGACCGGCAGCAGGTACTGGTTCCACTGCCCGACGATGTTGAAGATCGTGATGCTGATCAGGCCGGACTTCGCCATCGGCATCATGATCTGGAAGAACTTCCGGGTGTGCGACGCGCCGTCGACGGTCGCCGCCTCGTCGATCTCGTGCGGCAGCGACTTGAAGAACGCGGCCAGGAAGAAGACGGTGAACGGCAGCGAGTACGCGATGTACACCAGGATCAGGCCGGTGAACGTGTTGATCAGCCCGAGGTTCTTGAGGATGAAGAAGAGCGGGGTGATCGCCATGAACGTGGGGAACGCCAGGCCGGAGACGAACAGGTAGTAGAGGAACCGGTTGCCCCGGAATCGGTACCGGGCCAGCACGTACGCCGCCATCGAGCCGAACAGCATCGTCCCGGCCGTGCTGATCGCGACGACGAAGACGCTGTTCAGGAAGTACTGCCCGATGTTGGCCTCGTTCCAGGCGCTCACATAGGTGTCGAACGAGAACGACGACGGCAGCGCGAACGGCTTGCCGAGGAAGATCTCCGTGTTGCTCTTGAACGAGGCGAGAAGCACCCAGATCAGTGGACCGGCCGTCGCGACCGCCCACGCGAAAAGGGCGACATGAGCAAGTCCGTTGAGCGCGTTTATCTCGCGCTTCTTCTCTTGCACCTGCGGCGGAGCAACCTCAGCGACGGGAGCAGCGGTAGTCGTCATCGGTGAACCTCAGTGCGCTTCCCGCCGGGTGACCCGCAGGGTCAGCGCGGCGAAGGTCAGGGTCAGGAAGAAGAGCGCCACGCCGAGGGCGGAGGCGTATCCGGCCTGCGAGTACTCGAAGGCGTTCCGGTAGATCATCATGGACAGCACCGAGGTCGCGCCGTCCGGACCGCCACGGTCCACCGACATGATGTTGACCAGGGCGAACGCGTCGAACGCCGCGATGCCGAGGTAGACCCAGGCGACCTGGAGGGTGCTCCAGAGCAGCGGGATCGTGATCTTGAAGAACAGGGTGATCCGGTTCGCGCCGTCCAGCGCCGCGGCCTCGTAGACCTCCTGCTCGATCGAACCCATGCCGGCCGAGAACAGCACCACGTAGAAGCCGACCGCCTGCCACACCATGACGGCGAGGATGCAGGTCAGCGCCCACTGCTCGTCGGCCAGGAACAGCCACGGGGACCAGGAGTCCGGGAAGAGGCCGTTGAGCATGCCGCTCTCGTCCGTGGAGAACACCCGGCCGAAGATCACCGCGACGATGGCGAGCGCCATCAGCTGCGGGAAGAAGAAGATCACCCGGTAGACCTTGGAACCCATGATGCCGCGGGTCTTGCCACCGTGCGAGCCGCCGCCCGCGTTCAGCAGGAACGCGAAGACCAGCGCGATCGCGATCGTGATGATCGGCAACAGGATCAGCAGGTAGAGGTTGTGCCCGACGGACCGCCAGAACAGGTCGTCGTTCCACAGCCGCTCGAAGTTGTCGAAGCCGACGTACTTGATCGGCCCCAGCCCGGACCAGTTGGTGAAGGCCAGCTGGAACGTCTGGATGTATGCCGCGACGACGAAGGTGCCGTAGAGCGCCACGGGCACGGCAAGGAAGCCGATGATGAAGGGATACTTGCCGTGCCGCATGGTGCGCGCCTGCCTAACTACTCAGCTGCGGGTGAACTTGGTGACCGAGGAGTCCGCGGCCACCGCCTGCGCGGCGGCCTCCATCCGCTCCGCGAACTTCTGCGCGTCGTAGTCCTTGAACATCAGGTCGTTCGCGGCGGCGCGGGACTCGTCGTCGAGCTTCTTGTACCAGGTGTCGAACAGGTAGCCCATGAAGATGTCCTTGCCGGCCTTGCCGACGGCCTCGTTCGCGCTGGTCAGACCGGGCGAGATGGTGACACCGTCGGCCGCGCCCGCCACCACGGTAAGCGACTTGGTGAGCTTGGTGAAGCCCAGCGCCGCCTCCTTGGAGAGCATCGTTCGCAGGTACTCCATGCCACCGCGCGGGTTCTTGCCTTTGGCGGCGACGAAGTAGATCTCACCGGCCGCGGCGTTGAGGGCGGCGGCCGGGAGCGCGTCGGCGGAGGTCACGCTCGGGTACGGGGCAACCGCGTACTCGAAGCCCGGCGGGGTGTCCTTGGCCTGCTCGTTCTCCAGCCAGGACCCGCACGGGTAGAACGCCAGCTTGTCCTGGTTCTGGCGGAGCTGGATCTCGGTGTGCTTGAGGCCGAGGAAGCTCTTGTCCAGGTAGTTCTTGCCGACCTCGGCCCACGCGGCGGCGGCCTTGACGATCGCGTCGTTCGTCCAGGCGCCGGCCTTCAGGTTGTCGATGTCCTTGAGGACCTGCTCGCCACCGATCTTGCCGGCACTGGTCAGGATGGCCCGGACCTGGTAGTACGACGCGTTCGCGCCGGCGTAGCCGTACGGCGTGATGCCGGCCGCCTTGATCTTGTCGAGCAGGGCGGTGAAGTCGGCCCAGGTCTCCGGCACGACCCAGCCGTTCTTGGTGAACAGCGCCTTGTTGTACCAGAGGCCGAAGACCGTGTACGCGTAGTTCACCGCGTACGGCTTGCCGTTGTACGTGCCCTGCTCGATGGCGCCCGGCACCAGCGTCTCGGCGACGGTCTTGCCGGCGATGTCCCAGGACGGGGCGGCGAACAGCTCGGTGAGGTCCTGCGCCTGACCGGCGTTGACGACAGCGCCGAAGTCCATCAGCTTCGAGCCCGAGTTGTTGATCATGTCGGGCGCGTCGCCGGCGTTGATCCGGGGCTGGACGACGGTGGAGACCTCCTGGGTGGCGGAGTACGTCACCTTGGAGTCCGGCCACTTCTTGTTGTACAGCGGGGTGTCCACGTCGGTCGCGTACTTCGTGCCGAGGCCGCCGTCGAAGATGATGATCTCGATGCCGGTCTTCGGGTCGACGCCGAGCGGGTTCTCCGCCGACTTCTCGCCCGTGGCCTGCGCGGGTGCGGCGTCGTCGCCGGAACCGCCGACGCAGGCGCTGAGCATGCCCACGGCGGGGGTGGCGGCCAGACCGACCGCTGCGGCGCGGCGCAGCAGGGTACGGCGGTCCAGTTCGGAGGACGTTATCTCAGACATCTTTGTCCCTTTCAGAGAATCAACCTTTGACCGCGCCGGCGGTCAGACCGGTGGCGATGTTGCGCTGGATGAGCAGGAAGAAGATCACGACGGGGATCGACGTGATGATCGCACCGGCCATGAGGGGGCCCCAGGCGGTACCGCGTTCGGTCTGGTTGTAGAGCAACCAGGCCATCAGGTTCTGTTTTTCCGGGCTGTTCAACGTGTTGATGATGATGAACTCATTCCACGCCTGGATGAACCCGTAGACCGAGGTTGCCACCAAACCGGGACCGGTGAGCGGCAGGATGATCTTCCAGAACACCTGGGCCCGGGTGCAGCCGTCGATCATCGCGGCCTCGTCCAGCTCCCGCGGGATGCCGGAGATGAAACCACGCAACGTCCACACCGTGTACGGCAGCAGCAGCACCAGGTAGACCAGCGCGACCCCGGGCAGAGTGTTCGTCAGCTCCGCCCGCTGGAGCATCAGGAAGAGCGGGATGAGCAGCGCCAGGAACGGCACCAGCTGCACCGCCAGGACGACCAAAATAATCGCCTTCCGCCCGTAGAAGCTGAACCGGGCGATCGCGAGCGCCGCCAGGAAGCCGACGACGAGCGCCGCGGCGACCGCCATGGCCGTGATGATCAAGCCGTTGACCATCGCGGGCAGGAAGAGCTCCTCCCCCAGCGCCGACTTGAAGTTGTCCAGGGTCGGATTGATCGGCAGGAAGGTCGGGGTGAAGCTCTTGACCTCGCTCTCCGGCTTGAACGCGGTGTTCAGCACCCAGTACACCGGGAAGAGCATGAACAGGCCGAAGATGATGCCGGTGGTGTTCGCGGCGATCGTGCCGGCCCGGCTGCGTCCGACGGTGACGACGCCTTCGTCGTGGCGAGCCATCAGTCCACCTCTCCGATCTTGAACATCTGGCGGATGTAGAACGCCATCACGCCGAGCATCAGCAGCACGGTGATCACCGAGATCGCCGAGCCGTAGCTGTACCGGGACTGACCGAACGCCTGCGTGTACGAGAACGTCGCCAGAGTCTGGTAGACCGGCTCGGGATGACCGTCGCGCAGCGCCCAGTTCTGGGTGAAGAGCCCGAAGTTCCAGATCACCGAGAGCGTCGTGACGATCGTGAGCAGCGGCTTGAGGATCGGCAGCGTGATGTTGCGCAGCGACTGCCAGGCCGAGGCGCCGTCCACGGTGGCCGCTTCGAGCAGCTCCTTCGGCACCTGGGTGAGCCCGGCGCTCAGCGAGATCGCGAGGAACGGGATGCCGGCCCAGACCACCAGCGTGGTGATCACCGCCCAGCCCTCCCACGGGTTGACGAACCAGCTGTGGTTCGCGAAGTCCACCCCGGGGATCTTGTCGATCAGGTAGTTCAGGATGCCGAAGTCCGAGTCGGTGATCCAGCGGAACGCCTGCGCCGCGACCAGGGCCGGCAGCGCCCAGACGAACATCATCGCGATCATCATGAACAGCCGGACCTTGCTGTGCACCCGGCGCATGAGCAGCGCGATGCCGAGGCCCAGCAGCACCGAGATGGTGACCGAGACGACCGTGAAGGCCGCGGTACGCGCCACGACACCCCAGAAGACGCTGTCGGTCAGCGCCTTCGAGTACTGGTCGAAGCCGACCCACGGCGGGGTCAGGCCGGTGATCAGCTCCCGCAGCCGCATGTTCTGGAAGGACAGAACGATCATGCGGTAGAGCGGGTAGGCCAGCAGACCGGCGAGGATCAGCAGGGTGGGCAGGGAGAGCAGCCACGCTGTCCGAGCCTCACGCTGGCTGCGGCGGCGGACCCGGTTGACCTTCTTCGGCGCCGGCTGCGGGGCCGGATCCGACGTCCGGGGCGGGGTGTCGACGGCGTACATCAGTGATCCCTCCTGGGCGTGCCGCCCGCGGTAGGCACCGCGGGCGGCACGGCGAATCAGGCCTCGTTGAGCGTGGCGTTGATCTGCTCGTCGGCCCACTTGGCGCCGTCGGCGACCGTCTTCTTACCGGTCAGGATGTCGGTCAGCATGGTCTGCAGGATGCTGGCCTTCTCGACGTCGGCCCACTTCTCGGCGTTCGGCGGGAACCAGCTGGACTTCGCCGCGAGCGCCGGGTTCTTGATCGCCGGGTTCTCGGCGGCCTTGTCCAGCAGCGCGGTCGAGTTCGGCAGCGCGTTGGCCTTGATCAGGCCCTCCATCGACTTGCTGTCGGTGAAGGCCTTGATCCACTGAGCGGCGAGCTCCTTGTTGGCGCTCTTCTGGGTCACGCCGAGGTTCGAGCCACCGAGGAAGGACGGGATCTCCGGCATCGGCGCGGCGGCCAGCTTGCCCTTGACCTTGGTCGGGACGAGCTCCGAGTTCGGGTCGTTCGGGTCCTTGCGGACCTCCTCGGCCACGCCCTGCTCCCAGCCGTTGCCGTAGAACATGCCGGCCGAGCCCTGCGCGAAGATGCCGGCCTGCTCGTTCTCGTTCTTGGTGACGTCGGCCTTCGAGTACTTCTTGGTGACGTCCACCCATTCCTGCAGGCCCTGCTGCGAGGCCGGCGAGGAGAGCTGGCCGACCCACTTGTCGCCGTCCTTGGTGGCGATCTCGCCGCCCTTCGACTTCACCCAGGACATCGCGGCGTACCAGTACTGGCCCGGCATGTAGAACGCGCTGAACTTGCTGTCCTTCGCGTTCGCCGTCTGCAGCTTGTCAGCGGCGGAGACGAAGTCCGCGTAGGTCTTCGGCGCCTCGGTGATGCCGGCGCTCTTGAAGAGGTCGGTGCGGTAGATCAGCACCCGGGCACCGGCGTAGTAGGGCACGCAGAACGTCTTGCCGTCCAGCTCACACGCGCCGGAGAGGCCCGTCAGCCAGGTGTCGGAGTTCTCGAAGTCACCCTTGTTGAGCTCCGCGAACCCACCGTTGAAGACGTACTTGGAGAACTCGGTGTTGCCGAGCTCGACCACGTCCGGGACGTCGGTGCCGGCCAGTGTCGCGTCCAGCTTGGTGAGGTGGTTCGCCCACTGCTGGTACTCGACGTTCACCTGAGCGCCGGTGGCCTCGGTGAACCGCTTGCTGGCGTCCTCGACGACACCCTTCCAGGCCGTCTCGGCGTCGACCATGAGCCAGACCTTGAGGGTCTTGCCCTTGCCGTCGACGGCGCCGGTCGCCGAGGTGGCGGCCTCGTCCTCACTACCGCCGCCACCGCACGCGGCGGCACCGAGCAGCGTCGCGGCGAGGGCCGCGGCTACCGCAAACTTGCGCTTCACTTTTCCTCCCGAGGGGATTCAATTCTTGAGAAAGACGTTCAGCTTTCTTGCGCGGCCTTGTGTCCGTGCACCGCCTTGGCGGTGCGCTGGAACGCGGCGTGCGAACGCTCGTGAGTCCGCTGCGCGACGGCGACATAGAGCAGATCGAGGACGACCAGTTGCGGGTGCCGCGCGCTGAGCGCGTCCGGCCGGAAGGTCGTCGCCTGGGTGGCGGTGAGCAGGACGATGTCGGCGAGCTCGGCCAGCGGTGAGCGCGGGAAGCTGGTGAGCGCGATCGTGGTGGCGCCCCGGCTGTTCGCTTCCGCGAGCAGCTCGATCGTCTCGCCGGTCTCGCCACTGTGCGAGATGCCGAGCGCGACGTCGCCGGGCCGGGACAACGCGGCGCTGGCCAGACCGTTGTGCACGTCGGTCCAGGCCCACACCGGGATGCCGATGCGGTGCAGACTGAACTGCATCTCCTCGCCGACCAGCGCGGAGCCGCTGGCGCCGAAGATGTTCACACGCGGCGCGGCGGCGATCGCCACCGCGGCCCGCTCCACCTCACCCAGATCCAGCAGCGAGGCGGTGTCGTGCATGGCCCGCGTGTCGGCCGCCATGATCTGACCGAGGACCCGCTCGAGCGGATCGTTCGGCTGGATCTCGCGACCGATGTCGACGGTCCAGCCGGCCGATCGCGCCCGGCCGGTCTCCGCCGCGATGCCGAGGCGAAGGTCCGCGTACCCATCGAAACCGACCGCCCGGCAGAACCGGGTGATCGTCGCGGGCGAGGTGCCGCTGCGCTCGGCCAGCTCGACGATCGTCGCCCGGGAGGCGGCGGCCGGGTCGCTGAGCACCTGCTCGGCCACCCGCTGCAGCGCGCCGGTGAACTCCGGCAGCAGCGTCCGGACCCGCAGCAACACACCGTGCGCCTGCATGTCCTCTCGCACGGTCGCGATCTCCGGGCTCCCGTTCAGGGCGGCCTTGTCGCGAACCGACGAGTCGGCGACCGCGGTCCACGCGGTGCCGTCCATCTTCGGCTCAGCCATCGGACACCCTTTCAGGAAGGACTGTTTACTGTCGCGGTAAAAGTTCTTACTAACCGCCCCTTCATGTCAAGCAGTTGGGTGAAGTTTTCAAACCGTTACCTGAGCTGGGGTAATGAACTGATGTTTCGGGGAGGGTGGATGACGTCCATCAATCAGCAAATAACCCTTACGATGTGTCCGCCATCACATGTACCGGTTACGCCCGTTTTGTCATCCACCGAACGTGATGCCGCAGCCGACCGAAAGGCCGACGCAAGCTAGTCCGTTCGGTCAGTCTCGGTGACGCGGCGAAACGCCGTCGTTACGCAGGAAACAAGATCAAAAAATTTACCGTACGGGGGTTCAGCCGCCCCAGAAGCCGCCACAACGCCCCACCACCCCGGCCCGCCGCCCGCCGCCCGCTGCCCGCTGCCCGCCGCCCGCTGCCGCCCGCTGCCCGCCGCCCGCCGCCGCCTCGCCGCGTTGCCGCCCGCGCCCCCGACGCGATCTTGGCAACTCAGGGTCAGCCTGCGGGCACCAGTCGCCAAGATCCCGGCCGAGGAGCCTGTTGGTTTTTGGGGTTGGCTGCTCGTGGGCAGTGGCTGGTGATTCGGTTCGGGTGGGTGGTGGGCTGCCGCTGGGGCGGCCCGTAGGG
>NZ_JBEZZR010000036.1:51205-97919 GCF_040639325.1 Actinoplanes sp. NPDC023936 | reverse complement strand
TACCACTTCGCCACCCCTAAATGATCACAAACATGGATCAAAGTGGCTAGTCACCCGTAACCACCGTAGCCAAAAAGCAACAGGCTCCCTGGCGTGGATGAAAGCGCACGCTGACGTTGCGTGTGCCCTCACCGAGCCTGAACAGGTGCCGTCAACGGCCCGACCCGTCGGACCCGGCCGGCCAGCACGCTTGAACCGCTGGACCCGCGGACCGGCTCGAACCGTGGGACCCGCCCGCGAGCCCGCGCCCCGGATCCGGCGAGCCCGCGCCCTGGATCCGCAAGCCCACGCCCCCGGATTTCGGGGGCCCGAGTCAGCGGGCGGTGTCCGGGATCAGGTCCAGCAAACGGCCGGCGATCTCCCGGGACGGCTCGATCAGTGCCGACTCCAGACCCTGGAAGAGTTTCTGGGCCCGTGCCGCCGGCCAGTCCGGCGGCAGGTGCTCGACCGGGAGACGCGGGTCGCGGCGGATCGCGCCGAGCCACTCGGCGATCAGGCTGAGGCGGGCGGCCAGGGGGTCCGCGAACGGCGCCGGGCCGTCCCAGCGGGACAGGAACTCGGCGTAGCGGGCGGCGAGACCCGTGAGGTCGTACGCGTCCCGGACCATCCCGGCGATGTCGGTGAGCGAGTCGGCGCGCGCGTGGAACACGCGCGCGTGGGCGGAGAGGCCCAGGCCGGTCACGATGTCCTGCGCCGGCACCGTGCCGGGCGCGATCCACAGGCCGCCCTGCAGCGGTCCGAATCCCGCCCAGGCCAGCTGGGACCGCAGGTCGTGGCGTTGCCGCTGCCATGATTCGGGCAGTGAGAAGCAGAGCAGCGTCCAGTCGCCGTCCCACGCGTCGTTGACCGCGCCGGTACGCCAGATCCGCGTCCGCCCGTCGTGCAGGATCGCGGTGGACCGTTCGGTGAGTCCGAAGTACATCCGCCGGCCGTCGCGCTGGCGGCGCAGCAGCCCGCGGTTCACCATCCGGGCCAGCGTCGAGCGGGTCGCGTGCGACGAGATGCCGAGCCGGTCGAACACGTCGATCACGCTGCCCGAGAAGACGCAGACGTCCTGGTCGAGGACGAAGTCCCCGAGCAGCATGAACATCAATGTCTGGGGCCGAAGAGGCGGCATGGCGAAGATATTAGGCAAAATATTGACGGCCGTGTAGAGAGAGCCTAACTTCGATGTCTCGTAACCCCTCGGAAATGATGCTGAGGAGGTACATCGTGCGAAGAGCCCTCGTCCTCGTCCTTGCCGTCTCGCTGGCCGGCTGCGGCGCCTCCGGCGGCGACGGCGGCGACGATCCGATCCGGATCGGCCAGATCGTCTCGCTCACCGGCAACTACTCACCGCTCGGCACCGAGAACCAGAAGTCCGTCGCGCTCGCCGTCGACAAGATCAACGCGGCCGGCGGCCTGGGCGGCCGGTCGATCGAGCTGACCGTCCGTGACGACAAGAGCCTCCCTGACCAGTCCGTCCTGGCCTTCAACGAGCTCAAGGAGGACTCCGACGCGATCATCGGGTCGCCGTTCAGCAACTCCGCGCTCGCGACCATCCCGCTCGTCGACCGCGAGGAGATCCCCTACGTCTCGCTCACCCCGGCCGACGAGCAGATCAACCCCATTCATCCGTACGTCTTCGTCGTGCCGGCCACCTCAGCGACCTACGCCGAGGCGGCGCTGAAGTACTACCAGGCCAGCAAGATCACAAAGCTCGCCGTCGCGTACGACACGAAGAGCAGTTACGCGGTCGCCGGCGCCAAGGGTCTGCAGGCCAAGGCGCAGCAGTACGGCGTCACGCTCGGCCCGGTGGAGGAGTTCCAGACCACGGCGACCGAGTTCGGCGCGGTCTTCACCCACGTGCGGGCCTCGGACGCCCAGGCCCTGATGTTCTGGGGCACCGGCGCGCCCGGCGTCGCGTTCACCAAGCAGTACGCGGCACAGGGCCTGGACATCCCGCTGATGCTGACCGGCTCGCAGGCGAGCAAGTTGTTCCTCGACCCGGCCGGACCGGCCGCCGAGGGTGTGCAGATCGCCAGTTCCGTCGGCGTGGTCGGCTCGTACCTGCCGGCGGGTGAGCTGAAGACCGCGGTCGACGAGCTCACCACGTCCTTCCAGGCGGCACACGGATACCCGCCGCCGCAGTTCGCGCAGGACGGCTACAGCGGCGTGAAACTGCTCGCCGCCGCCATCGAGAAGGCCGGCGGCACCGACCGGGTCAAGGTCCGGGACGCCCTGGAATCGCTGACGCTGACCACCCCGAACGGCACCTACGCCTACTCCGCCACCGACCACAGCGGGCTGACCACGGACTTCATCTCGATCAACACGATCGAGGGCGGGAAGTTCGTGCCCACCGAGTTCTCCAGGGCCGCGTTCTCGTGAGACTCGCCGTCGAGGGTGTCTCCCGGGCGTTCGGCGGCGTCTACGCCGTCCGCGACGTCAGCCTGGCCGTCGAGCCGGGCGAGCTGCGGGCCGTGATCGGCCCGAACGGCGCCGGCAAGTCGACGCTGTTCGCCCTGATCGGCGGCCAGCTCGCCCCGAACGCCGGCACGGTCAGCCTCGGCGGCGTGCCGGTGCAGCGGCTCCCCGCGCACCGGCGGGCCCGGCTCGGCGTCGGCGTGGTCTTCCAGGCCGCCCGGATCTTCGCCGGGATGACCGCGTGCGAGAACGTGATGGTCGGCGCGCACGCCACCACCCGCGCCGGCTTCCTCGCCGGCGCGCTGCGGCTGCCCGCCCACCGCCGCGACGAGCGCCTGATCCGCTCCCGCGCGCTGGCCTGCCTGGACCGGACCGGCCTCGCCGACTGGGCGGACCGGCCCGCCGAGGAGCTGCCGCTCGGTCAGCAGCGCGCGTTGCAGCTGGCCCGGGCGCTCTGCGCGGAACCGAAGCTGCTGCTGCTCGACGAGCCCGCGTCCGGGTTGCGGGCCGGCGAACGGGAGCGGCTCGCGGCGCTGATCGGCGAGCTGCGCGCGGAAGGCCTCACGATGCTGCTCGTCGAGCACGACGTGGCGTTCGTGATGCGCCTCGCCGACCGGGTCACCGTCCTCGACCTGGGCCGGGTCATCGCCGAGGGGACGCCGGCCGAGGTCCGGGCCGACCCCGCGGTGATCGCGGCCTATCTGGGCACGACGGAGAAGACCGGCGCGGCCCATGAGTGACATCGTCGAGGTCGTCGGGCTGACCGTGCGGTACTCCGGGGCGACCGCGCTCGACGGCGTCGGCCTCACGGTCGGCGCGGGGGAGATGGTGGCGCTGATCGGCGCCAACGGCGCCGGCAAGTCCACCCTGGTCAAGGCGGTGTCCGGCCTGCTCCGGCCGGACGCCGGGACGGTCACCGTGCGGGGCCGGCTCGCTCAGGTCCCGGAGGGCCGGGAGATGTTCGGCGACCTCAGCGTCGACGACAACCTGCGGCTCGGCGGGTGGCGCAACGGGCGGCACGGCCGGGACACGAGCGCCGTCTACGAGCTGTTCCCGGAGCTCGGCGGGATCCGGCGGCGGCGGGCCGGGACGCTCTCCGGCGGGCAGCAGCAGATGGTCGCGATCGGGCGGGCGCTGATGGCGAAACCGGACGTGCTCGTGATCGACGAGCTGAGCCTCGGCCTGGCGCCGCTGGTCGTGACGATGCTCGTCGGCCATCTCCGGCAGCTGCACACGTCACGCGGGCTGGCCGTGCTGCTGATCGAGCAGAACGCGCGCCTCGCCCTGGAGCTGTGCGAACGGGCGTACGTGCTGGAGGCGGGCCGCGTCGCGCTGCACGGACGCTCGGCGGAACTCGCCCGGGATCCCCGGGTGACGGCCGCGTACCTCGGCGGGCACGTGGCGGCGTCATGAGCGACCTCGTCGGCTACCTGGTCACCGGGCTCGGCCTCGGCGCCGGGTTCGCGCTGGTCGCCAGCGGGCTCGTGGCGATCTATCGGGTGACCCGGGTGGTCAACTTCGCGCAGGGCGCGTTCGCGGTGCTCGCCGCGATGCTGACCAGCTCACTGCTCGGCGCCGGCCTGCCGCACGGGGTCGCCGAGCTCGGCGGGGTGCTCCTCGGCGCGGCCGCCGGGCTGATCGTCGGCGTCGTCGCGATCGGGCGGCCCGGCACCAGCCCCGGGACGTCGCTGATCGTCACTCTCGGGCTGGGCGTCCTCGCGTACGCGATCGAGGTGTTGATCTGGGGAGATCAGCCACGCTCCTACCCGGGCGTGCCCGGCGTGGCCGAGGTGGCAGGCGCCCGGCTGCAGGCCCACTACCTGCTGATCCTCGCCGTCACCGGTCCGGTCTTCGCCAGCCTGGCGTGGTTCTTCAGCCGCACCGACCTGGGCAAGGCGCTCTCCGCGTGCGCCTCCAACCGGTACGCCGCGCAGGTCGTCGGCATCTCCGTGCGCCGGATGGGCCTCCATGCGTTCGTCCTCGGCGGCGCGCTCGGCGGTCTCGCCGGGGTGCTCACCACCCCGGTCCAGCAGGTCACGTTCGACAGCGACGTGGCCCTGATCGTCAACGGTTTCGCCGCGGCCGTCCTCGGCGGACTGACCCGTCCCGTCGTCGCCCTCGCCGGCGGCCTGCTGCTCGGCGTCGCGCAGACACTCGTCGCGGGGTACGGCGGCGGCGCCTATCAGGTGGAGGTCGCGCTCGTGCTGATGCTCACCGTCATGATCATCCAGTCGGCCCGCAGCGGTCCCGTCCCCGCCACCGCGTCATGAGGCTGGCCGTCGCCGCCGGTGTGGCCCTCGCCCTCCCGCTGCTGTTGCCGGAACGGCACCTCGCGACGTTCGTGCTGCTCACCCTCGCTGCCGCGGTCACCGTCGGGGTTTCCCTGTTGATGGGGTACGCCGGACAGGTCTCGCTCGGACAGGCCTCCTTCTACGCGATCGGCGCCTACACCGCAGGCCTGCTGGCGGTGCGCGGCGTCCCGCCCGTGCCGGCCCTGCTCGCCGCACCGATGGTCGCTGCCGTGGCGGCGGTCCTCATCGGCTTCCCGCTGCTCCGGCTCCGCGGCCACCACCTGGCGTTCGCCACCCTGGCGGTGCAGCTCATCCTGCTGTCCCTGCTCGCGCAGGCCGACTGGGCGGGCGGCGCGATCGGCCTCCAGGGGATACCCCGGTTCTCGGTCGGCGATGTCGCGCTGCGGGACGACATCGGGTACGCGTACCTGGCGCTCCTGGTCCTGTCCATCGCCCTGCTCGTGTCGCGCAACGTGGTCTCCTCCCGCCCGGGCCGCGGCCTTCGCGCCGCCGCGACGAGCGAGATCGCGGCGGCGGCCAGCGGCGTCCCGGTCGGCGGCTACCGGCTGACCGTCTTCGCCCTGTCGGCCGCGTTCGCCGGTCTCGCCGGTGGGGTCTACGCGTTCTACCTGGGCTATCTGGCGCCCGGCTCGTTCCCGGTGCTGCTCTCCATCGAGTACGTGGTGATGGCCGTGGTCGGCGGCCTCGGAACGCTCGCCGGCCCGGTCGTCGGCGCGGTGCTGATCGTGGTGCTGGTCCAGGTCCTGAACACGCTGGGGACCATGCCGGGCATGCCCGATTACGCGCCGAGCGTGCTGTCGTACGCGGTGTACGCGCTGCTTCTGGTGGGGTGCGTGCTGTTCCTGCCGCGCGGGGTGGTGCCGGCCCTGCGAGCCGCGGCCACCCGCCGCACCGCGCGAGCCGCCGATCGGTGAAACGCTGCGGGCTGATCCTGCTCCCGGCCCGCTGAAAGGATTCTTTACAGTTCTATTGAGAAGAAGCCTTTGCATCCGTATCTTCTCATCATGGTCGATATCCCGCCGCGCCTGCTGTCCGACGTGGACACGCTGAAGGCGTTCGCCCACCCGCTCCGCCAGCGCATGCTCACCCGCCTCCAGCGACGCGGCCCGGCCACCTCGGCGGACCTGGCCGCGGAGTTCGGCGCGGACCGCGGCGCCACCAGTTACCACCTGCGGCAGCTGGCGCGATACGGGTTCGTCGAGGAGGACACCGAGCGGTCCGCCGGTCGCCGCAAGTACTGGAAGTTCGTCCCGCAGGACCTGCGCCTGCCCCGCGACCTCAGCGACCCGGACGTGACGGCCGTGGTCGAGCGGATCGGCCGCCAGTGGCTGGACCGCGCCGACCGGGACCTCACCGCGTACCTGACGAACCGCGCGGCGTACGGCGACTTCGCCGCGGCGGCCGAGCACTCGTTCGCCACCACCCACCTCACGGCCGACGAGCTGGCCCGGTTCGGCGCGGAGTACCTCGACTTCCTCAACCGCTGGCACCGGCGCCCCGCCGACCTGCCCGAGGGCAGCCGCCCGATCACCGTGCTGTTCCACGCGTTCCCGACGCCCGCGGAGCCGGCGTGAGCGTGTCGCTCTGGCGCAACCGGGACTTCACCCTGCTCTGGGGCGGGCAGGTGGTGTCCGGCCTCGGCGCGCAGATCAGCGCCACCGCCACCCCGCTGCTCGTGCTCACCACCACCGGCTCGCCCGCCGACGCCGGTCTCGTCGGCGCCGCCGGGACGCTGCCGCACCTGCTCGCGAACCTGCCGGCCGGGCCGCTCGTCGACCGCTGGGACCGCTGGCGCATCCTGCTGGCCAGCGAGATCGTGGCCGGTTTGACACTGCTCACGGTGCCGCTCTCTTCGGCGTGGACCGCGCGCTGCCGTTTCTGGTCGACGGGATCTCCTACCTGATCGCCGCGGTGAGCCTGCTCTTCCTCCGGCGCGACCTGCAGGAACGGAGCTCGGGATCTACAGCGCCGGAGGCCTGGCGGGCGCGCTCGCGGCCGCCCGGCTGCACCGCCTCCTGACGCCCCGAACCGTGATCATCGGCATCAACTGGGTGTGGGCCGCGCTGCTCCCGCTCTTCACGCTCGCACCCGGACCGGTCGGGCTCGGCGTGGTCGGCGCGCTGTGCGCCTTCGTCGGCCCGATGTGGAACGTGGTCATTTTCAGCTACGCCACGCTGCTCGTCCCGAACGACCTGCTGGGCCGGGTGATGAGCGCCGGCGCGACGCTGACCTGGGGAGTCATGCCCGTCGCGTCACTCGGCGCGGGTCTGATGCTCACCGTGCTGAGCCCGGTCGCGGCGACCTGGACGCTCGCCGCGGTGATGCTCGGCGCGGCGCTCGCGGCCACTCTCAGCCCGGTGATCCGGAGCGCGCCGCCGATCCCGGCCGTCCCGGCTGTCCCCCGAACGAGCACTTTCGGTCACGGTTAGTACATCTGATCTAATATTCGGGTAAGGTGCGGCACATGAGCATCGACAGTGGTGACGCGCCGAAGCGCCCCATCACCGCGAAGCAGGAGCGCATCCTCGCCGTGATCCACGAGTCGATCCGCGACCGGGGCTACCCGCCGACCGTCCGCGAGATCGGCGCCGCCGTCGGGCTCGTGTCGCCCTCCTCGGTCACCCACCACCTCAAGGTCCTCGAACGGCACGGCCTGCTCCGCCGGCAGCCCCACGGGTCCCGTGCCGTCGACGTGCGCGGCCCGTCCGCCGACCGGACGATCAGCGTGCCGGTGCTCGGCGACATCGCGGCCGGCACGCCGATCCTCGCCGAGCAGAACGTCGAGGACCACCTCACCGTCTCCGCCGGGATGGTGGGGCACGGCACGTTCTTCGCCCTCAACGTCAAGGGCGACTCGATGATCGACGCCGCCATCTGCGACGGGGACGTGGTGGTGGTGCGCCAGCAGCCGGTCGCTGAGAACGGCGACATCGTCGCGGCGATGATCGAGGGCGAGGCGACGGTGAAGGTGCTGCGGCGGCGGGCGAGCAGGGTGGAGTTGGTGCCTCGGAACCCGCTCTTCCCGATCATCCCGGGTGATGAGGCGACGGTGCTGGGCAAGGTCGTCTGCGTGATCCGCCGGTTGTAGGCGCTCTTCGAGATCTTGGACCCGTCGAGCAGCCCCGGACTGCCTGGATCTGTGACGTGTGGTGGCCCCCGGGCGGCGGTTGCCGCGACGAGGGCGCACCGAAGCGCGTGCCGGCCGCGACGAGGGCGCACCGAAAGCCGTGTTGGCCGCGACGAGGGCGCACCGAAGCGGTGCGTGTGTTTCCATCGCTGCTATCGCGTAGGCCAGGGTCCACGATGACGATGCGTGTGCCTTCATCGAGGCTGAACCGCTGACATCGCCGCCCGGCCCTGAGCGAAGCCAAGTTCAGAGGGCTGGACGGGGCG
The DNA here is from genome assembly GCF_040639325.1 of Actinoplanes sp. NPDC023936. Classification (NCBI taxonomy): domain Bacteria; kingdom Bacillati; phylum Actinomycetota; class Actinomycetes; order Micromonosporales; family Micromonosporaceae; genus Actinoplanes; species Actinoplanes sp. NPDC023936. The sequence goes on along the minus strand of NZ_JBEZZR010000036.1, from coordinate 89,808 downwards.
CGGGCGCACGGTGAGCCCGGGGTGGGGCTGTCGCTCACCGTGGGGATTGGGCTGCCACGGCTGGCGGGCGGCGCCGGGCCGGGCCGGGTGGGCGGCGCGCCGGGAGAGCTGTCACGTCGATACCCGGCTCCAGGGATGGCTGACGTCGGACGTGGTGCGGGCTCCCCGGGGGCGGGCCGGGCGGACCGCGGCCAGGACCAGCATGATCCACATGATGCGGGCGTCGAAGTAGTCGCCGGAGAACAGGGACGTCCCGCCGATGTAGATGCCGCAGTAGGCGGACGCGCGGGCCTCCAGGCTGCGCTCGGCCCGGGGCGTCCGGATGTACGCGTGCCACAGCCCGAACCACGCCAGCCCCAGCAGCGAGAGGCCGACGAAACCGCCCTCGGCGGCGACCGACAGCGGGAGGTTGTGGACGTACCGCTCGCCCTCGCCGAGGTTCGCGATGGCGTGGAAGCCGTTGATGCCGGTGCCGAGCAGGGGACGCTGCCAGAAGAGCCGCAGCGCCCAGGAGAACAGCACGTCGCGGTCGGAGGTGTAGCCCTGCCCGACGGTGGCCTCGACGAAGCGGGTCTGCACGAAGTCAGCGATCACTGGGCCGGCGGTCAGCGCCACCATGATCGACAGGACGACCAGGAACCCGAGGGGTTTCGCGATCCGGTTCCAGCGCAGGCTGGGCCGGATCGCCAGGACGGCCACCACGGCGGTGATGCCGAGCGCCGCCATGCCGCCGCGGGAGCCGGAGGCGAGGGCGCCGAACAGGAAGGCCGGGATCGGCGCCAGCCAGTACAGCTTCTGGCCGCTGCGGGCGTAGAGGTACAGCGACGTGACGCAGCCGAGGATCATGATCCGGACGAAGACGTTGGGGCCGCCGCCGAGCGCGGCCCACCGGCCGTTCGAGGCGTGGCCGCGCCCGGACGCGGCAGCCAGGAAGTAGACCCAGGCGGCGATGTGGAACAGGTGCAGGGTCAACCGGGCGACGTGGTCGCGGTCCCAGCGGGCCAGGAAGTAGTAGACCAGGATGAGGAACGCGGTGGCCGCCAGGTCGCCGATCATCGGGCCGGTGACAGCGTTGGACGGCGCCCAGGAAGCCGACACGATCTGGTACCCGAGCAGGCCGAAGACGGGGATGAGGCAGTACCCGCCGGCGGCCGCGGTCCGGCCGAGCCGGTGCGACTCCAGCAGCAGGCACATGATCAGGAGGAGGTAGAGCAGCACCCGCACGTCGTTGAGGATCGGGACGTCCAGGCCGAGGCGGGTCAGCACGAACCGGCCGGCCAGCGTGGCGATGAACGCGAGGACGACCACCCCGCCGGGGTGGGGACGCTCATCAGCGGAGGCGAGAGCCGGGGCAGTCATGGCCGCAGCGCCCGGACGACGAGGTGGTGCGCGCCGACGCCGAGGACGGTGGCGGCGACGCAGAGCGCGAGGAGCGCGGCGTGCGGCGCGGGGAGCGTCAGCTGCGCCACGTGGGTGACGGCCACCTGGAGGGCGAGGCAGCCGAGCAGCAGCCGGCTGATCACCGGGCGGTCGAGCAGCGCGTCCAGGGTGGGCCGGGCCGCGTAGAACATGGCGAGCGGGATCGCCGAGAGCACGCCGAGCCGCAGGACGCCGGTCGCGCCGGTGAACTCCGGCCCGAGGAACCCGGTGACCAGGGTGGGCGCGGCGGAGGCGACGAACGCGACGGCGACGGCGGCGAGCAGGGCCGCGTACAGCGGAAGCTGGAGCAGCATCGAGCGGGTGGCGTCTCCGCCGGGCTGACCGGAACCACTCGGGGCGGAACCTTCGCTGTGCTGGAAGAAGCGGCTGAGCCGGGGCAACAGGACCGGTGTCAGCGTGCCGAAGAGTGAACAGATCAGCGTCACCGCGGAGGAGGCGAAACCGACGAATCCCGCCTCCGGGCCGCCGGGCAGCGCGACAGCGACGGCGAAGGTGGGATAGGTGAAGAGCGCCGGCAGAGCCATGTCTCCGGGCAGGCGCCTCAGCCCGTACCCCATCAGGGTGCGCAAGGTGGGCTCGGACCGGGACCACGCGGGAGCCGGCGGAGCCGGCGACCGGTGCCGGACGGTGAACGTTCCCCAGGCGGCGACCAGCGTCATGCCCGCGCCCTGTGCCAGCAGGAAGTTCTCGACGGGGCCGGCCGCGGGGACGGCCAGGATCGGGACGAGCCCGAATCCGACAGCGGAGATGGTGTTCGCCCGGGCGACCTGATGGCTGCCGCGCAGCGCGGCGACGGCTGTCGAGCAGAGGCAGTTGCCGATCAGCATGACCATGATGGCGGCGACCGCGAGGGTGCCGCCCTGGAGACCGAGCACGCGGCTGAGCTGCGGGCCGAGCGCGATGCCGAGCAGCGTGAGCCCGGCCGTGACGGTGGCCTGGATGCCGAAGGCCTGACGGGCGAGCCGTTCCGTGCCGGTGGTGGTTCGCGGCAGGTAACGGTGCAGGCCCTGACCGAGACCGATCATCGCGAGCGGCTGGAACGAGCTGACCGCCCCGCGCGCGATCTGGTAGTAGGCGAAACCCGCCACGCCGCCGCGCCGCGCCACCACGTAGAAGAGGAACAGCCCGATGCCGAGCACGAACCACTGCGACAGCAGACTGGCGGCGTAGTCACGCCGCACCGCGCGGGGAACCGCCCGGAGCAGTCTCAACGCCGGATGCGCGCCAGGTCGAGCGGAACGTCGCGCTGCAGCAGTTCGGTGGTGCGGCGGTACCCGAGCAGGGCCAGCGCGGTGAGCGCGATGATCCGCAGGTCGGTGCGGAGACCGCGATTCTCCACGTACGCGAGACCGAGCGCGATCTTGCCGGGCCGGATCAGCTCGTCGTAGGCGCGGTCCACGTCCTCGTGCCCGGCCAGGATCGCGCCCTCGTCGTGGAAGACGATCGACGCCCAGTCGGTGACGCCGGGCCGCACGTCCAGCAGCCGCATCTCCTCGGCGGTGTAACGCTGCACGTCGGAGGCGACCTGCGGGCGCGGGCCGACCAGGCTCATGTCGCCGATCAGCACGTTGACCAGCTGCGGCAGCTCGTCGAGCTTCCATCGGCGCAGGAACTTCCCGGTACGGGTGAGCCGCGGATCGTCGTCGGCGGTGGACGGCCCGCCGAGCCGGGACGCGTCGACGACCATGCTGCGGAACTTCAGCATGGCGAACGGTTTGCCGTACCGGCCGATGCGGGTGCCCCGGTAGAGGACCGGGCCGCCGTCCTCCCGCTTGATCCGCCAGGCCACCGCGGCGGCGGCCGGGCTGGTGGCGGTGAGCACGACCGCGGCGACGGCGACGTCCATGGCCCGCTTGATCGCGTCGTAGCGTGGGGTCACCTTCGGAGCGTAACCATCTCCTACCAGCTTATGAACATAAATCCGGCTTTGGACTCCGCGATGGATCGCGGTGTGCCCGTGCAGCACGCTCCCGGATTTCTCGTAGAAGCCCTGCGCCCGCTCCTGCCGCTCGCCGGTCACCACCTTCACCGCCGGCACGCCGTGCTGCCGGAACCAGCCCATCAGATCCTCGAAGAGCAGCGCCGCCACGCCGCGGCCGCGCATCGCCGGCGTCACCACGAAGTTCAGGATCTCGGCCCGCGGCAGGCCCGGATCCGAGGATCCGGGATAGGCGAGCGTCTCCAGCATCCGCCGGGCGCGGGCCGGGTGCATCAGCCGCGGCACCAGCAGGGGCACGGCCGACGCCCACCGCCGCCGCGCGAACTCGGCGAACAACGCCGAGGTGTCGATCGCGCCGCAGATGTAGCCGAGCGGCCGGCCGGTGTCGACGCTCTCGGCGAGCAGCACCACGCCGAGGCGGCTGCCGGCCACGTGCCGGTAGAGCAGGCGCAGCACCGGCTCACCCAGCGAGGAGAGGAAGCCGTCCGGCACCTCGGCGGCGTGCAGGCGGGCCACCGCGGCGATCTGCCGCTCGGTGAACGGCCCGCTGACGACGCGAAAACGCTCAGGCATGGACCCTCGCCTCGATCCGGGCGAGCAGGGTCAGGGCCTTGTCCAGGTCGGCGGGACGGGTGCCGGCGCGTACCGGAAGGGTGACCACGTGGGCGGCGGCCCACTCGGCGTCCGGGCAGCTCCCCGGCCGGTACCCGGCGGCGGCCAGGTCGGCTCCGGTGAGCGGGTGGACCGGCGTGGTGAACCAGTCGCCGACCTCGAGCCCGGCCGCGGCCGCCTCCCGCAGCACCCGGTCCTTGTCACCGACCACCACCGGGATCCGGTGCGGCACGTAACCGAGGTCGTGGCCGGTGGCGAACCGGCGCCGGGCCGCCTCGGCGTGGCCGGCGACGATCCGGGAGGGCAGCCGCAGGCGGACGCTCCGGCTCATCCGCCAGCCGTACTCCGGGCTGGTCAGCGGGTCGGGGGAGTAGGAGCCGGTGACCACGCCGGCCCGGGACAGCCGCCGGTAGAGCGCGCGCAGCCGCCACAGCATGCCGGTGCCGGCCGCCACCCGGTACGCGAGGTACTCGGCGGCCATCATCGCCTCCCGGACCGGCGGAGGTGGGGTGTACCGGTGGTAACCGCGGCGCATCTCGGCGGCCAGCCCCGGATCGTGCACGACCGCCGTCCCGCCGACGCCGGCGACCACCGGCTTGCCCCACTCGAACGACCAGAACGAGGCGACCGAGTCCGCGCGGGCGACGGTGCCGGGCGTCATGTGGGCACTGTCCTCGATCACCGGGACGCCGCGTTCCCGGCCGATCGCGGTGATCGCCGCCATCGGGGCCGGGATGCCGAACGTGTGCTGCGCGACGATGGCCCGGGTGCGCGGGGTGAGCAGCGCCGGGAGCCGGTCCGGGTCGAGGCCGAAGGTGTGCCGGGAGATGTCCGCGTAGACCGGGCGCACCCCGAGGCGCAGCAGCGGCTCGACCACGGCGGCGCAGGTGTAGGCCTGGACGACCACCTCGTCGCCCGGTCCGGCGCCGAGGCCTTCGAGGATCGCGTGCAGGGCGACGCGGCCCCGGTAGTAGTGCAGGATTTCGCTCATGTCCGCTCCAGGACGCCTTTGAGGGAGCCGGCTCCGTAGATCACGTGAGTGGCCAGGAAGACCGGCGGCAGTGCCACGATCAGGCCGGGGTCCCGGTGCTGCCGGGCCAGGCGTGCGGCGAAGGTGAGCGCGGTGAGCCCGTAGGTGGCGAGCACCGCGCCGGTCGCACGCCGGGCCGTGCGGCTGCGCGGCGCCGCCGCGGCGCCGGCCGCGAGGGCGAGGACGAATCCCATCGGTACGACGTTGCGCCAGGACCCGATCCAGTGGCCCACCGTGCGACTGGCCCGGAACGGCCAGTAGCCGGCCTCGAACGTCCACGAGCAGAACTCGCGGAAGTCGCTGCGCGCGTAGTACGTACAGGTGATCTCCGGAAGCAGCAGGATGCTGCCGCCGGACGCGCGCAGCCGGTGGTTGAACTCCCGGTCCTGGGCGCGGGTGAGCTGCTCGTCGAAGAGGCCGATCCGGTCGAAGACGGTCTTGCGGTAGCAGCCGCCGAACACGGTGTCGACCCACTGCGGCCCGGAGGCGCCAACCCGGTACTTCGAGTTGCCGGCGCCGAACACGCTGGTGGTGGAGAGCGCGATGGCCCGGCCCAGCAGCGTGTCGTCGCGGGCCCGGGAGATCCGGACCCCGCCGACGTTGTCCGCCTGCGGGTGCTCGACCAGGCCCCGCACGCACCTCTCCAGGTAGTCCGGCGGGTATTCGGCGTGCACGTCGAGCCGGACGACGACGTCGCCCTTGGCCCGCCGGATGCCGCGGTTGAGGGCCGCGGGTTTGCTGTGCCCCGGGTTGTCGACCAGGATCAGCCGCGGGTCGCGCAGCGCGTACTGGCGGACGATCTCGCGGGTGCCGTCCTCGCTCATCCCGTCGACGAGCAGCACCTCCATCCGGTCCGCGGGGTAGGTGGTGGCGAACACCGAGTCGAGGAACGCGGCCACGAAGCGGGACTCGTTCCAGCACGGGATGACGACGCTGAGAAACGGTAGGCTCATCAGACTATTTCCCGAAAAATCGGTAAATGCTGTCCGCGACGTGGTCGATCTGCCAGTCCTCCAGCTCGACCTGCATCGGCAGCGACAGCACCTGACGGCAGAGCTCCTCGGTGCGCGGCAGTTTCCAGTGGTCCAGGCCCAGCCCGCGCTGGTGGTGCAGCGGGATCGGCCAGGAGATCAGCGTCTCGATGCCGTCGGCGCGCAGATGCTCGGCGAGACTGTCCCGCCGGTCCGTGGTGACCGGGTAGTTCTGGTAGACGTCGCGGCGCAGCGGGTCGGCGTCCGGCCCGACCGGGATGCGCAGGCCGTCGATGCCGCGCAGGCGTTCGTCGTACCGGCGGGCCAGCTCGCGCCGCCGCTCGATCCACCCCGGCAGCTTGCCCAGCCGGTAGTCCAGGATCGCGGCCTGCAGGTTGTCGAGCCGGCAGTTGTAGCCCCAGCCGTCGATCTCGGCCTTCTGCACCCGGCCGTGGTCGCGCAGCCGCAGCAGCCGGTTCGCCAGGTCCTGGTCGTCGGTGAGCACCGCGCCGGCGTCACCGAGCGCGCCGAGCATCTTCGCCGGATAGAACGAATACGTGCTGGCCAGTCCGAACGTGCCGGCGGTCCGGCCGTCGAACGTGGCGCCCAGGGCCTGCGCGGCGTCCTCCACGATCACCGCCCCGGCGGACGCGGCGGCCTTGCCGACCGCGTGCATGTCCACGGTACGGCCGTTGAGGTGCACCGGGATGACCACCCGGGTCCGCTCGGTGATCGCCGCGGCGAGCTGCGTCGTGTCCATCAGGTGGTCCGGCCCGATGTCGACGAAGACGGGCTTCGCGCCACGCAGCACGAACGGCGAGACCGTGGCGATGAACGTGTGCGCCACCGTGACCACCTCGTCGCCCGGCCCGATGTCCAGCGCGTGCGCGAGCAGCCGCAGCCCGTCGGTGCAGTTGCTGACCCCGACCGCGCGGGCCGAGTGGTTAAACGCGGCCAGATGCTCCTCGAAGTCGTGCAGCTGCTGGCGGAGCATGAGGTCGCCCCGCGCGATGGTGTCCTCGATGATCGGCAGCAGCTCGGCCCGCTGCCGCCGCCACTGCTCGGGGTAGTCAACGAATCTGACTCGCCAGTCCACGGTTCGCCTCCAGGTGGTTGCGGACGCGCCGGCTGATCGACTCGGCGTCCAGCTCGAACGCGGCGCGCAGGTACTGCTGGTCCCCGACGACCGAGGACGAGGTCGGTGGCAGGGCGATCCGGATCAGCGGCGTCCCTCCGGCCGACTCTGCGAGCACCTCGGCGGCCGCGCTGCCCAGGCCGCCGACGATCGAGTGCTCCTCGACGGTGACCAGCGCCTCGTACTCGCCGGCCGCCTGCCGGATCGTGGCGGCGTCGAACGGGTCGAGCCACGGGAACGAGCGCACGTCCGCCCGGATCCCCCTGGCCCGCAGCAGCTGCGCGGCGTCGCAGGTCGCGTCGAGGATCGCCCCGGTGGAGCAGAGCAGCACCTCGCCCTTCTGATCGGAGCCTTCTTGATCAAAAAGGGCGACCGGGATCGAGGTGCCGCGCGGCGCCGACACCCCGCCCGGGTGCAGGGTGCGCTCGCCGGTCTTGCCGAGCCGCAGGTACGCCGGCCCGCCCCCGGTCAGCAGGTCGGACAGGACGGCGTCCACCTCGGCCGGGTCGCCGGGCGCCGCGACCGCCATCCCGGGCAGCGCCCGCATGATCGCCAGGTCCTCGGTGGCGTGGTGCGACATGCCGAGCGCCCCGTACGCGAGCCCGCCGCCCACCGCCACCACCGTCACGTCCGCGTGGTGGTAGCAGATGTCGTTGCGGATCTGCTCCAGGCAGCGCAGGGTCGGGAAGTTCGCGATCGAGTAGGTGAACACCCGGCCGCCGGCCAGGGCGATCCCGGCCGCCAGCCCGGCCATGTTCTGCTCGGCCACCCCGGCGTTGACGAACTGTCCCGGCCGGGCCGCGGCGAACTCGTCCACCGCGCCGAACCCCAGGTCCGCAGTGATCAGCACCAGGTCCGGGTCGACGAGCGCGGCGGTCAGCAGGCCGCTGAAGAACCGGTTCCTCATCCGGCGCCCACCTCCGCCAGCGCCCGTTCCAGCTCCTCGGCCGACGGCGGCCGGTAGTGCCAGAGCACCTGGTTCTCCATGAACGAGACGCCCTTGCCCTTGACGGTGTGCGCCAGCACGCAGCGTGGCCGGGCCCGCTCGGTGGTCCGCGGCACCCGCAGCGCCGGGAGCAGCTCGGCGTGGTGGTGCCCGTCGGCCTCGACCACGTCCCAGCCGAACGAGCGCCACTTGTCGGCGAACGGCTCCAGCCGCAGCGTCTCCTCGGTCGTGCCGAGCGACTGCATCCGGTTGTAGTCGACGATCGCGACCAGGGTCGCCAGCTCGTGGTGCCCGGCGAACATCGCCGCCTCCCAGACGCTGCCCTCGTCGCACTCGCCGTCGCCGAGCAGCACGTAGGTGCGCCACTCGCGGTCGGTCTGCCGGGCCCGCCAGGCCAGCCCGGCGCCGACCGGCAGGCCGTGGCCGAGCGAGCCGGTGGAGAACTCGACGCCCGGGATGCCGACGTGGCTGACGTGCCCGGACAGGAACGAGCCGTTCTGGTAGTGCCGGTGCAGCACCGCCGCGTCGAAGAACCCGCACTCGGCGAGGACCGCGTAGAGCGCGGCGCCGGCGTGCCCCTTGCTCATGATCACGCGATCCCGGTCCGGCCACTCCGGGTGCTCGGGGTCGACCCGCAGCACGGCGGCGTAGAGCACGGCCAGCAGGTCGGCGCAGGAGAGCGCGGAGCCGACGTGCGAGCTGCGGCCGGTGCTCGTCATCCGGAGCACGTGGGCGCGGACGGCGCGGGCCAGCGAGAGGGAGTCCACGTCACATCACCGCGTACCCGATGTACGGATCGAACTCGAACCGCCGCAGCTCCAGGCGGTGCAGCCCGACCTCGTCCAGGACCGCCGACGTCTCGCCCGGCCAGAGCGGGTTGTCCAGCTCGTCGAAGGCGAGCACCGCGCCGCGCGGCAGCCGGGGCAGGAACTCCCTGAGCGCCACCCGGGTCGGCTCGTACAGGTCGAGGTCGAGGAAGAGCAGGCTGATCACCAGGTGCGGATTCTCCGCCACGAACGCCGGGATCGTCTCGGTGACGTCGCCGCGGATCAGCCGGGCCTTCGGCAGGTGACCCAGGAAACGGTCGGTGTCGTAGACCTCCAGCAGCCGGTTCAGCTCGTCATAGCTGTCCGCGGCGAGGTCGCCGGCCCGGACCTCGGTGGTCTCCGGCCGGTCCGCCTCCGATACCGACGGGAAGCCGCCGAACGAGTCGAACCCGTAGATCCGCCGGGTCAGGTTGGTCGGCTCCAGAGCCGCGCTGAGCTGGGCGAAGGTCATGAAGCTGGCACCCCGGAAGACACCGCACTCGACGATCGAGCCCTTCACCGGCAGCGCCAGCTTGAACAGCTCGTACAGAGCGGCGAAGCGGGTCACCTGGGCGCGCCGGGCGTACCGGGCCAGGTTCGCCAGCCGGGTGGGCAGGTCGTCCGGGCTGCCGGCGAAGATCTCCGCGATCCGGCCCGGCACCTGCCGCTCGGCGGCGGTGCTCAGGCCGCCCGGCGCCGCAACGGGCCGGTCAGCGGTGGGCCGGTCGGTGCTCATGCCGCCATCTCCAGAAGGCGAGGAGCCCGGCGGCGGCCACCCCGGCGGGCCGTCGGCTTCGCGGTGTACTGCTCGAAGCGCGGGAACGCGTCCGGGCCCTTGAGCGGCACCATGTTCAGCACGCAGCCGAGCAGTGTCGCGTTCACCCCGCGCAGCGCCCGGACCGCGCCGGTGATCTCCGCGCCGGTGGTGCCGGCGTAGCGAACCACCAGCAGCGTGCCGTCGGCGCGGGCGGCGATGACCTCGCCGTCGGTGACCGGCAGCAGCGGCGGGCAGTCGAAGATCACCACGTCGAAGCGGCGGCGTACCTCGTCGACCACCTCGGTCATCCGCGGCGAGCTGAGCAGCTCGCTCGGGTTCGGCGGGCTCTGCCCGCCGGCGAGCAGCCAGAGGCCGGCGCCCCACGGCTGGATCACCTGCTCCACGGTGGCGCTGCCGCTGAGCACCGTGCTCAGGCCGGTCGTGGTCTCCCGGCCGAGGAAGCGGGCCAGCCGGGGCCGGCGCAGCTCGGCGTCGACCACCAGGACGCGCTGGCCGGTCTCGGCGAAGAGCAGGGCCAGGCTGCACGCGGTCGCCGACCGGCCCTCGCCGGGGACCGCGCTGGTGACGGCGAGCGTCTTGAGCGACTGCTCGGCGGCGGCCGACTGCAGCAGGGTACGGACCTGGCGCAGCGCCTCGGTACGGGGCGAGTCGCTCGCCGACACGAACGGCCCGGCCCGGGCCGGAACCCGGCCGTCGAGCGGGATCCGGGCTAGCACCGGCACGCTGGTGAGCGCCTGCAGGGCGTCCGCGCTGCGCACCGTGCTGTCCGCGATCTCCCGGAGCACCGCCGACCCGGCCCCCATGATCAGGCCGCCCATCAGCGCGAGGGCGTAGTTGTTCAGCGGTTGCGGCTCGACCGGATCCGGTTCCAGATGCGGCCCGTCGACCACCTCGACCCGGATCGCCGAGGAGGTCTGCTGCCGTTCCAGGTTCTCCACGGCGTCCTTGAAGAGCACGGCCAGTTTCTCCGTGACGAACAGGGCACGTCGCCGCGACGGGTCTTCCACCGTGACCTCCATCAGGACCGTGTCGGCGATCGTCTCGGAGCTGATCCGCTCGGCCAGTTCGGCGGCGGTCAGGTTCACCTCCGGCAGGGCGGCGAGCGGCGCCGCGATCTCGTCGCTGCCGAGCAGGGCGGCGTACGTGGCGAGGCGGCTGGTGCTGAACATGCTGGCGGGGTAGAGCTCGGCGGCCGCGGCCATCGGGGCGGTGAAGAAGAAGGTGACGCGGGCCGCGTACACCGGGGTGGTGCGGAGGTTCACGACGAGGGCGGCGCCGAGCGCGACGAGGACCCAGGTCGCCACCAGCCACCAGTGTCTTTTGGCGACACCGAGGTAGTCGCGCAGGCCCATGGCAGACCTCCCCGTCCCGCTGGCTGTCTGTGACGATAGGTCCAGGCTTCCTCCGGAAGAGGTGGTATCAACAAAGTCCGCTTTTCACCCTAAATATGGTGATAAAGTCTCGGGGACCGGTCGTTTGCCGCGCGGGAGGACGACCATGCCGGTACGTGCCTGGAACCTCCAAGCGGCCGCCGCCGACGCGGCCGCCTGGATCGCCGGCCTGTTCGCCGCGATCCTCACCCGGTACGGCACCGACCTGGACCGGCGGCGGCTCACCGGCTTCCTGCTCGCCGCCGCGCTCGCCGTCGTCCTGCAGCTCGCCATCGGGCACACCCGGCACCTGTACCGCGGCCGGTACCCGTACGCGAGCTTCGAGGAGGTCCGCGCCGCCGCGATCACCACCGGCAGCACCGCCGCCGTGCTGCTCGTGCTCGACGTGCTGATCTCCCGCCGGCCCGTGCCGCCGCTCGCCCCGCTCGCCGGCGGGGCGGTCGCCCTCGTACTCATGCTCGCCGTTCGTTACGCGCAGCGGGCCCGGCGGCAGCGCCGTCGCCGGCCCGACCAGCGCACCGCCGCGCCCGTGCTGCTCTTCGGCGCCGGTGAGGCCGGGACGCTGCTGGTGCGCTCCATGCTGCACGACCCGAACAGCCGGTACCTGCCGGTCGGGCTGATCGACGACGACCCGCGCAAACGCCGCCTGCACATCTCCGGGGTGCCGGTGCTCGGCGCCCGGGACGACATTCCGGCCGTCCTCGACCGTACCGGAGCGGGGTTGCTGGTCTTCGCTGTCGCCAACGCCGAGGCCGAGCTGGTCCGCGCGGTCCGGGACCGGACCGTCGCGGCCGGCGCCACCTTCAAGGTGGTGCCGTCGATGAGCGAGCTGATGGACCACCCGGTCGCCGTCGACGACATCCGCGACGTGCAGGTCACCGACCTGCTGGGCCGGCACCAGATCGAGACCGACCTGGACGCCATCGCCGGGTACCTGACCGGCAAGCGGGTGCTGGTGACCGGCGCCGGCGGCTCGATCGGCTCCGAGCTGTGCCGGCAGATCCACCGCTTCGAGCCGGCCGAGCTGATGATGCTGGACCGGGACGAGAGCGCGTTGCAGGCCGTGCAGCTGTCGCTGGACCCGCTCGGGCGCCTCGACGACCCGGCGGTGATCCTGGCCGACCTGCGCGACGCCGAGCGGATCCGGACGATCTTCCGGACCCGCCGGCCGCAGGTGGTGTTCCACGCCGCCGCGCTCAAGCACCTCGCGCTGCTGCAGCGTCATCCCGGCGAGGCGCTCAAGACCAATGTGCTCGGCACGCTCAACGTGCTGGACGCGGCGGCGGAGGTGGAACGGTTCGTCAACATCTCCACCGACAAGGCCGCCGACCCGACGAGCGTCCTCGGCTACACCAAGCGGATCACCGAGCGGCTGACCGCGTGGACCGCGAGCCGGCGGCCCGGGATGTTCCTCAGCGTCCGCTTCGGCAACGTGCTCGGCAGCCGGGGCTCGGTCTTCACCACGTTCAGCGCGCAGATCGCCGACGGCGGGCCGGTGACCGTCACCCACCCCGACGTGACCCGGTACTTCATGACCACCCAGGAGGCGGTGCACCTGGTCATCCAGGCCGCCGCGATCGGCCGGGACGGTGAGGCCCTGGTGCTGGAGATGGGCGACCCGGTCCGGATCGCCGAGGTGGCCCGGCAGATGGTCCAGCTCGCCCGCAGCCCGGTGGAGATCCGTTACACCGGGCTGCGGCCGGGGGAGAAGCTGGCGGAGACGCTCTTCGGCGCGGGGGAGCACGACGACCGCCCGTTCCACCCGCTGATCTCGCACGTCGCGGTGCCGCCGCTGGACGCCGCGCAGCTGTTCCGGATCGACCCGGCGGCCGGTCCGGAACAGCTGATCGCCCAGCTCGACGAGCTCACGAGCCGGCCGGCGACGGCACCGCGACCAGGTTCCGCCGTTCGGTGAGCTTGGCCCGCGGGCTGCCGGCGGCCACCTCCAGAGCCGCGCGCAGCCGGGCCTCCTCGCCGGCCCGGTCCCGGTACCAGGCGATCGACCAGATCCGGTGCAGGTTCCAGCCGAGGCCGAGCAGCACCTGCTCACTGAGCCGGTCCCGGTCCCGGGCGGCGGTGCATCCGCCGTAGGCGCCCCCGTCGCACCGGATCCCGAGCAGGTACCCGAACTCCGGCCGGTCCGGCCGCCGCACGCCGAGGTCGACCCGCCCACCGGCCCAGCCCAGGTTCGCCTGCACCGGATAACCCCAGGACCGCAGGGTGTCCATGACCGACTCCTGGAACGGGCCGTCCGCGCCGTCGGCCGGCGCCGCCGGGACCGCGACGTCCAGCGCTGCCGGTCCCCGCTCGGCGTACTCCAGGTACGAGGCGAGCAGCCGGACGCCCTCGTTGTCGGTCTCCGGCACGTCCCGCGCCAGGATCGACGTGACGATCTCCACCCGGTACCGGGCCCGGGTGATCGCCACGTTGAGCCGCCGCCAGCCGTTCGGCCGGTTCAGCGCCCCGAAGTTCGCGCTGATCTTGCCGGCTTCGTCGTAGCCGTACCCGATCGAGAAGATCATCACGTCCCGCTCGTCGCCCTGCACCGCCTCCAGGCTCTTCACGAAGAAGCCGTGCAGGCGGTCGTCGTCGAGGATGCGTTCCAGTTCCGGCCGTCCCGCCGCGACCACCTCGACGGCCCGCTCGATCGCCTCGGCCTGCGCCACCGAGAACGTCACCACGCCGAGCGACAGGCCGGGCCGGGTGGTGAAGTGGTGCACGATGCGTTCGGCCACCCGGTCCGCCTCGACCGGGTTGTCCCGGGTGCTGCTGCGCCGGTAGACCCCGCCGGCCGGCAGCAGCGTGACGCCGGTGTCCGGCCCGCCGGTGTTCGCGCTCGGGAAGACGCTGAGCCGGCCCTGGTAGAACGCGTGGTTGGAGAACGCGATGAGCGCCTCGTGCCGGCTGCGGTAGTGCCAGTTCAGGCCCAGGCTGGCGAACGCGCCGCAGCCCTTCGCCAGCTCCAGCACCGATTCGAAGTCGAGGACCGCGAGCTCCTGCTCGGGTTCCTCGGCCCCACCCAGCGTCCGGTCGAAGAAGCTGGTCGGCGGCAGCTGCCGGTCGTCGCCCGCGGTGATCAGCGCGGCGCCCCGGTAGATGCAGTTGATCGCGTCGGCCGGGGTGACCTGGGACGCCTCGTCGAAGATCACCACGTCGAAGCGGATGTCCGCGGGCAGCGACTGGCTGACCGTGAGCGGCGACATCAGGAAGCACGGCCGCAGACCGAGCACCAGCTCCCGCGCCTGGCCGATCAGCTCGCGGACCGGCAGGTGGCGGCTGGCCTTCACGGCCTCGCGGCGGAGCAGGCCGGCGGCCGGGCTGTCGCCGTCCGGCCGGCGCGCGGCGACGGATTCGGCGATGTCGCCGACGGCCGCCGCGGCGAGCCTGCTGTCCAGCGCGCGGAACTCGGCGACCAGGCGGTCCCGGTCGCCCGACCGCCAGGGGCGCAGCCGATGGTCGGCCTGGATCACCGCGTCCGCCCAGGCTCGGAAGAGCGCTCGCTCCACGGCCGGCCGCACCTGCTCGGCGTCGAGCCGGCGGTCCGCGCAGAACTCCACCACCGGGTCCAGCCCGTGGCCGCTGAGCACGGCACGGGCGTCCAGGGCGGCGAACCACTCCTCCTGGCCGTCCGCGTCGCCGCGGATCCGCCGCAGGAACGCCGCCGCCCGGTCCGGGTCGCCGAGCTCGGCCGCGAGCTCCGCGCGGCGCGCCGGGCCGAACGCGTCGAGCACCGACTGCCGGGCCCGGGTCCACTGCTCGGCCAGCCGGTCCAGCCCGGTCACCGGCCGCAGGTCGTGCAGCGCTTTCGCCTGCGCGGCGGTGAGTGGCTGGTCGGCGCCGGTGAGCAGGGCACGGGTGGCGGCCGTCCACCGCACCGCGGCGGCGAGCGCGGCCTCGTCGGTCTCCCCACCCCGGTACGCGTCACCGAACGCCGCCACGTAGCTCCCGGCGTTCCCGGCGATCGACGCCTCCGCCTCGGCGACCTCCTGCCGGAGCCGGCTCAGCCGCCGCACCTCCGCGTAGTCCAGGGTCCGCCCGGTCGCCACGTCGTAGGTGTGCACCGTCGCCGCGATCGCCGCGAGGGCCGTGGCGTTCGCCCGCAGCCACTCGATCGCCGCGTCGATCGGCCCCTGGGAGAGGTCCGGCAGGCCGGCCTGTTTCGCGAGCACCGCGTCCCGGGCCGCGGTCGCGAGGCGGATCAGCTCGGGGTCCGGGTCCGGGGCGCAGACGTACGCGGCCACCGCCGGAACCGACGCCGGCGGCGCGGCCCGCAACGCCGTCTCCACGACGCCCAGCGCCTCGTCGATCGCCGGGAAGTCGGTGCCCGGCCCCTGCCAGTACCGGCCCAGGGCGGCGCCGTAGGCGGACTCCGCGGCCGTCAGGTCCTGCCGGGCCCGCTGCCAGGCCACCGCCGTCTCGAGCCGGGGCAGCGCGTCGCGCACCGCGGCCGTGGGCATCACGAACGCCGCGATGATCCGCCGGTCCCGCCGGTACGCCCCGAGCAGCTTGCGCCACCCCCGGTGCACCCGGGCGAACCGGTCGGCGAGCTCCTCGACCGGCTGGGTCAGGATCGCCTCGGCGAAGAACGGCCGGGCCCGCATCTCCGCGGCGAGCAGGTTCTCCAGGGCCCGGCGCAGCGCCGGCGCACCGGCCGCGACGGTGCCGGCCACGCCCGGGGAGAACCAGAACGGCTCGGGCCGGTGCGGGCGCCCGCCGAGTTCGGCGATCGTCGCCACCCGGCCGATGTCGGCGACCTTCACCGCGTTCGGCAGGCCCAGCTTCGCGGTGATCCGGTCCACGACGGCCCGGTGGCGTTCCAGGGTGTCGGCGGCCTCGGTGCAGAGCTTGGCGTGCCGGTCGGCCTCGGCGGCGGTGAGCGGTTCCAGGTCGACCGCCGGCGGGGTGAGCCCGCTGAGGTCCGGCACCTCGGGCAGCCCGGCCGCCTCGGGCAGCGCCGACCAGGAGGCGCCGGCCCGCCGGGTGGCCGCCTCCCGTGCCGCCCGGACCGTGGTGAGGTCCCGGCCCAGCGCCTCGGCGGCCTGCCGGAGGTCGTCCAGGGCGGGCGCGGTCAGCCACTCGTCGCGGACGTGCGGCGGACGCGCGGCGGCGTGCGCGGCGAGCCGGGCGAGCGTCCCGGCGTCCTCGGTGCCGCTCAGCCCGAACGCCTCCACCGGCACCCGGTCGGCGTGCACCGCGCGGGTCAGGCCGGCCAGCGCGCTCTCCGCCGCGGAGAGGGCCGGGTCGAGGGGATCCCGGGTGACCACGTCGCGCCAGGGCAGATCGTCGCGGTCGACAACGGTGCGCCAGGCGGTGGCGAGCCGGTTGGTGGCCTGCATGACCCGGCGTACCGACTCCGGGGTCACCGCGTCCGGCTGGATCACCGGGACCGGCGCGGCCGGGGCGTCCTGGAGGCGGGCGCAGACCCCGAGCACGTTGTGCAGGCTGCGGCCGAGCGGCGCCCGGGTCTCGTTCATCGCCGTCGCGTACGCGCTGAGCTGCTCCCGCCGTTCCCGGGTGCCCCGCCGGTCGGCCGCGTCCAGGCCGTCCACCGGCGCGGGCCCGTCGTCCAGGGCGGCCGCGAGGGCGGTCGCCACCTCCTTGCGCCCGGCCTTGTGCCCGTGCAGCTCCAGGACGTACCGGTCCAGCCCGGCCTCGACGAGCCGATGGTGCACCACGTCGAGCGCGGCGGCCTTCTCGGAGACGAACAGCACCCGCTTACCGGCGTGCAGCAGGCACCCGATCATGTTGGCGATGGTCTGCGACTTGCCGGTGCCGGGCGGCCCGTCCATCACGAAGCTGTGCCCGGCGACGGCGGCCGCGATGCAGGCCCGCTGCGACGCGTCGGCGTCCAGCACCAGCGGCACGTGCTCCGGCGGGGCGACCCGGTCGACGACCGCGGGCGGGACCGGGGCGAACCGGAACGTGCCGGTCTGCCGCCCGCTCGTGGTGGCCAGCGCCTGCACCACCGGGTGCGACAGGATCCGGTCCTCGTTGACCAGCAGGTCCCGGTAGATCGCCTCCTTGTGGAAGGTCAGGCAGGAGAGCAGCACGGTCCGCTCCACGTGCCAGCCGCGGCGGCGCGCGACGGCGCTCTGCAGCCCGTCCCAGACCCGGGACACGTCCGGTTCGGCGTGCCCGTCCACGGCCGGCGCCTCCATGCCGAGGCGGCGCAGCCGGATCGCGAGCGCCGGGTTGACCACTGTCTCGTCGTCGCGCAGCCGCAGCCGGGGCGGGTCGCCCGGACCGGCGGTGACCAGCTCCACCGGCATCAGCAGGATCGGGCTGGCGAACGGGTTCTCCTCCTCGTCCCGCCAGCGCAGCAGGCCGAGCACCAGGTGCAGCACTGACACGCCCCGGTCCAGGTACTCCTGCCGGGACTTCTTCAGCATCCGGCGCAGCGCCGCGTCGAGCGCCAGGTCCGGCATCTCGGTGCGCAGCAGGTCGTCCGTGGCGGCGTGCTGCTGCGGGTCGGCGCCGGTGCCGGCCAGCGGGCACTCGGCGCCGGCGTGCAGCGATCGGACCAGGGCCGCGGGCTCCGGTCCGACGATCTCGACGAGGTCGGGGTGGTCGGTCGGGAAGTTGATCAGCCGGTTGGTGTCACCGAGGTCGACGAGGCTGTCCCGCCACGCGTGCAGCGCCGCCCGAACCTCGGTCCGAGCCTGTGCGGATTCGGACGGGTCATCTCTCATGCACCGATTGCAACGTAAGTGAACCCTTTTTCGCTGGCGAATCAGGAACTAGCGGGCCCCGCCCAGCACCGCGTCCACCAGCTTCTCCGCGAACCCCTCGTCCGGCACCAGGTCCTGCAGGCGCAGCATCGACTGGATCATCGAGGGGGCGGAGAGCATCAGCGCGGTCATCTCCACGTCCAGATCGGCGCGGAGCTCGCCGGTCGCGACGCCGCGCCGCAGCACCTCCCGCATCACCTCGCGCCGCGGCTCGACGACCGCATGGTGCATCCGCGCCAGCCCGTCGTCCTTGATCAGCTCGGGGAGCAGGCAGGCGGTGACCTTGCCGTAGCGCAGGGCGCGCGGCGTGCGGTTGGCCTTGATCAGGGAGATCAGATCCTCCCGGACCGACTCCCCGGCCAGCTCCGGCAGCGGGCCTTTCATGGCGCGGACCGCGTCGGCGATCAGCGCCTCCTTGTTCGGCCAGCGGCGGTAGATGGTGGCCTTGCCGACGCCGGCTTTCGCCGCCACCGCCTCGATCGAGACGGCGGCGGCGCTCTGCCCGTCGCTGATCAGCGCCAGCACCGCGTCGAGGATGGCCTCGTCGGCCTGGGCGTTACGGGGCCGGCCAGGAGCCTTGCGCTCCTGGCCGGCGTCGGTGCTGGTGCTCATGGCGTTCATTGTTACCGAGTGGTTTCCGCGCCGGCCAGTTCCAGGCCCGGCTCCTCGGCGAGACTCTCGGCCACGGTCGGGGCCGGCTCGTCCGCGGGGCGCTTGCCGGGCAGCCAGAGGGCCGCGACCAGGGCGCCGAGCAGCGCGAACACCGTCGAGCCGACGGACGCGTAGTGCATCGCCGTGACGAACGCCTCGTTGGCGCCGGTCAGCAGCGCGGGCGCGGCGGATCCGGCCTCCCCGGCGACCGCGTAGGCGCCGGCGATCGACTCGCGGGCCAGGTCGGCGGCGGCGTCCGGCAGCCCGGCCGGCGCCTCGAGGTGACTGCGGTAGACCGAGGACACCACCGCGCCGAGGACCGCGACGCCGAGCGCGCCACCGAGCTGGCGGATCGTGTTGCTGACCGCCGAGCCGACACCGGCCTTCTCCCGCGGCAGCGCCGACATGATCGCTTCGGTGGCCGGCGGCATCACGTTGGCCATGCCGACGCCCTGCACGAAGAACGCCACCGCGACGATCCAGATCGGGGTCTCGGCGCCGATGAACACCCAGAGGGCCAGCGCGCCGGCGACCAGGACCAGGCCGACAGTGCTGACCGCCTTCGGGCCGAACTTCTTGACCATGTTCGCGCTGAGCGGCGCGAAGATCATCTGACCGAGCGCGAACGGCACGAAGAGCGCGCCGGACGCGAGCGGGCCGTAACCGCGGACCATCTGCAGGTAGAACGCGCCGAAGAACATCGAACCCATCGCCGCGAAGAAGACCAGGCCGATGATGCCGGTCGACGCCGAGAACTGGCGGTTCCGGAAGAGCCGCACGTCCAGCGACGGGAAGGTGATCCGGCGCTCGTAGAGCACGAACGCCACCATGATCAGCACACCCGCGGTCAGCGTGCCCCAGGCCAGCGGCTCGCCGAAACCGTCCTCACCGCCCTTGATCACGCCGTAGGTGAGCAGGGTCAGGCCGACGATCGAGAGCAGCACGCCGAACACGTCGATCCGGTTCGGCTTCGGGTCCCGCGACTCCGGCACCAGCACGAACACCAGCGCCACACCGGCCACCACGATCGGCACGTTGATCAGGAAGACCGAGCCCCACCAGAAGTGCTCCAGCAGCACGCCGCCGAGCACCGGGCCGATCGCCACGGCCAGGCCGACCGCGCCGGCCCAGACGCCGATGGCGCGCGGGCGCTCCTTCGGATCGAACACGTTCGCGATGATCGAGAGGGTGGCCGGCATGACGGCCGCGGCGCCCAGGCCCATCACGGCACGCGCCGCGATCAGCATGTCGGGACTCGTGGCGTACGCCGAGAACAGCGACGCCAGGCCGAAAACGATCAGGCCGAACACGAGCGAGATCCGGCGCCCCAGCCGGTCCGCCAGAATGCCGGCGGTGAACAGCAACCCGGCGAAGACCAGGGTGTACGAGTTGATCGCCCACTCCAGCTCACTCTGGCTGGCGCCCAGGCCGTGCTCCGGGTCGGCGATCGTGCGCATCGCGACGTTCAGCACGGTGTTGTCGAGAACGACCACGAGCAGGCTGATCACCAGCACGCCGAGAATGGCCCAGCGCCGGGGATGCCCGGCCTGAGGTTGAACGTGGGTACTCATGGACTGGCGCCCCCGAAACCATTTCCGATACGGAACTGTTCCGTATCACAACGCAACCTACCAGCCGTCCAGCGAAACGGAACGGTCTCGTATCGAAAGTAACCCCCATCACAACCTCCTTTCCGGTACGCGCCGAGCAGTCCCCACCCGCAGCCCCACCAGTCCCGAAGCACCCCGCGACTGACGACCACGGCCCGGCGCGACCCGCCGCCGGCCCCGGCGCCAGGCGCAGCGTGTTGAGTTGGGGCGCGTTCCGCACCCGAATTCCCCACGCGGGGTGGCACTCGGGGTTGCGTGTTGAGTTGGGGCGCGTTCCGCACCCGAATTCCCCACGCGGGGTGGCACTCGGGGTTGCGTGTTGAGTTGGGGCGCGTTCCGCACCCGAACTCCACACGCGGGGTGGCACCCGGGGTTGCGTGTTGAGTTGGGGCGCGCTCCGCACCCGAATTCCACACGCGGAGGTTGTCAGTGGTGCGGTGGCGGGTGGGCGGCGGCGGTCAGGGCCAGGCGGTTCTGCTCGGCGGCCGCTATGTGGTCGAGGATCTCGGTCGCGTCCAGCGGATGGGCCAGCAGGAAGCCCTGGGCGTACTCGCAGCCCAGCTCGCGCAGGACCGCCATGTCCGCCGGGTCCTCCACGCCCTCGGCGACCGAGACCATGCCGAGGGCGTGCGCCATCCCGACCATCGCGTCGGCGAGGGAGCGGCGGGCCGGGTCGGAGGCGATGCCGGAGACGAACGTGCGGTCGATCTTCACGATGTCCCAGCCGTGGTCGGCGACGCGGGCCATCGAGGAGTACCCGGTGCCGAAGTCGTCGACCGCGAGTTTCACCCCGGCGCGGCGCAGCGGGCCCAGGGCGGCCTCCACCGTCTCCGGTTCGGCCAGGCCGGTCTCGGTGAGCTCGAGGGTGAGCGCGAAGGCCGGGGTGCCGGCCCGCCGCAGCGCGGTGAGCACCGCCTCGGTGGTGGTGGCGTCGAGCTGGCGCGGTGACAGGTTCACCGCGATCGGGATCCAGCCGCCGGTCCGGTTGTACCAGGTGCGCTGCTCGTGCAGGGCCTGCTCCAGGACGGCCGCGAAGAGCGGGGCGACCATCCCGGTCGCCTCGGCCATCGGCACGAACTCGGCCGGCGGCAGGACCCCGTCCCGGGGGTGGTGCCAGCGGGCCAGGGCCTCCACCGAGCTGAGCCGGCCGTCGTCGACCCGGTAGACCGGCTGGTAGACGCAGAACAGCTCGCCGGGGTGGTGCAGCGCCCGGCGGAAGTCGGCGTCCCGGCGCAGCCGTCGTGCCGCCTCCGCGCGGGTCCGCACGTCGAAGCGGACGGTCCGGCCCCGGCCGGAGGACTTCGCCTGGTACATCGCGATGTCGGCGTCCTGCAGCAGCGCGTCCGGGTCGTCGCCGCTCTCGCCGGTGGTGCGCAGGCCGATCGAGAGCGACGCGAAGAACTCGCTGCCGTCGGTGAGGCGCAGCGGCTCGGCCAGCCGGTCGGCGATCCGCGCGGCGATGTCGTCGGCCTCCTCCTCGGTCACCGCCGGCATCAGGATGACGAACTCGTCGCCGCCGAGCCGGCAGACCAGGTCGTCGCTGCGGACCGTGTCGCGCAGCCGGTCGGCGATGGCGACCAGCAGCTGGTCACCGGCGTCGTGGCCGAGGCTGTCGTTGACCATCTTGAAGTGGTCCAGGTCGCAGAAGAGCAGGCCGGTCCGGGTGGCGCCGCCGGCCGGCAGGGAGCTGAGGGCGAGAGCCAGCCGGTCCATCAGCAGGCTGCGGTTGGCCAGGCCGGTGAGCGGGTCGTGCGCGGCGCGCCGGGCCAGCTCGTGGATCGGTGAGATGAGCCGGATCGCGACGAGCGACATCGAGATCGAGGCGCCGACGATCAGCGGCGTGTCCGGCTCCGGGTTCCAGAACAGGTGCAGGGTGGGCAGCACGAGCGAGGCGCTGAAGAGCGTGACCGCGCGCGGCACGGTGAGCATGACCAGCGCGGAGCGGCGCGGGGTGGTGACGACCATCGACGGGTGCAGGGCGGCCGTGGCGATCAGGATCGGCATCGCCATCCAGCCGAGGTCCAGCGGGCTGCCCTCGGCGTAGGTGCCGGCCAGGCTCTGCTGGGTGTAGAGCGTGTCCGAGACGAACCAGGCGAGCAGGCCGAGGAGCAGGGCGCGGGCGCCCAGCGTGCGCAGGTGGATGCCGAGCGCCAGGGCAAGCGCGCAGTACACCACGAAGAGCGTGCTGGCCGGCGCGGCGATCGCGACGAACTGGGCGAGCGGGGTGCCGCCGAGGGTGTGTATCGGGTCCAGCACGAGTATCCAGGCGAGGCTGGCGAGCGGCGTCACGATGATCGCCGCGTCGATGAACGCGGTCCGGCCGGCGCGTGCCGCGAGGGCCGCCGCGCCGGCCGCGATCGCGAGGTGCCCGAGCAGGTAGAGCGCGTCCGCGGCGGACGGGAAGGGCGCGGTCAGGCCGCGTGCCGGGTAGCTCGCGAAGAGCACGTCGCCGAGGGCCGAGGCGGCCAGCCCGGCCACGATGAGCTGCCAGCCGAGCCGCCGGTGCGGCGCGTGCCGGACCAGGCCGTACCAGGTGGCGATCGGGGCCGTGCCGTTCACCGCCACGTAGATCCACCGGGTGGCGGCGTTGAGCGGGGCCATCAGGTACCCGGCAGCGGCCGCCGACGTGACGACCAGGTAGATCCACCACAGATGCCGGACCAGTCCGGCGGACTGCGTCGCACCCATGCCGTTCTGATCGGCCGTCGCGGCGGCGCGCGGAGTGACAAGAGTTCTTCGTCAGCGCAGACTACCGCGTTGTAGCTGGCTGTACAGGGGCAGTTAATAGTTGATTTCCAGGATTGACAATCTATAGCCGGAGCGGAAGCCTGAGGCGGTCAACGCCGCGCATTCGTTCCGGGAGTTGCATTGAAGCCTGTATATAGAACCGGTGCCGCCCTGCTCCTCGGCCTGACTCTGACCGCCTGCTCGGGCAGCGGCGAGGCGCCCTCGACCGGAGCGAGCGCCGTCGAGCTGGTCGAGACCACACCGGCCGCGACCGGCGAGGTCGACACGGTCACCTGGGCGCTGCCGTCCGGCGAGCCGTCCTCACTCGATCCCGCCCGCACCGGCGACTACTCGGCGAACACGGTCGTCACGAATCTCTGCGAGAGCCTGCTGCGCCTGGAGCCGGACTTCTCCACCGCACCGGGCCTGGCCAGCGCGGTGACCCAGAAGAGCCCCACCACCGTTGTCATCACGGTGCGCGACGGCGTGACGTTCTGGGACGGCTCGCCGCTCACCGCCGCCGACGTGGCCTACAGCCTGAAGCGCAACATGGACCCGAAGGTGGGCTCCTACGCGGCCCACGTCTACGCCAACGTCGCCACCGTCGCCGAGACCGGGCCGCTGGAGGTCACTGTCACGTTCCGCAAGCCGGACGTGCAGTTCGTACCGGACATGGCCGGTGTGCCGGGCGCGATCATCCAGGAGAAGTTCGCCGGTAAGGCCGGGGCCGGGTTCGGCACCGCCGCGGGCGGGCTCATGTGCACCGGGCCGTACCAGCTCGGCGAGTGGAGCAGCGGTCAGAAGATCACCCTGAAGCGGTACGACGGCTACTGGGACACCAGCCGCAAGGCGAAGGCGGCCACGTTCACGTTCGTCCCGCTCACCGACAGCAGCACGCTGACCAGCGCGCTGCTCGCCGGCGAGGTGGACGGCGTCTACGGCGCGCCGGTCGGCAGCATCGCCGCGCTTCAGCGCTCCGGCACCGGCACGCTCTACTTCGGGCCGAGCACCGAGTCGTTCAGCCTCGGCCCGGTCACCGCCGAGGGGCCGGCCGCCGACCCGAGGATCCGGCAGGCCCTCGACCTGGCGATCGACAAGACCAGCTTCATCACCAGCGTGCTCAAGGGCGCGGGCTCGCCGCTGAAGACCTTCACCCCGCCGCTCTCCTGGCACGGCAGCCCGGCCAAGGACGTCTACGACGCCGGGTACGCGGCGCTGCCGGACACCACCGCGGCCGACCTGGAGGCCGCGAAGAAGCTCGTCGCCGAGGCCGCCCCGAGCCGCACCGATCTGGTGATCGCGACGGCCGCCGGCGACCAGTCGCTGCTCCAGACGGCCACGATCGCGCAGGCCGCCGCGCGGCAGATCGGCCTGAACATCACCATCAAGCAGTTGCAGCCGGCCGAGTACGCCGGGATGTTCTACGACCCGTCGCTGCGGGCCGGCATCGACCTGATCGCGACCACCGGGTACCTCGAAGTGCCGGGCGCGCTCTACTACGCGCCGGGTTTCGTGCTCAAGGGCGAGACGTTCAACTGGACGAACTACGAGAACCCCGAGGTCACCGCGAACATCGAGGCGGCCGTCTCGGCGACCGACCCGGTGGTGTCGGCGCAGAAGTTCGTGGCCGCGCAGGCGATCTACGGGCCGGCGAAGCTGCAGATCACGCTGGCCGGCTCCTACAACCGGCTCTACCTGAACAAGCGGATCACCGGCGCGCCGGCCAGTTTCTCCTACATCAGCTCACCGTGGGCGGCGCTCGTGGGGGCGGCGTGATCGGGTTCCTCGGGCGCAAGCTGGCCGCGCTGGTCGCCACCGTGGCGGTCGCCAGCCTGGTCATCTTCGGGGCGCTGTACCTGGCGCCCGGCGACCCGGCCGCCCTGCTCGCCGGCGGGCACCAGCCCAACCCGGCGGCACTGGCCGAGATCCGGGCCCGGTACCACCTCGACGATCCGTTCCTGGCGCAGTACTGGCACTGGCTGTCCGGGCTGCTGACCGGTGATCCGGGCGACTCGATGGTGCTGAAGCAGCCGGTCACGGGTTTGATCGCGGCACGACTGCCGACCACGGCGCTTCTGGTCGCGTGCGCCAGTCTCCTGATCTTGATTCTCGGCGTCTCCTCCGGGTTCGTCGCGGGAGTGGCCGGCCGGCGGGTGGACAGCGTGCTCACGGTGACCACGACGGTGCTGATGGCGGCGCCCGCGTTCGTCGCGGCGATCCTGCTGATCTGGGTGTTCGCCACGAAGCTCGCCTGGTTCCCGGTCTACGGCTCGGGGACCGGGTTCGCCGGCCGGATCCACCACCTCACGCTGCCGGCGCTCGCGCTCAGCGGCGGCTACCTGGCCTACGTCAGCCGGATCACCCGGACCGAGGTGCGCGCCGAGCTCGCCTCCGACCACGTGGCCGCCGCCCGTGCCCGCGGCCTGCCCCGCGGGCACCTGCTGGGCCGGCACGTGCTGCGCAACGCGGCGCCGCCGATCCTCGCGGTCTCCGGGGTCACCGTGGCCGGGCTCTTCGCCGGCACCGCCGTCGCCGAGCAGGCGTTCGGGGTGAGCGGGCTCGGCTCGCTGCTGGTGCAGAGCGCCGCCCGGCAGGACATGGTGGTGGTGCAGGCCCTCGCGCTGCTGCTGGTCGCCGTCTTCGTGCTGGTCAACACGCTCGTCGACGTGCTCAACGCGGTGCTCGACCCACGTCTGCTGAGGGAGCGCGGATGAAACTCCTGGTGAAGACGCCGCGCCGGGCGCTGCCGGTGGCCGCGGTGGTCTGCGTGCTGGCCACGTCGACGGCGCTGCTGGCGCCGTGGATCGCGCCGCACGACCCGAACGCCGTCGATCCGCTCAACGCCTACGCGCCGATCTCCGCCGCGCACCCGCTCGGCACCGACGACCTCGGCCGCGACCTGTTCTCCCGGCTCGTCGCCGGCGCCCGGACCAGCCTGTTCGGGCCGCTCGTCGTGGTGCTCGCCGCGGGGACGGCCGGCACCGCTCTCGCGGTCGCCGCCGCCTGGTTCGGCGGCTGGTTCGACAACCTGGTCTCCCGGGCGCTCGACGTGCTGTTCGCGTTCCCCGGACTGGTCCTGGCGATCACCGTGGCCGCGCTCTTCGGCACCGGCTTCATCACGCCGGTGGTGGCGCTGTCGCTGGCGTTCGTGCCGGTCATCGCCCGGGTGATGCGGGCGGCGGCGCTGCGCGAGCGCTCCCTGCCGTACATCGAGGCGCTGCGCGTGCAGGGCTTCTCCGGCTGGCACATCTGCCGGCGGCACCTGCTGCCGAACCTCGCGCCGCTGCTGCTGGTCCAGGCCGCGATCGGCTTCGGGTACGCGATGATCGACCTCGCCTCGATCTCGTTCCTCGGCCTCGGGCTGCAACCACCGGCCGCGGACTGGGGATTGATGATCGCGAACGGTCAGCCGTCGATCCTGGCCGGATTCCCGCAGCAGTCCCTCTACGCCGCGATCGCCGTGGTGATCACGGTGGTGGCGTTCACCGCCGTCGCCGAACGGCTCGCTCTGCGGTTCGGCGGTGACGTGCGATGACGCTGCTGGATTTCGAGCACCTCGGTGTCCGGCTCGGCGAGCGGCCCATCCTGCGGGACGTGACGCTCTCGGTGCGGGCCGGTGAGGCCGTGGGTCTCGTCGGCGAGTCCGGATCGGGCAAGTCGATGACGGTCAAGAGTGTGGTGCGGCTGCTGCCGGACGGGGCGACCGTGGACGGGTCGGTGCGGTTCGAGGGGATCGACGTGCATGCGATGAGCCCCGCTGAGCTGCGGCGTTTCCGGTCCCGGGACGTCGCCATGGTCTTCCAGGACCCGCGCGCCACGGTGAACCCGGTGCGGACCGTCGGTGACTTCCTCACCGAGGTCCTGCGGGACCAGGGGATCGGCCGGACCGAGGCCACGCGGCGCGCTGCCGGGTTGCTCTCCGAGGTCGGCGTCGGCGACGCGGAGCGCAGGCTCAGCCAGCGTCCGTACGAGTTGAGCGGCGGCCTCCTGCAGCGGGTGGTGATCGCGGCCGCCCTGCTGACCGAGCCGAAGCTGATCCTCGCCGACGAGCCGACCACCGCCCTCGACGTCACCACCCAGGAGGAGGTGGTGGCGATCCTCAACGAGCAGCGGCACCGGCGGTCCGCCGCGCTGCTGTTCATCACCCACGACCTGGAACTGGCAGCGGCGGTCTGCGACCGGATCGCGGTGATGTACGCCGGGGAGGTCGTGGAGATCCTGCCGGCCGGTCAGCTGCACGCGGGGGCGCGTCACCCGTACACCCGGGCGCTCCTGGAATCCCGGCCCGGCGCCGTGCCGCCGGGCGAACGCCTGCGGACCGTGCCCGGAGTGCCGCAGTCCGCGCTGACCGCGCCGGCCGGCTGCGTCTTCGCCGACCGATGCCCGCTCGCCACGGACGGCTGCCGTGACAAGCGGCCGGTGCTGCTGCCGATCGGCGCCGGACTCGCCGCCTGTCACCTGGTTCGGGAGGACTCGTGAGCACGCCGCTTCTGGAAATCCGTGACCTGCGGAAGGTCTTCAAGGACTTTGTCGCGGTCGACCGGGTGAGCTTCACCGTCCCGGCCGGTGGCTCGCTCGCGGTGGTGGGGGAGTCCGGCTCCGGGAAGACCACGTGCGCCCGGATCGTCACCGGCCTGGAACGGGCCACCTCGGGCTCGGTCCTGCTGGACGGCAGGGCCGGCCTGGGACGGCGTCAGCGGGCATCCGTCGTGCAGATGGTGTTCCAGGACCCGTACCTCTCCCTGGATCGCCGGCAGACCGTGCGCGACTGCCTCGACGAGGTCCTGGCCCACCATGATCGCGCTCGGGACCGGCGCGGCCGGGCCGCGCGGATCGCCGAGCTGCTCGACCTGGTCGGGCTCGGCCAAGGGCTCGGGACTGCGCTGCCGCGGCACCTCTCCGGCGGGCAGCGGCAGCGGGTGGCGATCGCCCGGGCGCTCGCCGCGAACCCGAAGCTGCTGGTGCTCGACGAGGCGGTCGCCGCGCTGGACGTGTCGATCCAGGCGCAGATCCTGAACCTGCTCGTTGACGCGCGGGCGGCGACCGGGGTCGCCTACCTGTTCATCACCCACGACCTGTCGGTGGTGCGGCACGTCTGCGAGGACGTCGTGGTGATGTGCCGGGGCCGGGTCGTCGAGTCGGGGCCGGTCGCCACCGTGCTCGACACGCCGTCCGACGAGTACACCCGGCGGCTCATCGCGTCGGTGCCGCGTCCCGGCTGGACGCCGGCGCGGGCGGTGACCCGTGGCTGAGCCTTTCCAGGAGCGCCTCGGCAGCGGTGCGGACCAGGCCGCCGGAGGCGACCGGGAGCTGGAGCTCGGCCATCATCGAGTTGCCCATCGCCAGGCACCACACTCCGTAGGCGACAGTGCGCCGCGCTCCCGGCATCGCCGCCGGGTGCTCGGCGGCGATCGCGTCCTCGACGGCCTGGATCGCCCGCGTGTAGTGGCTCTGCATGGTGGACCGGATGCTCTCGTCGGCGATCCCCGCCGTGATCAGCTCGCGGATCACGGTGTCGTCGTCGCTGATCGGCAGAAAGCCGATGCTGAACAGGTAATCCATCATGATCGCCAGCTTCTCGCGGTCGGGCGCGCCGGCGATCCGGTCGATGAACTCGGCCTGATAGCCGGTGTAGAGCCAGGCCGCGAAGCCGCGCAGCAGGTCGTCCCGGTTGCCGACGTAGTGCCGGACGTGGCTGCGGCTCAGCCCGGACTCCTCCGCGACCCGTTCGAGCGTGGTGCCGGCCAGGCCGTTCTTCCGCAGGCACCGGCCGGTGGCCTGCATGATCTGTTCGGTCCGTTCGGCCGCCATGCTCGGGCGTCCCATCCCGGCTCCCCTCGTCAGCTCCGGTGCTCCCGCTCCGGTGACTCAGCTTAGTTGATTGTCATTTCCGAAAAGAAAACGAGGACGTTGATGTTCGAGCTCCCCGATCCCCAGCTGGTCTTCGCCTTCGAGGCGCGAGTCGATGTCGCCGCGTCGCTGGACATCGGTGACGGCATGTATTTCACCCCGATCACCGGCGGGACGGTGTCCGGCCCGAAGCTCTCCGGACGGGTGCTGGCCGGCGGTGGTGACTGGTCGACGACGCGGGGCCAGGTGACGTCGCTCGACGCGCACTATCTGCTGGAGGCCTCCGACGGCTCGGTGATCGATATCCGGAACCGTGGTTTCTGGCGGGCGTCTCCGGAGGTGGACGCGCGGGTGGAGGCCGGCGAGGACCTGCCGGAAACCTCATACTATTACCGCACTTCGCCGGTTTTCCAGACCGCCGCTCCGGCTCATGCGTGGCTGGCGTCGACAGTGTTCGTCGGGCTGGCCCGGGGAGAGCGCGGCCAGGTCTGCATCCGGTTCTTCGAGGTGCTCTGATGAGCGTCTCCTTCTCCCGGATCGGGCCCGGCCCGGTGTCGCCGGACGCCACCCAGCACATGGTCCGGATGCGCGACGGGGTGCGGCTCGCCACCGACGTCTACCTGCCGGCCCCGGACTGTGGCCCCGGCCCGGCGATCCTCACCCGGTTGCCGTACGACAAGTCGGGCGAGTACACGTTCATGTCCCGGATCGCTGCCTACTTCACCGCGCGGGGATACCGGATGATCGTGCAGGACGTGCGCGGCAAGTTCCGCTCCGAGGGCGAGACGCTGCTCTTCGTCAACGAGGCCTACGACGGGTACGACACCCTGGACTGGGTGATCAATCAGGACTGGTCGGACGGCACGGTCGGGATGTGGGGCGACTCCTACTACGGGTTCACCCAGTGGGCGGCGGCGTCGACCGGGCATCGGGCGCTGCGGGCGATGGTCCCCCGGGTCACCGGCACCCGGCTCGGCGAGCTGCCGATCCCGGCGCCCGGCCGGCGCACCCGCGACGTGGAGATGTCGGTGCACCGGTTCTATCCGCTGTCGATGTTCCACGACCGGGACATCCTGGACTGGCAGATCGACTGGTCGCAGCGGCCCCTCGCGGCGCAGGTCGAGGAGTTCTTCACCGCGGTCGGCAGCCGGTCCGCCTCCTACGACCTGTGGTTCCCGTACCCGGTCAGCCTGCGGCGGTTCCCGGCCGGCAGCCCGTTCGACGCGCCCGCCGTGCCGGTGCTGATGACGATCGGCTGGTGGGACAACTGCGCGCCGTGGCAGTGGTCGGACCACCGGGAGATCGCCGCGCGGCCGGCCTGGGCGCGCAACGAGTACCTGCGCCTCGAGGCGATCGACCACGAGAACAACAGCCATTTCACTCCCGGCGTGCCGAACACCGACCCGTCGTTCCTGCCCCGCTATCTCGACCCGGCCGTGGAGTTCTTCGACGTGTTCCTGCGCGGGGAGGACCGTGAGCTGCCCGGGGTGCGCTGGCAGCTGGCCGGGTCCGGGGACGCGTCGTTCCGCTCCTGCGCTCAGTGGCCGCCCGAGGATGCGTACCCTCGCCGGTGGCGCCTGGCCGGCGGGGAAGCGGCAGTGGGTGACGCGCCCGGCGGGACCCTCACGTTCTCGCCGCCATCACCCGCCGGGTCCGCGGAGTCCGCGGGGGCCGCTGGGTCCGCTGGGTCCGCCGGGTCCGCGGAGATCGTCTCCTGGACGCACGACGCCGCTGATCCGGTGCCCTCGCCGGTGGGTGACGCGTTCGCGTTCCTCGCCGAGTGCCCCGACGAGCGTGACCTCGCCGCGCGCCCGGACGTGCTGGTGTTCTCGTCGTCGGCCGTCCCGGCGCCGCTCGACCTCGCCGGCCCGGTGCGTCTCGACGCCGTGACCGGCTCGGACGGTCCGGAGATGGATCTCTTCGCCCGGCTGCTGGACGTCGCGCCCGACGGATCGGCCAGGATGATCGCTCGCGGACAACAAACAATCATTGACCCGGGTACGGCCTTCGCCGTCACGATCGACATGGGCCACCTCGGATACCGGCTCGCGGCGGGGCACGCGCTACGGCTCACGCTGGCGTCGAGTGACGCGCCGGAGTTCGTGCCGGCGCCGGGGACCGGGGAGCATCGGTGGCTGGCCGGCAAGACGGTCCCGAATCGGCAGTGGCTGCATGTCGGCTCGACGTTCCTGACAGTTACCGTGCTGGAGAAGGCGGCTTGACAATGACTTTTACCGAAATGTCAGCGTTTACCATCGCGGCTGGCGTGCGCGACGGGCGCTTCACCGCTGCCGAGGTCGTCGAGGCGCACCTGGCCCGGATCACCGCCGTGAACCCGTCGGTCAACGCGGTGACGGTGACACTCGACGCCCGCGCCCGGGAAGCCGCGGCGGCCCTCGACGACCGGATCGCTTCCGGACACGAGGCCGGTCCGCTCGCCGGTGTGCCGATCACCGTGAAGGAGAACATCGATCTCACCTGGTCGGCGACCACGTCCGGGCTCCCGTTCGCGGCCGACGCCGTCCCGGCGGCCAACGCCACGTTCGTCGACCGGCTGCTCGCGGCCGGGGCGATCCCGGCCGGCCGGGGGAACATGCCGGACATCGGGCTGCGCTGGGACACCGACAACGACCTGTTCGGACGGACGATCAACCCGTGGGACCCGGCGCGCGTCCCGGGCGGATCCAGCGGCGGGGACGCGGTCGCCGTCGCCACCGGGATGGCCGCGGCCGGGGTCGGCAACGATTACGGCGGGTCGTTGCGGTTGCCGGCGCACGCGGCCGGGATCGTGGCGCTGCGGCCGTCGGCGGGACGGGTGCCGGCGCCGTCGCGCACGGTCGAGCCGCTGCCGTTGTCGCTGCAGCACATGGCGGTGAACGGGCCGCTCGCTCGGAGTGTGGACGATCTGGACCTGCTGTTCTCGGTGATGCACGGGGCGGACGACTTCGACCCGCTGTCGCTGACCGTTCCCCATTTTTCCGGATATGACGGCATTCGTCGGGTGGCAGTGACAGCGGATCCGGCGGGCTGGGGAGTCGACCCCATCGTCGCCGCCGCCGTGCGGTCGGCGGCCGACGCCCTCGCCGCGGCCGGGTGGGAGGTCGAGGAGGCCGAGCCGCCCGCGATCGACAGGTGCGCGACCCTGTGGCGGCAGCTGTCGTCCACCGAGAACGCGCCGATGCTGCTCACGCCGGGGGTGTTCCCGGGACCACTCTCCGAGGGGACGGTCCGCTACTTCCGGGACAACATCGCGGACGTGCAGCTACTCGACACATCGGCGGCCTACCAGGGCGCGTGGGCGGAACGTTTCGTGCACGCGGCGGCCTGGCGGGCGTTCCACGCCCGATACCCCGTCGTGCTCGGGCCGGTCACCACGCAGGCCATGCCCATCATCGGGTACGACCTGAGCGGGCCGGCCGCGGCTACCGAGCTGTGGCGCTCGCACCGTCTGCTGGTGACCGCCAACTTCCTCGGTCTGCCGGCCGTCGCCGTCCCGACCGGGGTGGACGGGCGGAGGCCGCTGGGGGTGCAGGTTCTCGCCCGCCAGAACGGTGAACACGTGGCGCTGGCGGCGGCCCGGGACATCGAGGCGGCGTTCCCGGCGGTGACCCCGATCGACCCGTCCTGACCAGCGCCGCCGCCCGGCCATCCAGCTGGTCCGGCTGGCGCCCGGTGTCGTGTGGGCAGCGCTGCCCGCCGGCTGGTCCGGCCGGCTGGTCCGGCTGGATGGTCCGGCTGGCTGGTTGGCTGGTCCGGCTGGTTGGTTCGGCGGGCGGCGAGGCTCGCGAGCCGTAGCGCAGGCAGGTTGTTTGGCCCGGGTACCTGTGTCAGCTACGGCTGGGTTCCGCGAGCCGTAGCGTAGGCAGGTTGTTCGGGCGGGGAACCTGTGTGAGCTACGGCTCGGGGTGGCGAGCCGTAGTGCAGGCATGTTGTTTGGCCCGGGAACCTGCGTCGGCTACGGCTGGGGTGGGCGAGCCGTAGTGCAGGCATGTTGTTCGGCCCGGGAAGCTGCGTCGGCTACGGCTGGGGTGGGCGAGCCGTAGTGCAGGCATGTTGTTCGGCCCGGGAACCTGCGTCGGCTACGGCTCGGATCTCGGCGCATGGCGGGCCGGGCGGATCCGGGGCGCGGCGCGGCGAGGGCGGGTCGCGGGCGCGGTGGGACTGGCGATTTGCGCGGTGGTGCGGGCCGGCTCGGGCGGTCAGGATCGAAAGCGGTCAGGATCGGGAGCGGTCAGGTCAGGGACTGCCATCCGGTTATCAGGGACTGCCGGAAGTCGGCCGTCTGGGCGGGGGACATCTTGCTGGTCATGCGATTCTCCAGCTCGGCCACCGGGTCGCTGACCGCGGCGAGCAGCGCGCGGCCCTCCGGAGTGAGACGGATCAGCAGCTCGCGCCGGTTGCCGGTGTTGCGTTCGCGGCGGATCAGGCCTCGGGATTCGAGGGCGCGGACCATGTCGGCCATCGACTGGGCTGTGACGAACGAGTCGCGGGCCAGCTGGGCGGCGGACAGGCCGTCGTGGCGTTCGAGGACTGTCAGCGCCGTGTACTGCAGTGCCGTGATGCCGGACGACCGGACCACCTCGTCGAGGCGGGCGCGGACCGCCAGCTCAAGCTGTTTGACGAGGTAGAGCATCGACGGCATGGCGGTCACCCCTTGTTCGTGCACGGACCGTCAGATTACCCCATTGACAGGAAACCTGATCGTCATCAAGACTTTAGATCGACAGGATTCCTGTTGATAGGGAGCGGCGAGCCGGGGACTGGCGTGTCGCCCGTCCGTGCGAGAGGTTGATGGGTATGGATCTGAACGGCATCGATCTAGGTGGCCGGGTCGCCGTTGTCACCGGGAGCGGGCGCGGTCTCGGCCTCGCGTACGCCAAGGCGCTCGCGGCGGCCGGCGCGTCCGTCGTGATCAACGACGTGGACCCGGTGGTGGTCGACGCCGCTGTGGCCGAGGTGCCCGGCTCGATCGGCGTGGCCGCCGCGGTCGGCAGCGCGGAGACCGCGGACCGGCTGGTCAGTGCCGCGGTCGACACCTTCGGCCGGCTCGACGTGCTGATCACGAACGCCGGGATCCTGCGTGACCGGGTGCTCTGGAAGATGTCCGACGAGGACTTCGACGCGGTGATCGGCGTGCACCTGCGCGGCACGTTCACGTGTGCCCGTGCCGCCGCGATCCGGATGCGCGAGCAGGGTGACGGCGGGCGGCTCATCCTGATCTCCTCGCCGGCCGGGCAGCGGGGCAATTTCGGTCAGACCAACTACGCGGCGGCGAAGGCGGGCATCGCCGCGATGGCCCGTACGTGGGCGCTCGAACTCGGTCGTGCGGGCATCACCGTCAACGCGGTCGTGCCGGTCGCCGCCACCGAGATGACCAAGACCATTCCGGCGTTCGCCCCGGTGATCGAGGAGTCCGAGCGGACCGGCACCCCGTTCCCGGCCTGGCTGCGCCGCGACGAGGGCCTGGGCACCGTCGAGGACGTCACCGGGCTGATCGTCTTTCTCGCCTCGGAGGCGTCGAAGGACGTCACCGGCCAGGCCATCGGCATCGGCGGGGACCGGCTGGCGCTCTGGTCGCACCCGGCGGAGAAGAGCGTCGCGTTCGCGGACGGCGGCTGGAGCGCCGCGGCCATCGCCGACAGCTGGGCCACCGGCGTCGGCTCGGCGCCGGAGACCTACGGCATCCCCGCACCCCAGGCGCCCCGATGAGCTCGGAGAAGACCACCCCGGGCGCGATGAGCCCCGAGGAACGCACCCCAGGCGCCCCGACGAGCTCCGAGAAGACCACCCCGGGCGCCGCTGTGAACCTGGAGCAGCTCGTCGCCCTCGACGTGCACACCCACGCCGAGGTCAGCCGGGACGGCCGCGGGTCGCTGAGCCCCGCGCTGCTCGGCGCGTCCGAGGACTACTTCAAGGCGCACGGCCACCGGCAGCCGACGATCGCCGAGACCGCTGACTACTACCGGTCCCGGCGGATGGCCGCGGTGGTCTTCACTGTCGACGCCGAGCATGCCACCGGGCACCCGCGGATCTCGAACGAGGAGATCGCCGAGGACTGCGCCGAGCACGCCGACGTGCTCATCCCGTTCGCGAGCATCGACCCGTACAGGGGCCGGGCCGGTGTCCGGGAGGCGCGCCGCCTGGTCGAGGAGTACGGCGTCCGCGGCTTCAAGTTCCACCCGAGCATCCAGGGCTTCGCGCCGGACGACAGGCTCGCCTATCCGCTCTACCAGGCGATCGAGGAGCTCGGCGCGGTCGCGCTCTTCCACACCGGACAGACCGGGATCGGTGCCGGCGTGCGCGGTGGCGGCGGGATCCGGCTGAAGTACTCGAACCCGATGCTCGTCGACGACGTCGCCGTCGACTTCCCGGACCTGCGGATCATCCTGGCCCATCCGTCGTTCCCGTGGCAGGACGAGGCCCTGGCCGTCGCCACCCACAAGGAGCACGTCTACATCGACCTGTCCGGCTGGTCGCCCAAGTACTTCCCGCCGCAGCTGGTCCGGTACGCGAACAGCCTGCTGCAGGAGAAGGTGCTGTTCGGCTCGGACTACCCGGTCCTCACCCCGGACCGCTGGCTGGCCGACTTCGAGAAGCTCGAGATCAAGCCCGCCGTACGGCCCAAGATCCTCAAAACCAATGCCGCACGCCTGCTATTTCCAGCGCATCGAACGGAGAACGAGAAATGACCACGACCGTGAACGGCCTCGACGGACTGAAGGCGCTCGTCGGCCAGGAGCTCGGCTCGTCCGAGTGGCTGGAGATCACCCAGGAGCGGGTGAACACGTTCGCCGACGCCACCGACGACCACCAGTGGATCCACGTCGACGTGGAGCGGGCCAACCAGGGCCCGTTCGGCGGGCCGATCGCCCATGGGTACCTCACGCTGTCGCTGGTGATCCCGCTGTTCAGCTCGCTGCTCACGGTGGAGGGCGTCACGATGGGCCTGAACTACGGCCTGGAGAAGGTGCGCTTCCCGACCCCGGTGAAGGTCGGCTCCAAGATCCGCCTGACCGCCCGGGTGGTCAGCGTCGAGGACGTGCCCGGCAACGGTGTGCAGAGCACGTTCGACTTCACCGTCGAGGTGGACGGCTCGTCGAAGCCGGCGTGCGTGGCGCAGCCGGTCTACCGGCACTACGCCTGACCCACCGTGAACGACCACGGACTGGGATCGTGGCCGGGGCGCCGGGCGGCGATGTCGCCCGGCCACACGGCACTGATCTTCGAGGATCGGCCGGTCACGTTCGCCGCCCTGTACGAGCGGATCTGCCGGCTGGCCTCGGCGTTGCGCCGTGACGGGGTGAAGCGGGGGGACCGGGTCGCCTATCTGGGTCCCAACCACCCGGCCTTCGTGGAGACGATGTTCGCGACGCACATGCTCGGCGCGATCTTCGTGCCGCTGAACGTCCGGCTCACCCCGCCGGAGATCGGCTACCAGCTGGAGCACAGTGGCGCGGTGGCGCTGATCCACGCGATCCCGACGCCGTCGAAGCTACCGATCAAGATCGATTTATCGGCGTACGAGGAATTTGCCGCTACCGGTACGCCGGAGCCCTTCGACGAGCCCGTCGACCTCGACGACGTCGCCTGCGTCCTCTACACCTCCGGCACCACCGGCCACCCCAAAGGCGCCACCCTCACCCACGGCAACATCGTCTGGAACTGCTACAACCTGCTGGTCGCCGTGGACGTGGCGGCCGACGAGGTGACGCTCGTCAGTGCGCCGCTGTTCCACGTGGCCGCGCTCAACCAGTGCCTGCTGCCGACGTTCCTCAAGGGCGGCACGTCGGTGATCATGCCGAGCTGGGACGTGGACGGCTGCTTCGACCTGATCGCCCGGCACCGGGTGACCTGGATGTTCGGCGTCTCCACGATGTATGCCGGGCTCAGCCGGTCACCCCGCTGGCCGGCCGCCGACCTGTCGTCGGTGCGCAGCCTGATGACCGGCGGCGCCTCCGTTCCGGAGGCGTTGATCCGGACGTATCAGGAGCGGGGCCTGGCCTTCTGCCAGGGGTACGGGATGACCGAGACCGCACCGGGAGCGACGTTCCTGGAAGCGCGGGAAAGTCGCGAGCATGTCGGTTCGGCGGGCCTGCCGGTGTTCTTCGCGGACGTCCGGTGCGCCGCGCCGCCGGGTGAGCCGGGCGAGGTGCTGGTGCGCGGACCCAACGTGACGCCCGGTTACTGGAACGACCCGGTGGCGACGGCCGCCGCGTTCGAGCCGGGTGGCTGGTTCCGGTCCGGGGACCTGGCGGTCGTCGACGAACGGGGGCACTTCCGGATCGTCGACCGGACCAAGGACATGTACATCTCCGGCGGGGAGAACGTCTACCCGGCTGAGGTGGAGGCGGCGATCTTCGAGCATCCCGGCGTGGCGGAGGCGGCCGTGATCGGGGTCGCGGACGAGAAGTGGGGTGAGGTGGGGCGGGCTTTCGTCGTACCCACGCAAGGTTTTGATCTTGCACCCGCGGATGTGCCGGCGTTCCTGGCCGGGCGGCTGGCGAAATACAAGATTCCGGTCTATGTGGACATCGTGGACGACCTGCCGCGCACCGGGTCCAACAAGGTCAGGAAGGCGCCGCTGCGGGATCGTCCGCTGCCGGCTCCGGCCAGGCCTTCGTGACCAGCTCGGGCAGGATCCGGGCGGCGCTGCCCCGGAGGTTGACCAGCGCTACCGGATCCATCGGAGTGGGATGCGGGTTGACCTGGACGACAGCGGCGCCGGCCCGCGCCGCGAGACGGGGGATCTCGGCGGCCGGATAGACCCTCCCGGATGTCCCGACGGTCAGCAGGACGTCACACGCGGAGGCGGCGCGGGCCGCGGCTTCGAGCGCCGCCTCCGGCAGCGCCTCACCGAACCACACCACACCCGGACGAACAAGACAATTGCAGTGTACGCACGTCGGCGGCCGCACCCGGCGTCCCTCGTCCGGCTCTTCCGTGGCTGCCGGCACCGCAACGGCTTCGCCGCAGCCCGAGCAACGGGGTGCGAAAAGACTGCCGTGCAGATGCACCGGGTCCCGTGAGCCGGCGCGTTCGTGCAGGTCGTCCACGTTCTGCGTGATCACGACGGTGTCCGGGACGAGCCTCTCGATCGCGGCCACGGCCTGGTGCCCGGCGTTCGGCGTCACGGTGCTGACCCGGTGGCGGCGCCACTCGTACCAGCCCCAGACCAGGTCGGGCTGATCCTGG
Organism: Actinoplanes sp. NPDC023936; assembly: GCF_040639325.1. Classification (NCBI taxonomy): domain Bacteria; kingdom Bacillati; phylum Actinomycetota; class Actinomycetes; order Micromonosporales; family Micromonosporaceae; genus Actinoplanes; species Actinoplanes sp. NPDC023936. The sequence goes on along the minus strand of NZ_JBEZZR010000036.1, from coordinate 52,002 downwards.
AACGCCTGCGGGGTGGCGAGCGCTTGCGCGTCGAACCGCTCCCACAAGCCGGTGAGCGCGTCCCGGAAGGTGGGCACGCCGCTCTCCGCCGAGATGCCCGCGCCGGTGAAGACCACCACCCGCCGGGCGTCGCCCAGCAGTTTCGCGGCCTGCACGATGTCGGCCATGCGTCCCCTTTCGCTGTCCCCGCTTTTCACTGTCTGCGCTCGGAAGTGTCGCAGTGCGACACGGCGGCCCGCATCACTGATCCGCACATGGGTCGTTGACCGGACGAGTGAGGCGGTGCGTGGAGGTGTGGTCATATGTCCGGAGTGGAATGCCGTTGACGCCTGCCCGGGCCACGCGTTCCCGGCGACACTGGAAGCGGCGGATGCGGGTGGCCGGCGCGTGGGTGTGGTCCGCGGTGGAGGGTCTGACCGCGCCGGGCGCGCGACCGGAACGCTCCGAGTCCGAGGTGAGCACGCTCGTCGCCGTGGTGACGCTGGCGGCGGGCGCCCTGTTCCTGCTGATCATGATGATCACCTGGCTGACGAGATCCTGACCCCCAGTTCCCGCGTGTGGACTTCGGGTGCGGAGCGCGCCCGGATTCCACACGCTCGGTGGCGCCGGTTCGTGTGTGTGGAGTTGGGGTGCGGAGCGCGCCCGGATTCCACACGCTCGGGTGGGTTCGGTGCTGTGTGTGGAGTTGGGGTGCGGAGGGTGCCCGGATTCCACACGCTCGGGTGGGTTCGGTGCTGTGTGTGGAGTTGGGGTGCGGAGGGTGCCCGGATTCCACACGCTCGGGTGGGTTCGGTGCT
>NZ_JBEZZR010000036.1:0-51111 GCF_040639325.1 Actinoplanes sp. NPDC023936 | reverse complement strand
CGTGCTGTGTGTGGAGTTGGGGTGCGGAGCGCGCCGCAATTCAACACGCTGGGTGGTGGTTACTGGGGGAGCAGCAGGGCGGCGCAGCGGGCCGGGTCGTCGGCGAACGGGAGGTGGCCGCAGCCCGGGAGCGGGACGTGGCGGGCCGCGGGGAGGACCGTGCGGGCGCGGCGGGCCTGCGTTCGGTAGGGCAGGACGGCGTCGCGGGTCCCCCAGGCGATGGTCACCGGGATCCCGGACAGCGCGCCCGTGCCGGCGTAGGTCCACGGGCGCAGCCGGGTGAACGCGTCCCGGGCCTGGCCGAATCCGGGCGCGGCGGCCAGGGCCCGCGCGCCGGAGAGGGCGTCGGTGGCGGGCAGCTGTCCGGGCCGGCCGTAGAACGGGGCGCAGAACGCTGAGCGGCCGGCGCGCGAGTTCATGATGCCGGGCAGGGCCGGTGCGAGGCCTGTCGCGCCCGTGCGCGCGGCGGTCACCACGGCCTGGCACCAGAGCCGGCCCGGCGTGCTCCAGAAACCCACCGGGGAGAACGCGGTGACCCGGCTCGCCAGGCCGCGGCGGCCCAGTTCCAGGGCGATGCCGCCGCCGAGCGAGCTGCCGCCGGCCTCGAAGGACTCGATGCTGAGACCGCGGAGGAACGCGACGACCTGATCGGCGAACCAGGCCACCGACCCGAACCCCGCCACCGGAGAAGGCCCTGCGGAAGGCCCCGCGGAAGGCGCCGGAGAAGGCGCCGCGGAAGGCGCGGAGGTGGGAGGCGGGGGCGGGGAGGCGCCGAAGCCGGGCAGGTCCAGGGCTATCACGTCGCGGTGGCGGGACACCTCGTCCAGGACGGGCGACCACACCTGCCAGTGGCTGCCGATGCCGTGGATCAGCACGAGTGGCGGCCCGGAGCCGCGTCTGTCGTAGGAGAGCTCTGCCATCGCTCCACCCTGCACGATCGTCGATCGACCCGGGTGCCGGCGGATACCGAATCGGCGGAGCGAGCCAAGACCGGAGACCGCTTGTTGACATGTTGCCAATAGCGGTGTGATGGTACGGCGATGTCGGACGACTACGACGTCCTCGTGATCGGCTCCGGGTTCGGCGGCAGCGTGGCAGCGCTGCGCCTGACCGAGAAGGGCTATCGCGTCGGCGTGCTGGAGGCGGGCCGCAGGTTCGCCGACGAGCAGTTCGCCAAGACCTCCTGGCGGCTGCGCGACTACCTCTACGCGCCGGCGCTCGGCTGCTACGGCATTCTGCGCCTCACCCTGCTCAAGGACGTGATGATCATGTCGGGGGCGGGGGTGGGTGGCGGTTCGCTGGGGTACGCGTGCACGCTCTACGAACCGCCGGACGCGTTCTACGCCGATCCGCAGTGGTCCGCGATCACGGACTGGAAGGCCGAGCTCGCCCCCTACTACGAGCAGGCCAAACGCATGCTCGGGGTGACCGTCAACCCGGTCGGCACGGCGTCCGACGACGCGCTGCGAGCGGTCGCCGAGGATCTCGGTGTGGGTGACACCTTCACCCGTACCCCGGTGGGGGTGCTTTTCGCCGAAGGCGACCAGCGGCCCGGCGCCGAAGTCCCGGACCCCTTCTTCGGCGGGGCCGGCCCGGCCCGGCGGACCTGCACGCTCTGCGGGTCGTGCATGACCGGCTGCCGGGCCAACGCGAAGAACACCCTGGTCAAGAACTATCTCTACCTCGCCGAACGGGCCGGCGCGGTGGTGCACGAACTCACCACGGTCCGCTCGGTCCGGCCGGGTCCGCACGGCTACGCCGTCGAGACGCGGCGGACCGGCGGGCGTCGCAAGAGGACGTTCACGGCGCGGCAGGTGATCTTCGCCGCCGGCGCGCTCGGCACCCAGCGGCTGCTGCACCGGATGCGCGACAGGGGCCTGCTGCCTGGAGTCTCGGCGCGGCTCGGTGAGCTGAGCCGCACCAACTCGGAGTCCATCCTGGGCGCCCGCACCCGCCGCAAGGACAGCGACTTCAGCCACGGCGTGGCGATCACCTCGTCGATCCACCCGGACCCGGTGACACACGTCGAACCGGTCCGGTACGGTCCGGGAAGCAACCTCCTCGCGCTGCTCGCCACGGTCCTGGTCGACGACACCGGCCGCACCCCGCGCTGGTGGGCCGCCGCCAAGCAGCTCGCGAGAGCCGGGCGGGACATCCGGCTCTACGTCTCGCCGAAGAACTGGTCCCGGGAGACGATCGTGCTGCTCGCGATGCAGCCACTCGACAACTCGATCACCGTTTTCACCAAGCGCGGCCGGCTGACCAGCCGGCCCGGCATCGGCGAGCCGAACCCGGTGTGGGTGCCGGCCGCCCACGATGTCGCGCGGCGGGTCGCGGAGAAGGTGGACGGTGTGCCGACCGGCGCGATGACCGAGCTGGCCGGGCGGCCGGTGACCGGGCACTTCATCGGCGGCTGCGCGATCGGCGCGGACCCGGGCGGCGGGGTGGTGGATCCCTATCAGCGACTGTTCGGCCATGCGGGGTTGCATGTGATCGACGGTTCGGTGGTGGCGGCCAATCTCGGGGTCAACCCGTCGCTGACGATCACGGCGCTGGCGGAGCGGGCCGTCGCGTTGTGGCCGAACAAGGGCGACGAGGACCCGCGTCCCTCATCCGGCTATGTCGCGTTGAGCCCGGTGATGCCGCGCCACCCGGCCGTGCCGGCCCACGCGCCGGCCGCGCTCACGCTGACCATCGGACCACGGCCATGACCACGATCGTCGTCATCGGCGCCGGGTTCGGCGGCATCGCGGCCGCGGCCGAGCTGATCAAAGACAGCCGGAACGACGTGACGATCCTGGAGAAGGCGGACCGGATCGGCGGGGTGTGGCGGGACAACACGTACCCCGGCTGTGCCTGCGACATCCCGGCGCCGCTCTACTCGTACTCGTTCGCGCAGAACCCGGCCTGGAGCCGCCGGTACCCGCCGCACCGGGAGATCCTCGACTACCTGGAGCGCTGCGCCACCCAGCACGGGATCACCGGGCGGATCCGGTTCGGCACGGAGGTCACCGGCGCGGACTGGGACGGCCGCCGCTGGACGGTCACCCTGGCCGGCGGCGAGCGGATCGAGGCCGACGTGCTGATCCCGGCGGTCGGCCAGCTGTCCCGGCCGTCGATCCCGTCGCTGCCGGGCGCCGCCGACTTCCGGGGCGTCGCCCTGCACACCGCGCACTGGCGCCCGGACGTGCCCGTCGACGGGCGGCGGATCGCGGTGATCGGCACCGGGGCCAGCGCCATCCAGCTGGTGCCGGCGATCGCCGGGCGGGCCGCGCACGTCACCGTCTTCCAGCGGACCCCGCCGTGGACGCTGCCGAAACCGGACCGCCGGTACGGCCGGCTGCGCCACGGCGCGTACCGGCGGGTGCCGCCGCTCATGCAGGCCTCGCGCGCCGGCACCTGGCTGCTCACTCTGGTGGCCGGCGCCGCGGTGACCGGCAACCGGGTCACCGCGCCGCTGGTGCGGGCCGCCTCGCACCTCCAGCGCCGGCTCCAGGTGCGTGACCCGCGGCTGCGCGCCCGGGTCACCCCGGACGAGCCGATGGGCTGCAAGCGGATCCTGTTCACCAACGCGTGGTACCCGGCGCTGGCCCGCCCGGACGTCGACCTGGTGACCGAGAAGATCGTCGCGGTGACCGAGGACGGGATCCGGACCGCCGACGGCGTGGATCATCCGTGTGACGTGCTGGTCTACGGCACCGGGTTCGCGGCCACCGAGTTCCTGGTGCCGATGCGGATCACCGGCCGCGACGGCGCCGAGCTGGCCGAGGCGTGGCGGGAGGGCGCGCACGCGTACCTCGGCATGACGGTGCCCGGCTTCCCGAACATGTTCCTGGTCTACGGCCCGAACACGAACACCGGCAACACGTCGGTGATCTACTTCCACGAGGTCCAGGCCCGATACATCGCGCAAGCCGTGCGTCTGGTCGCCCAGGGCGACAGACCATTGGAGGTACGGGCGGAGCGAGCCGCCACCTACGACGCCGAGATGCAGTCCCGCCTCGCCGGCAGTGTCTGGACGGGATGCCAGAGCTGGTACCGCACCGCCTCCGGACGGGTGGTCACGAACTGGCCGGGCAAGGCGCAGGAGTACCGGCGCCGGGCGGCCCGGGTGGACCGCTCCGACTTCCGCTGACGGCCCGGTCAGACCACGGCCCACCGCCGGAGGGCGATGGGCCGTGATCTTCGGGTGGAGTGTCAGCTCAGGAGGAAGGCCGTCGCCCGGTCGGAGACGGTGATCGTGCCGTTCACGTGCCGCAGGTAGCGGCCCGGAGCGACCCGGATCGTCACGCCCTGCCGGGAGGCGACCCGGGTGACCGGGGTGCCGGTCGTGCCCAGCGACACCGTGGTCCCGCTGACCGTGACGAACTTCGTGGGTTCGTCGACCGACTGGATCGTCTCGGTGCCGTCCGCCGCCGCGACGAACCGGAACTGGGTCTTCTCCAGGTCGCGGGGCGCCTTCTCGGTCTTCACCTCGTCGCCGGTGTGCCGGACGAACCAGCGCGGAGCGTCCGCGGGGGAGAGGCGGACGATCGGGCCGCCGTCGCCGACCGGGATGCCGAACAGCGGCGTCCCGTCCTCGTGCCAGTAGAGCTTCTGCACGCGGGTGTGGCGATTCGGGTCGTACAGCGGGTCGCCGGTGATGTCCCGGTAGTCGCGGGCGTGGTAGACCAGCACGTCGGTCTTCCCGTCCTCGGCCACCGTGAACGAGTTGTGGCCAGGGCCGTACCGCTTCGTGTTCTCGTTCGTCACGAAGATCGGATCCGGCGTCTTCACCCAGCTCTCCCGCTTCAGCAGGTCGGCGTCCGCGTCCGCGGTGAGCAGGCCCATGCAGTACCGGGCGTCGGTCGCGCTCGCCGAGAACGTGAGGAACACCGTGCCGTTACGGATCAGCACGGCCGGGCCCTCGTTCACCCGGTAGCCCTGGATCTCCCAGCTCTTCGTGGGCGTGGCGATCCGGGTGGGCTTGGTGGCGAACGTCCACGGGTTCGCCATCCGGGCGATGTAGAGGCTGGAGTTCACCGCGATCTCCGGCTCGCTCTGCGCCCACACCAGGTACTGCTTGCCGCGGTGGCTGAAGCTGGTGGCGTCCAGGGTGAAGCCGTCCCACTCGGTCCTCAGCTGGCCCTTGAGCGTCCAACCGGCCGGGTCGCGCGGGTCGTCGAGCGCCGACTCCATCACGTAGGTCCGGATCCGGAACACGTCACCGGCGTCACCGGCGGCGAAGTAGATGTACCACTTGCCGCCGATCCGGTGCAGCTCCGGCGCCCAGATGTGCCCGCCCATCGTGCCGCTGGCCGGCCGCCGCCAGATCACCGACTCCTCGGCGGCGGACAGGCCCTCGATGGTGCTCGCGCCCCGGATCACCAGGCGGTCGTACTCCGGCACCGAGCCGGTGAAGTAGTAGGTGCCGTTCACCGGACGGGTGATCCAGGGGTCGGCGCGCTGGCTGATCAGCGGATCCTTGGTGGTCACGCCGTAGATCTCGGCATCGGTGGGCGGCGTGCCGGGCCGCGGGTTGCCCTCGGCGCTCGCGGCGCCGAGACCGGCGAGGGCTCCGGCGGTGGTCACTCCGAGCGAACCCCGCAGCAGGGTACGGCGACTCATCGCGTACGTCATCGTGGGGCTCCTTATCGAGTCTTGATGCGGAGGAAGCTGACCGAGTTCGCCGGGAACTCCCGGGTGAACGACGATCCGAGTCCGTGGACCGTGGAGGTGCGCGGGAGGATCGGCTCGGCGGACCGGGTGTTCTGCTCGCCCGGGTCACCGGTGATCACGGTGAGCCGGCCGGTCCGCGCGACTCTGCGGTCACCCAGGTCGACCTTGGTGACGGCCGGGGTGTCCTGCGCGTTGACGACCTTGACGATCAGCTCGCCGTTCCTGGTGTCCTCCGTGACGACCTGGGCGAACGGCTCGGTGACCTGGTTGTCGTCGAACCCGCCCCACTCGACGCCGTCGAGGAACAGGGTGACCTTCGTACCCCGTACCTGGATCTTGAGGTCGTAGGTCTGTCCGGTCGTCACCGTGTTGGGCTTGGTCAGGATCTGCTCCTTGGCGCTGGTCACGCCCTTCTCCACGGCGCCCTGCGTGTTGTTCCAGCCGCCCAGGTTCCACCAGTAGAACTGGCCGGTCTCCTGGATGCCGAACGCCACCAGGAAGCCCTCGGCGCCGGCCGTCTTGGTCGCCTTCAGCGTGTAGTCGTAATCGGACTCGCCGATGGTGGCCGCCTTGACCATGGTGTCCTCGGTGTTCGTGGTGGTCTGCGCGTAGCCGCCGTCGGTGACCGTCCACGTGCCGCGCGGCTGCACCGCGGTCCAGCCGTCCGCGTCGCCGTCGTTGAAGTCGTCGCTGTAGAGCACCGTCCCGTCCGGGCGGGTGACCTTGACGTCGTCGTAGACCGCGGCGGTACGCCAGGTGGAGAGCCCGATCGCGCCGGTGATCGGCTTCGGCTGGACCACCGCGCCGCTGACGCTGGTCGGCACCACCCGGTCGCCGACGTTGTTCATGAACAGCTTCTGCACCTGGTAGCTGGTGGAGCCCCACGACTCGTCGTTGTCGAACCAGATCATGTCCGGCTTCCACTGGACGTTGTCCACGTGCGCGAGCAGCGGCGCGTAGGACGCCATCTTGACGACGTCGGCGTTGCGCTCCAGACCGGTCATGTACGCGGCCTCGGCGAGTGAGTTGTACAGCTTGTTGTCGAGCGACGCGTACTCGCCGAGGAACACCTTCGGCCCGTTGCGGTCGTAGGAGTCGTAGCGCGCGTTGTTCTGCAGGAACCAGGCCGGGCTGTTGTAGTAGTGCTCGTCGACCATGTCCGAGCCGTGCGCGCGGTTCTTCGCCCACAGGTTGTCGAAGGTGGCGCCGGTGTCGTCCGGGCCGGAGTTGCTGACCACGGTGATGTCCGGGTACTTCGCCTTGATCGCCGACTCGAACCTGAGGAAGTTCGCCCAGTACTCGTCCGGCAGGTTCTCCTCGTTGCCGACCGCGATCGTGGTCAGCCCGAACGGCTTCGGGTGCCCGCTCTCCGCGCGCAGCTTGCCCCAGGTGCTGGTGACCGGGCCGTTGGCGTACTCGATCAGGTCCAGGGCGTCCTGGATGTGCCGCTGCAGCAGCGCCTCGTCCACGGTGGCCCGGTTCTGGCCGCAGCCGGTGACCAGGGCCGGCAGCACCGGCAGCGGCATGGCGCCGATGTCCTCGGAGAACTGGAAGTACTCGTGGTAGCCGAGGCCGTAGGTCTGGTTGTAACCCCAGAAGTTCTTGTTCGTCGCGCGCGTCTCGACCGGGCCGACCGTGTCCTTCCACTGGTAGGACCGGGCCCGCGGGTAGTTGCTCGCGGCGTCGTAGGAGTACATGCTCCCGGTGTTGACCAGGCAGCCGCCCGGGAACCGGACGAAGCCCGGCTTGAGGTCGGCGACCTTCTGGGCCAGGTCCTTGCGCAGGCCGTTGGCGCGGCCCTTGTAGGTGTCCTTCGGGAACAGCGAGATCTCGTCGAGCCGCACCGAGCCGGAGGTCCGGACCGAGAGCCGGGCGCCGTCGGTGGTCGCGGTGGCCTTCAGCGTGCCGGTGTACTTCGTCCACGCGTCGGACGTCGTGGTGATCGAGAGCGGCGCGCTGAGGGCCGTTCCGTCAGCGGTGTGCAGCGAGACCTCGAGCGTCGCGGCAGCGCGCGCCCAGACCGAGAACTCGTAGCGGTCGCCCTTCTTCACGGCGATGGCGCTGCCGGTGCTCGGGCTCGGGAAGCCGGCGTTGGTGAGGGTGGCCGCGCCGCTCACCGTGAGGTAGTTGCGGTTGCGCTCGTTGAGCCGCTGGTCGTCGTTGGACACGGCGGCCGATCCGGCGACCGTCCAGCCGGTGAGACCGTTCCAGCCGGCGGCGTCGGCGCTGCTGAACTCGAACGAGCGGTTGCGGACCAGTTCGGCGTAGAGCCCGCCGTCGGCCGCATAGTTGATGTCCTCGAAGAAGACGCCGTACATCGACTTCGGAATGGCGGCGCCGGCCGACTGCGGGTCGGCCGTGATCGTGTAGTCGGGCTCGACGGCGGAGGCGGCCACCGGCGGGGAGACAGCGAGCGGGAGCGCCACCAGGACGGCGGCAGCGCCCGCTATGCGGGTCGGGGTGAATCGAGGCATGGAGGGGCCCTCCGGTGTGTCGGGGATGTTTCCGGTGGACGGGCTTTTGAAATGTGTACGCAAACATCGATGGTGGTGTCAAGAGCGTCTCGTCGATGTATTTCCTGGGCAAGAGCGTTTACAGTGGCGATGCCCGGCTGTTTGTTAACGCTCACTCTGGCCGCCGCCGATCAGGACGTTTTGTCGCTGTCAATCGCTTGTCCAGGTACTTGTCCCGTAATGGGCGACTCGTGCTGTGCTGACTCCGTCGGCTGACCGGGTCGGCGGGGCTCAGGGGACAAGCGGGGATGACGCTGTGGTGTGGACGATGACGCTCGCCGGGATCGCCGCTGTCGCGTGGGGCGGATCCGATTTCGTGGCCGGCGTCTGCGCCCGGCGGATGCCGATCCGGACCGTCCTGATCGGTTCCAAGCTCGCCGGGATGCTCTTCGCCCTGGTCTTCCTGGCCGCGCGCGGGCAGGCGCTGGCCGCCGGCTCCCGGCTGATCCTGCTGGCCGCGGTGGCCGGGACGATCGGCCTTCCGGCCATGGGGCTGCTGTACCGCGCCATGCGCGACGGCAGCGTCGCGCTGGTCGCGCCGGTGGCCGCCGGGGCCGCCCTGGTGCCGGTCGGCTGGGGCCTGGTGCACGGCGAGCGCCTCGGCCCGGCCGCCGCGGTGGGCGGGATCGCCGCCCTGGCCGGTATCACCCTGGCGAGCTGGCCGGTGACTCCGAGCCGTCCGGCCGACCCGCTCCGGGGAGGGCGCTCACCCGGAACGGTGAAGACGCGGGTGGCGGTGGCCTGCGGCGCGGGTGCGGCGCTCGGATTCGGCGCGTACTTCGTGCTGCTGCACGAGGCGGCGCCGGACGATCCCTCGGGGGCGACCGCCTGCGCGCGCATCGCCGGCGGGGTCTGTGCCCTTCTCGTGCTCTGCGCGGGCGCGGGCGCGCGGCGGACGTCCGGGCCGAGGCCCGAGGCCGGGCGTGTGGTGGCCGGCGAGCCGGGGCCGGGGGCCGGGCGTGTGGTGGCCGGCGAGCCGGGCCCGGGGGCCGGGCCGGGGGTGGCGGCCGGGCGATGGTGGCGCGGTCGGTCGGTGTGGCTGCTGCCGGCGGTCGTGGGAGTGCTGGACACGGTGGCGGACGGCGCGTTCGCGTTCGCGGCGGCGACCGGGACGATCGGGACCGCCGCGATCCTCGGCTCGATGTACCCCGCCGTGACGGTCCTGCTCACCACCGCCGTGCTCCGCGAGCGGCTGCCGCGTGTGCATCTCGTCGGCGTGCTCAGCGCCCTGCTGGCGGTGGCCTGCCTCGCCGCGTGACGCGCCCGCCGCTCCGCACGGAGACATCGGGTGACGCGCCTGCCGCTCCGCACGGAGACGTCGCGTGGCCGGTGCCGGACAAACGTGAGTGGACGTTCACCCGTCGTTCACCCTGCCTGGGTGGTCGCGTAGACCTGGGCTCTTAGCGTCCGGGCAACTCGTCACTGGCACGGTGACGTGAGACCGAGGAGATTTGATGTCCGACCTGAGTCGCCGGCTTCTTCCGTTACTGGGCAACCCGGGCCACAGTGGCGGCGCGCGCGACGCGATGACCTGTCTGTACCGCTGTGGCAACGCGTGCGATCACCCCGCTCCGAACAGCTCGGCCAACCCGTACCTCGGCGACATCGTCAGCGCCGGGATGAGCCGCCGTGGCGTGGTCCAGGCCAGTGCCGCCAGCGCCCTGGTCCTCGGCCTCGGCGGCACTCTGGTGAGCGCGGGCCCGGCCGCGGCCGCCACCCCGGTCGCCCACGGCGGCGGCCACAAGCCGGTCCCGCAGAAGGCCGGCAAGCTCACCTTCCAGGCCGTCGCGCCGAACACCGCCGACGCGGTCACCATCCCGCCGGGTTACCAGACCTCCGTGGTGCTGCGCTGGGGCGACCCGGTGGTCCCCGGCGCCCCGGCGTTCAGCCTGACCCGGCAGACCGGCGCCAGCCAGTCGAAGCAGTTCGGCTACAACAACGACTTCGTCGGTGTGATCCCGCTTCCGGGCGAGAAGAACCGGGCGCTGCTCGTGGTGAACCACGAGTACACCAACGAGGACCTGATGTTCCCCGGCTTCGTCAGCCAGGACGCGCTCACCAAGGACCAGATCGAGGCAGCGATCGCGGCGCACGGCCTCTCCGTCGTGGAGATCGAGCGGGTGGGCAAGTCCGGTCAGTGGAAGCCCGCGAAGGGTCGCCGGCTGCGCTACAACAAGCGCATCACGGCCCTGGAGACCGAGTTCAAGCTCACCGGCCCGGCGGCGGGGTCGGCGGCGCTGCGGACCGCTGCGGACCCGAAGGGCTACACCGTCATCGGCACCCTGAACAACTGCGCGGGTGGCGTCACCCCGTGGGGCACGGTGCTCTCCGGCGAGGAGAACTTCAACCAGTACTTCGTCGGCGGCGACGCCGTGGACGCGGCCACCAAGACCAAGTTCAACCGGTACGGCATCCCCACCACCTCCCGGTACCCGAGCGGCTCGCGCAAGTGGGACCGGGTGCAGGAGCGTTTCGACCTGGCGAAGCACCCGAACGAGGCGAACCGGTTCGGCTGGATCGTCGAGGTGGACCCGCTGAACCCGGACGCCCCGCCGCGCAAGCACACCGCGCTGGGCCGGTTCAAGCACGAGGGCGCCAACGTCATCGTCGCGCGCAGCGGGCACGTCGTGGCGTACATGGGTGACGACGAGCGGTTCGACTACCTCTACAAGTTCGTCTCCGAGAAGAAGTACATCAAGAGCGACGCACCGTGGGCGCGCAAGCACAACCTCTCGCTCCTGGAGTCCGGCACGCTCTACGTCGCCAAGGTGACCGGCGACAGCCCGGCCGCCGAGATCGACGGCACCGGCAAGCTTCCCTCGGACGGCCGGTTCGACGGCAAGGGCGTCTGGATCAAGCTGGTCTCCGGGAACCGCTCGTTCGTCCCGGGCATGACCGCGGCCGACGTGCTGACCTACACCCGGCTCGCCGGTGACGCGGTCGGCGCGACCAAGATGGACCGCCCGGAGGACGTGCAGCCGAGCCTGCGCACCGGCAAGATCTACGCGGCGATGACCAACAACAGCAACCGCGGTGTCGGCACCAACGCCCCGGCGGACGAGGCCAACCCGCGCAACGCCAACAAGCACGGCCACATCTTCGAGATCGTCGAGGACTGCGGCGACCACACCGCGACGAAGTTCACCTGGTCGCTGCCGATCGTCTGCGGCGACCCGGCCGCCGCGGACACCTACTTCGGCGGGTACGACAAGACCGCCGTCTCGCCGATCTCCTGCCCGGACAACGTCGCCTTCGACAGCGCCGGCAACCTGTGGATCTCGACGGACGGCAACGCCCTCGGCACCAACGACGGCCTGTTCGCGACGCCGATCGAGGGTAAGGAGAAGGGCCACCTCAAGCAGTTCCTCACCGTGCCCAAGGGCGCCGAGACCTGCGGCCCGTTCATCACCTCCGACGACAAGTCGGTCTTCACCGCGGTCCAGCACCCCGGTGAGATCACCGGCGCCTCGGTGGAGAAGCCGGCGTCGGTCTGGCCGGACGGCGACTACGCCAAGCCCGCCGTGATCGTCACCTGGCGCACCGACGGCGGCCCGGTCGGCAGCTGACACATCACCGGGAAACGGCCGCGGCACCCGTGCCGCGGCCGTTTCTCGTGCACCGGTCAGGTGGTTTCACGCACCGATCGCCACGCATACATCGCCGCGTTTGGTGAACTCGGACTACCGGGTCAGCCGTAGACACCGGCGGGGGTGACAGGTGATCGAGTCAATGACCGGGCAACGACCGGCCCGGACCGGGCCGATGCACGGCAACGACGCCCCGGCGGTCGTCGAGATGCCGCCGGCGCGCCGATCGGCCGCCGCGATGTGTGCCGTCCCCGGCGTGCTGATGCTGGTGATCGGGCTGGTCCGGGCCGGCCGCCCGGTGCTCAGCTGGGACGAGGTGACCTCCGCCGAGGTGTCCCAGCGGACCGTCGGCCAGATTTTCGACCTGGTCACCAACCTCGACGCGGTCTTCGGCTGCTACTACGTCTTCCTGCACTTCTGGAGTCGACTCGCCGGCACCTCCGAGGTCGCGCTGCGGCTGCCGTCGATAGTGGCCATGGCCGGTGGCGTGGCGGTCGCGGCGGAGCTGGGGCGGCGGCTCTTCTCGGCGCGGATCGGACTGATCACCGGCCTGATCCTCTGCCTGGTCCCGAACACCTCCCGGTACGCGGCCGAGGCGCGGCCCTACGCGTTCGCCTGCTTCTTCTCGGTGCTGGCGATGCTTCTCCTGGTGGTGGCGGTGCGGCGCGGATCCCCGTACCCATGGATCGGTTATGGCCTGAGCGTCACGCTCCTGGGTCTCTCCCACCTGCTCGCCCTGACCACCCTGACCGCCCACGCCGTGCTCGTCGGCCTGGTGCTGCTGCGCGAGCGCGCCGGACGCCGCAGGCTCGCGCTGACCTGGGGCGGCACGGTGCTCGTCGCGCTGCTGCCGGTGCTGCCGATCGCCTATCTCGGCACCCACCAGGAGGACACCCAGCTGCACTGGGTGGAGCCGATCACGCTGGGCCGGATCCGGGCGATGCCGGCCGCCGTCTTCGGGTCCAAGGAGGTCGCCTGGCTGGTGATCGGCATGGTGGTGCTCGCGGCGTGGCGGCCGCTGCGCCGGCTCGCCCCGATGGCCGCGCTCGTGCTCGGGCCGACGCTGACGCTGGCCCTGGTGTCCGTCCTGGCCTCGCCGATGTGGGTGGCTCGGTACCTGCTGGTGGTGCTCGCGCCGCTGGCGATGCTCGCGGCGGTCGCCCTGGCCGACCGCGCTCCGCGGGTACGCATCGTCGCGGTGCTCCTGCTTCTCGCGTTCGTCGCGGTGCCGGGGCAGCGTGACGTCCGCGCGCCGGCCGCGAAGGTCGGCCCGGACTACCGCTCGGCCGCCCGGATCATCGGCGAGTTCCAGCGTCCCGGCGACGTGGTCGTCTATCCGCCGAAGAACCGGGCCATCCGGGCCGGCATGGACTACTACCTGAACCGGCTGCCCAGCCGGCCGGCCGATCCGCTGGTCAAGGTCCCCGCACCGGAGACCGGCTGGCTGATCGCCGAGGAGCACCCCGATCTGGCGGAGGGGTACCAGCGGATCTGGATCGTGGTGGGCAACCGCGTCGCCGACCCGGCGGCGAGCCGCCCGGCCCTGCGCCCGACCCTGGACGCCGGATACCGGCGGATCGGCTTCTGGCAGCCGAAACGCGCAACGGTGGCGCTCTATGAACGGCGTGGCTGATGGCAAGCTGACCGGATGAAGGTTCTGCTGCCCGACACCATCGAGCTCGACCTCCCGCTGGACACCGTCGTCTACGCGGTCGGCGAGCCCATTCCGGACGAACACACCGACGCCGAGGTCCTGGTCACCTGGGGCAATCCGGCCGGCCCGCTCGCCGACGCGGCCCGCCGCCTGACGAAACTGCGCTGGGTGCAGTCACTGGCCGCCGGCCCGGACATGGTGCTGGCGGCCGGGTTCGCGCCGGACGTCGTCGTCACGGCCGGGCTCGGCCTGCACGACCACACCGTCGCCGAGCACACCCTGGCCCTGGTCCTGGCCGCGGCACGGCGGCTGAACCTGCTGGTCCGGGCTCAGATCGGGCATCGGTGGGCGGAGGAGCTGGGCGGGATTCAGCCGGCCCGCGAGCCGGGCTCGTTCCGCACGCTGCGCGAGGCGAACGTGGTGATCTGGGGCTTCGGCGGGATCGCCGGCACCCTGGCCCCGCTGCTGGCCGCGCTCGGCGCCCGGGTGACCGGGGTGGCACGCAGCGCCGGCACCCGGCACGGGTTCCCGGTGGTCACGCCGGACGACCTGCCGTCGCTGCTGCCCGGAACGGATCTGCTGATCTCGATCCTTCCGGCGACCCCCGAGACGGTACGGGCCGTCGACGCCCGCATCCTGTCGTACCTCCAGCCGCACGCCTGGGTGGTGAACGTCGGCCGGGGCGCCACCCTGGACGAGGTGGCGCTGCTCAACGCCGTCCGGTCCGGGCGGATCGCCGGCGCCGCGCTGGACGTCTTCGCGACCGAGCCGCTGCCCGCGGCCTCCGGGCTCTGGGACGAGCCCAACGTGATCATCACGCCGCACGCGGCGGGTGGCCGCCCGATCGGGGCGGAGCAGCTGATCATGGAGAACGTGGCGGCGTACCGGGAGGGCCGGCCGCTGCGCAATCCGGTGTCACGCTGACCGTGCGCGCACGTGCACCCGTTCACCCTGCGGGCCGAAGATGCTGATCACCTCGGCCGGCGCGGTGCCACCGTTGAGCACGAGGTGCGGCAGCCGGGTGTCGAACTCGGCCGCCTCACCCGCCTCCAGCAGCAGATCGTGCTCGCCGAGCAGCAACCGGACCGTCCCGGAGAGCACGTAGAGCCACTCGTACCCCTCATGGGTCTTCAGTTCGGTGTGCTCCGGCTCCCGGGTCGGAATGATCATCTTGAACGCCTGCTGGCCGCCCGGCCGGCGGGACAGCGGCACGATCGTCCGCCCGGAGCGCACGATCGGGCGCGCCCGCACCCGGGGATCGCCGGTCTCCGGGGCGTCGACCAGCTCGTCGAGGCTCACCCGGTAGGCCTGGGCGAGCGGCAGCAGCAGCTCCAGGGTGGGTTTGCGGCTGCCCGACTCGAGGCGGGACAGCGTGCTCACCGAGATGCCGGTGGTCTCGGCGACCTGGGTGAGCGTGAGATCGCGCTTCTGACGGAGTTCGCGCAGCCGGGGTCCGACCGCGGCAAGGGCTTCTTTTGCCATACCAGCAACAATAGTTGCCACCTTTCGGAAGCCTGGTGCACGGTGGGCGAGCACGCAGCGCAACGGAGGGACAAGAACGATGCAGCAGGATGCGTACGACGTCGTGGTGATCGGAGGCGGCGCGGCCGGCCTGAGCGGGGCCATGGTGCTGGCCCGCTCCCGGCGGTCCGTCCTCGTCGTGGACAGCGGCCAGCCGCGCAACGCGCCGGCCGCCCACATGCACAACGTGCTGGGCTTCGACGGCAAGCCGCCGGCCGAGCTGATCGCCGCCGGGCGGGACGAGCTGACGGCCTACGGCGTCGCGTTCCGCTCGGGTCTCGCCGTCGGCGCCACGCGGAACGAGAACGGCTTCACCGTCACTCTCGGTGATGGTTCCGAGGTCACGGGGCGGCGGTTGCTCGTGACCACCGGCCTGGTGGACGAGCTGCCGGAGATCGACGGGCTGGCGGAGCGGTGGGGGCGGGACGTGGCGCACTGCCCGTACTGTCACGGCTGGGAACTGCGCGATCAGCGGATCGGCATGATCGTCAGCAGCCCGATGGCGTTCCACTCGACGCAGATGTGGCGTCAGCTCAGCCCGCACGTGCTCTACCTGCTCAACGGCGGCAGCGGGCCGAGCGCCGAGCAGGCCGAGGAGCTCGCCGCGCGGGGCATCCCGGTGGTGGCCGAGCGCATCGTGTCGGTCGAGGTCGACGACGACCGGATCACCGGGGTACGGCTGGAGACCGGCGCCGTGGTGGCCGTGGACGCCCTCGCCGTCGGTCCGAGGTTCGTGGCGCGGTCGGCGGTGCTCGAATCGCTCGGGGTCAAGCCGGTCGACTTCGAGATGGCCGGCGCCGTGCTGGGCAGCCACATCCCGGCCGACCCGAACGGGGCGACATCGGTGCCCGGCGTCTGGGTGGCCGGCAACGTGACGAACCTGGGCGCCACCGTGTCGGTCGCCGCCGCCGGCGCGCAGATGACCGGCGCGATGATCAACATGGACCTGATCGCGGAGGAGACCCGCGAGGCGGTGGCCGGGTACCGGCACCGGACCGCCACGATGTTCTCCGCGGAGGCCTGGGAGGAGCGGTACCGGGGCCGGGACGCGGTGTGGAGCGGCCGGCCCAACCCGCAGCTGGTGACCGAGGCGGCGGACCTCACGCCGGGCCGGGCCCTGGACGTCGGCAGCGGCGAGGGCGCCGACGCGGTCTGGCTCGCGACGCGGGGCTGGCAGGTCGACGCGGTGGACATCTCGACCGTGGCGCTCGGCCGGGCGGCCGGGCACGCGGCGTCCGCCGGTGTCGCCGACCGGATCACGTTCAGCCACCGTGACCTGCGGCAGGAGGCGCCGGCGGCGGGATCGTACGATCTGGTCTCGGCGCAGTTCATGCACCTGCCGCCGCAGGAGCGGCAGGAGCTCTACGCCCACCTGGCCGACGCCGTCGCGCCGGGCGGGACGCTGCTGATCGTCGGGCATCACCCCTCCGATCTCGCCACCACTGCCGGGCGGATGCACTTCCCGGACATGCTGTTCACGGCCGAGGAGATCGCCGCGACGCTGGACCCGCGGGTGTGGGAGGTGGCGGCGGCCGAGGCGCGGCCCCGGCAGGCGACCGATCCGCAGGGCCGGGAGATCACCGTCCACGACGCGGTGCTGGTGGCGCGGCGCCGCTGACTCCGTGGCGCTGACTCCGTGGCGCTGAGTCCGTGGCGCTGACTCCGTGGCGGTGGATCGTGGCGGTGGCGTGGCGGTGGCGTGGCGGTGGATCGTGGCGCTTGTGGATCTTGGAAAGGTCGGTGCCGGCTGGCGCTCAGCGTTCGCCAAACGGACGCTCCGCAGCACTGGTGACCAGCTGGGCAAGCCGAGCTGGCTCTCAGTGTCGGCAAGCGGGGTCGCCGGCAGCACTGAGCGCCAGCTCGGCACCCGGTTACCCGATGAGGGCACACGCAACGTCATCGTGGACCCTGGCCTACGCCATAGCCGTGATCAGGCAACACGCAGAGCAACGGTGTGCCCCTGTCCGCGCCGGCGGGGGTCACCGTGTGCCCGTGCCGCCGCCGGGCAAGGCCACCGTGTGCCCGTGCCGCCGCCGGGTGGGGCCACCGTGTGCCCGTGCCGCCGCCGGGTGGGGTCACCGTGTGCCCGTGCCGCCGGCCCGGGGTCACGTTGTGCCCGTGCCGCCGGCTCCGGGGTCACGTTGTGCCTGTGCCGCCGGGCTGGGTCACCGTGTGCCCGTGGCGCCGGTCTGGGTCACCGTGTGCTCCGGCCCGCGATCCCGGGTGGCCTTGCGGCAGCGTGCTCGGCCGGGTCGCGTCCGACAAAAAGGGTGAATTGCCAGCATTGACCCGGTCACCTTGCTGGAATGAGCACATGCGGCCGGATGATGCTGAAGGACACACCGGCCCGGGCGAGGACGTCCGGGCGGCGCTCGCGGCCTGGCGGGACGGGATCGCCGGCCCCGGTGCGGCCAACCGCCTCGTCAACCTGCCGCGGGGCGGCGCCGACCTGGTCGAGATCAGCGCACCGGAACCGGCCGGCATCCTGGACGCGCTGCGCGCCGGCCGGGACTGCGCTTTCGGCACCGGGAAGGGCGAGTTGCAGGCCGCTGTGCCCGACGAGGTGCTGCATCCGCTGCTGCGCCGCCTGCGCCGGCACAGCCGGCAGGAACAGGCCGACCGCGGGGTCGAGGTCCTGCATCTCGCGATCGGCCTGCTGCATTGGCAGGACAGCACGGGTACCGGGTACGCGAGCCCGATCCTGCTGGCTCCGGTCGAACTGGTGGCCCTGGGCCCGGACGACGTCCCCCGCCTCCGCGCGGGCAGTGGCGACCCGATCGTCAACCCGGCCCTGGTGAGCCGGCTCGCTCAGCTCGGCATCGAGCTGACCGGCACGGATCCGGGCGCCGTCGCCGCGGTGACCACGGGACGGCCCGGTTGGCGTACCGATGGCACAGTGGTTCTGGCGCGGTTCGACGTCGCCGCCGAGGAGATCCGCCGCGACCTGATCCGGCACGAGGAGACGATCGCCGGGCACCCGGTGGTCCGGGCCCTCGCCGCAGCGCACAGCCTCACGTTCACCCCGGCCGGGCCCGCCGAGATCGACACGGTGGCCCCGCCGGAGCAGACCACGCTGGCCCTCGACGCCGACGCCGACCAGCGGTCCTGCGTCGCGGCAGCCCTCGACGTGCGCAGCTTCGTGATCGACGGCCCGCCCGGCACCGGAAAGTCGCAGACCGTCGCGAACCTGATCGGCGCTCTCGCGCACGCCGGCAAACGGGTCCTGTTCGTCTCCGAGAAGGCCGCCGCGCTCGACACCGTCCAGCACCGGCTCTCCTCCGCCGGCCTCGGCAACTACCTGCTCGACCTGCACGGCGCCAAGGGCTCCCGCCGGCACGTGGCGGGTGCTCTCGCCGCCGCCCTGGACGCGGCGCCGGCCGCACCGGCGCCCGGCATGACCGGCGAGGACCGGGAACGGCTCGCCGGGATCCGGGAGCGGCTGGACGCGTACGCGGCGGCCGTCAACGAGGTCCGGGAACCGCTCGGACGCAGCCTGCACGACGTGATCGGCACTCTCGCGCGGCTCAGCGACGTGCCGGACGCGCCGACCGCCGGCATCCACGCCGCCGCGCTCACCGAGGAGACCCTTGACCGGGTACGCGGGGCCGCCGCCCGCCTGGAGCACGCCTGGCGTCCGGCGAACGAGCGCAGCGGCTACCGGTGGCGTGAGGTGATCGAGCGCGCGCCGCTGGACGAGGCCCTGGAGCTCGCCCAGATGGCTCTCGACGACCTGGCCGGCGCGTCCACCCCGAACGCGGCCATCGCGACCGCGTTTCACCTGCGGCTGCCGTCGGACGCCCCGGCGCTGGCCGAGGCCGCCGAGCACGCCGCCCGCCGCCCGCGCGGCGTCGAGGACTCCTGGCTCACCGCGATGGCGCTGCGCCCGATCCGGCAGGCCGCCGAGGATCTGGAACGGCTGCTCGACGAGGTGACTCGTGCGGTCGAGCAGGCCGAGGCCCGTACCGGGGTGAGCTGGGAGACCCTGGCCGCGCCGCTGGACGCCACCCGCATCCCCGAGCCGCCGCGTCTCGACCCGCCCGCGGTACGCCTCGAACCGCTCACCGCCGCCGAGGCGAAATCCCTGGCCGGCCGGTTCGCGGCGGACGCCGACGAGCTGGAGCACCAGCAGCAGCGGCTGGACCGGGTCACCACCCGGCTGCGGCTGCCGGACGTGGTCATGTTCACCGACGTCGAGCTGGTGACCCTCATCGCCGACCTGGGCGGGCGGCCGGACAAGCCGCTGCCGGCCTGGTTCTCCCCGGGCGCGCAGAGCGCGGTGCACGGCGCCGCCGCCCAGCTGCGCCGGCACGTCGAGGCGGTGGCCGCCGCGCGGGCCGAGGCGGCGCCCTACTTCACCGAGGCGGTGCTCTCCGCACCCGTCGAGGAGCTGGCCGAACGCTTCGCCACCGTGCACCGCGGCGCCCGCAAGCTGCTCGCCCCGCACCGCCGGGACAAGGAGACGGTGGCCGGGCTCGCCCAGCCCGAGGTGACCGTCGACGAGGCCGTCGCCCACCTCGACCTCGCGGTTGCCTGGCGTCGCGCCCATGAGGGCCTGATCGCCGCGGAACGGCAGCACGCCGGTCTGCTCGGCCGGTACTGGAAGCGGCTCGACACCGACTTCCGGGCGATCGGCCGGGCCCTGGAGACGGCGGCCGAGGTGCTGCGGGTGGCCCCGGCCGAAGCCCTGCAATCCGTGATCAGCTTCGTGACCGCCGACCCGGCGGCCGGCGCCGGTCCGACCGCCGGCGAGGAGCTGCTCAGCACGGTCACCGAGGCCCGGGACGTGTTCCGGCACTGGCGGGCCACGCTGCTCCCGGAGCCGGAACCGGCGGCCCGCCCCGAACTCGGCCAGGGCAGCGTGCAGGCCGGCATCAACTGGTTGCGCGCCCAGGTCGGCCCGTTGCGGGAGACCGCCCGGCTGCTCGACCAGCTCGGCCGGGCCGTCGGCCGGGACCTGAACGTGGCCGAGGCCGCGACGGTGCTGCAGGCCCGGCAGGCGGTCCTCGACGCCGAGGACGCCCTGAACGCCGCGTCGGCCGGGTATCGGGCCGTGCTCGGCGACGCCTACCAGGGACGGCGGACCGACCTGCGCGCGCTCGGCGCGGCGATCGACTGGGCGGCCCGGGCCCGCACGCTGCGGACCGGCACGGACGCGGCGCTCAACACCGAGCAGGTGAACGCGCTCGCCGCCGGCGGTGCGCGACCGGCCGACCTGCTCCCGCTGATCGAGGCGTGGCAGGAGGCCCGGCAGCGGATCCTGGACGCGTTCGGCCCGGCCCGGCAGGTGCGGCTCGCCACCACCCTCGACCGTTACGAGACGGCCCGTGACCTGCTGCGGGACCTGCGGGAGGACGACACCGGGCAGCGCGAGTGGTTCGACTACCTGGCCGCCCGGGAGGTGCTCGCCGAGCACGGCCTGGACGCGGTCGTGGACTTCTGCGCCGACCACGCGGTGGACGTGCGGCGGGTGCCGGACGTGATCGAGCGGACCGCGTACCGGGCGTGGGCGGACGAGGTGATCGCCTCGGACGAGCGGCTCGAACCGCTCTCCGCCGCCGAGCGGGGCGACCTCGTCGAGGAGTTCCGCCGCCTGGACGCGGCGCTGCTCCAGGACGCGGCCAGCGCGGTGATCAGCACGACCGACAGCCGCCGGCCGCGGACACCGAAGAAGATCCCACCGAGGATCGCGCTGATCCGCTCCGAAGGGCAGAAGCAGACCGGTCACCTGCCGGTCCGCGAGCTGCTCGCCGAGACCTGGGAGATCGCGTCGGCGCTCAAGCCGTGCGTGCTGGCGCCGCCCGCCGTGGCCGGCCGGCTGCTGCCGGACGAGGCGCGCTTCGACGTGGTGATCATCGACGAGGCGTCCCGGATGACGCCGGCCGCCGCGGTCTGCTGCGCCCGGCGCGGCGCCGCACTGATCATCGTGGGCGACGCGGCGCAGCTCCCGCCGCCCGGCGACGGGCCCTCGGTCCTGGTGGTGGCGAACGACTGCGGCGGGTTCACCCGGATCGGGCTGACCCGGCACTACCGCAGCCGCCACGAGGGACTGATCAGTTTCGCCAACCAGAACTTCTACCAGCATCGGCTCGTCACGTTCCCGGGCGCGTTGCCCGCCGGGCCGGACGTCGGCGTGGAGCTGTTCAGCATCGGCGCGGCCGGCAGCGAGGCCGACTTCGTCGCGGAACGGGTCGTCCACCACTTCAACCACCGGCCCAGCCTCTCGATCGGCGTGGTCACGCTGACCGCCGCGCAGGCCGACACGATCGCCGACACCGTGGAGGCGACCCTCGCCGGGGACCCCGACCTGGAGCGGTTCCTCGGCGACGTGTTCGTGAAGGACGCCGAGACCGCGCAGGGTGACGAACGCGATGTGATCATCCTGTCCACCGGGCCGAGCCTGGACGCGGCGGGCGGATCGACCGGCGCGCGGCGGCTGAATGTCGCGATCACCCGGGCCCGGCAGCGGGTCGAGGTGGTCAGCGGGATCCCGGCACGGGCCGAGCCGGCCGCCGAGGGCGAGCGCAAACTGGCTGCGTACCTGGAGGAAGCGGCCCTGGGAGGCATCCGGGGTGAGGAAGACGCCCAGGCCGCCACATCGCTCGAAGAGTCGGTCCTGGAAACCATTGTGGGCTGGGGCTATGCGGCGCGCGGCCAGGTCGGCGCGGGTCCGGGCCGCGTCGCGGTGGGGGTACGGGCCACCGACGCCGACGCGGAGGCCGGGTATGCCCTGGGCGTGCTCTGCGACGGGCCGGGTCACGCCGCACCGATCGCCCGGGACCGGGACCGCCTCACCGACCAGGTGCTGCACAGCCTCGGCTGGACCGTGCACCGGATCTGGAGCGTCCCGTGGTACCGGGACCGGGCCGCCGAGGAGACCCGGCTGCGGACCGCCATCGAGCACGCCCTGGCCGAACCGGACGTCTTCGCCGAACCCGACGAGGAGCAGCTCGCGGTCCGCCCCGCGCCGCGGCCGGAGTGGGCGCTGCCCTACGAGCGGGCGACGGTCGGCGCGCTGCCGGCCAGCGCCCGCGCCAACGACGACGAGGCGCGGGCCCTGCTGATCCGGGCGGTCGAGCGGATCGCCGAGGTGGAGGGGCCGGTGCACCTGCAGATCCTGACCCGTCGGATCCGCGAGGCGTGGGGGATCAGCCGGCTCACCCAGGGCGTGAAGACCGCGATCGAGGCGGCGATCCGGGCGTCCAGTGCCGGATTCGACGGCACGTTCGTGACAGCGCCGGACGCGCCGATCCCGACCGTGCGGGTTCCCGCCGACGGGGTGAACCGCAAACCGGATCAGGTCGCCGAGCCGGAGTTGCAGCTCGCCCTCGAGTACCTGGTGCTCGACGCCGGCCTGGTCGAGGGGGACGACCTGCTGGCGGCCGCCGGCCGGCTGTTCGGCTGGAGCGGCAACCGGGCCGGCGCGTCCCGCCTCGCCGCGATGCTCGACGACCTGGTCTCGGCCGGCCGGCTGATCGCGCACCGCAGCGGGCTGATCGCCGCGCCCGAGGAGGATCTGCTGGACCTGCCGGACGTGGCGACGCTGCCGCACCGCGCCGACGCGATCCGCCGGGAGGACGTCAAGGCCTGACGTAGTCCTCGTGCGGGATCGCTCGCGGCCAGAGCGCGTCCCGTACCCGTGCGCAGTGCCCGACGATCGCCGGGTCCGCGGTGGCGGCGCCGGCCGTGAACGAGCCGTCCGGCGCCACCAGGGTGAACACCACCCGCCGGTCGTCGAAGATCCAGAAGTCGTCGGTGGTGACCGGCAGCCCGTCCAGATCGTCGCGGGGCAGCCAGCGGATCCGCTCGCCGGCGTCCACGTTGAGGTGCGAGATGCTCAGCAGCCAGCGGGTGTACGCCCCGTGCGGCACCGTGATCACGCGGAGCCGCCGCACGCTGCGCCCGGTCGCCGTGGTGCTGCGGATCAGGTCGAGCCACGGTTCCTGCCAGGCGAAGTCGTCGGGCTCGCCGGTGAGGTACCGGCGGATCGGCTCGGACTCCTCGGCGATGTCGTAGGCGTCCGCGACCTCGAGATGGAACGCGGAACGCTCGAAGGTCCGGAAGGCCGCCTCGAAGTCGCCGTTCAAGAGCAACTGCATGCGATCCACGATGGTCACTGACGGTGTACTGGTCCACAGCGCAGCGTGAAAACCGCAGGTCGCAGGAAAAGTGATCTCAGCCGTTGCGCCAGGACCCGGAATCCAGATGGGAACCGGCCTGCGGGCCCATCAGCAGCATGCCGCCGTCCACCACCCAGGAGGCGCCGGTGACATATCCGGCGTCCGGGCCGGCCAGCATCGCCACGACCGCGGCCACCTCGTTCGCGTCACCCGGCCGGCCCGCCGGGATGCCGGGACGGCTCACCGTGCGCGGGTCGACGTCCTCGTTCCCGGTCATCGGCGTGGCGATCTCGCCCGGCGCCACCGCGTTCACCGTGATCCCGTCGGCCGCGAGCTCCTGCGCCATCACCTTGGTGAGCAGGCCGAGACCGCCCTTCGCCGCGCAGTACGCGCCCGAGCCGACCCGCGGCGCGTGCTCGTGCACGCTGGTGATGTTGATGATCCGGCCGCCCCGGCCGGTGGCGAGCATCCGCCGGGCCGCGCGCTGGGCGCAGAGGAACGGGCCGTCCAGGTCGACGGCGAGCACCTGCCGCCAGTCCTCGAAGGACGTCTCGGTCACCGGCGTGGAGATGCCGGTGCCGGCGCAGTTGACCAGCACGCCGAGGCCGCCCAGGGCGTCCGCCAGGTCGTCGATCACGTCCGCCGCGCCGGGCAGCCGGGACAGGTCGAGGTGCCGGACCTCGGCGCGCCGGCCGGCGGCGCGGACCTGTGCGGCGGTCTCCTCGGCGCCCTCGTCGTCGGACCGGAACGTCACGCCCACGTCGAAGCCCGCCTTCGCGAGGGCGACGGCGGTGGCCTCACCGATCCCGGAATCCGAGCCGGTGACGATCGCGACCCGGTCATAGCTCTCACGCTGCGGCATGCTCTGCCGGTTACCCCGCCGCCGGACGAGGTAACTCGCGAGCCAGGATCTTGCCGGTCGCGTTGCGCGGCAGGGCGTCCAGGAAGATCACGTCACGCGGGACGCAGAACCGGGCCCGGTTCCGGCGCACGTGCTCCCGCACCACGTCCGGGTCGAGCTTCTCGTCGTCGCGCAGCACCAGGTAGGCGGCGAGGCGCTGGCCGTACTCGTCGTCCGGCACCCCGATCACCGCCACCTCGCGCACCTGCGGCAGCCCGGCGAGCAGGTCCTCGACCTCGGCCGGATAGACGTTCTCCCCACCGGAGACGATCATGTCGTCCTCGCGGCCGTCGACGAAGACCCGGCCGGCCGCGTCGACGTGCCCCAGGTCGCCGGTGCCGAGCAGCCCGTCCCGTTTCCGGGTCGCCGCGGAGTTCGTGTACCCCTCGAAGATCATCTCGTTGGCCACGAAGATCCGGCCCACCGTTCCGGGCGGCACCTCACTGTCCTGCTCGTCGAGGATCTTCACGGTGGTCCCCGCAGGCGGCCGGCCGGCGGTGTCCGGGGCGGCCCGCAGGTCGGCCGGGGTGGCGATCGACACCCAGGAGGCCTCGGTCGAGCCGTACAGGTTGTAGAGGACGTCGCCGTACCGGTCCATGAACCGGGTGGCGAGGCCACCCGGCAGAGCCGAGCCGCTGACCGCGGCCACCCGCAGGCCGGGCGATGCCGCTTGGGCGGGGAGGTCCATCAGCTGCTGGAGCATCACGGGTACGGCGATGAGCGCGTCGACGCCCCCGCCGGTGATCGTGTCCCGGACCCGCTCCGGCTGGAATCTCCGGTGCAGGTGGATCGTCGCGCGCAGCGCCAGGGCGATCTGCAGTCCGGCGAACCCCCAGGTGTGGAAGAGCGGCGCGGAGATCAGCACGTGGTCGCCGGCGCGCAGCGGGATCCGGTCGATCACCGAGCAGAGCGGGCGGAAGCCGCCGGGAGTCGGCCGGCGTGCGCCCTTGGGCGTCCCGGTCGTGCCGGAGGTGAGCACGATGGTCCGGCCGGGCCGCTCCGGCGGCCGGAGCGGGTCCGTGCCGGTGACGGGCGCCGGCCGCAGCCCGCCCGCGCCGGTCGGGGAGGCCGGCCGGAGCTCACCCGCGCCGGTGACGGACGCCGGCCACCGCTGGTCCCGCCTCGGGATCGTGAGCCGGGCCAGCTGCGGCGCGAACTCGTCGTCGTGGATCACCGCACGCAGGTCCTGGTCGCCGGCGACGGCCGTCAGCTGGCTCGCCGAGAGACCGGTATTGATCAGGACGGGGTCGGCGCCGAGCGTGGTGATCCCGATCAGCGTCTCGATCATCCGGGCCGAGTTGCGCATGAGCAGCCCGATCCGGTCCCGGCTCCCGACCCCCTCGTCGCGCAGGGCCCGGGCGATGTGCTCCGCCCCGGCCAGCAGCTCGGCGTAGGTCACCCGGCGCTCGTCGTCGATCACCGCGACCCGGTGCGGGCTGCGGGCGGCGGCCTGGCGCAGCTCGCCGGCGAGGCCGAAGCCCCAGCGGCCGAGCGCGCCGAACTGGCGGACGATCCGGACCGGATGCCCCGGCGTGAGCAGCCCGCGCCGGGCCATGGTCGCGACGATGAACGGGGTCGTCGCGATGAACGGCAGGTCCATGCGGCCCCCTGTCAGCGGATCTGTACTCCGGAGATGGCTCGGGCGATCACCAGTCGCTGGATCTCCGAGGTCCCCTCGAAGATCGTGTAGATCTTGGCGTCGCGGTACATCCGCTCCACCGGGTGGTCCCGCAGGTACCCGGCGCCGCCGAGGATCTGCACCGCCTTCTCGGTGACCGCGACCGCCACCTCGCCGGCCTTCAGCTTCGACATCGAGCCCTCGCCCGCGTCGAACGGGCGCTCGGCGCGCCCCATCCAGGCCGCCCGCCACACCAGCAGGCGAGCCGCGTCGATCTCGGTGCGCATGTCGGCGAGGGCGAACGCCACGGCCTGGTTCTCGATGATCGGGCGGCCGAACTGCACCCTGCTCTTGGCGTAGTCCAGCGCGTACTCGTAGGCGGCCCGGGCGATGCCGAGCGCCTGCGCGCCGACGGCCGGGCGGGAGAGCTCGAACGTCCGCATCGCGGCCTGCCCCGAGCGCCGCGGCCCCGCCTTCGCGCCGGTGTTCGCCGCCGCCTCCCGGGCCTTGGCGAGCCTGCGGTCCAGCACCTCCTTGCCGCCGAGCAGGCAGCTGCCGGGCACCCGGACGTCGTCCAGGAAGACGTCGGCCGTGTGTGAGGCGCGCAGGCCCAGCTTCTTCAGCTTGCGGGTGCCGGCCAGCCCCTTGGTGCCCGGCGGCACCACGAAGGCGGCCTGCCCGCGGGCGCCCAGCGACGGATCGACACTGGCCGTCACCACGTGCACGTTGGCGATCCCGCCGTTCGTGGCGTACGCCTTCTGCCCGCTGAGCACCCACTCGTCGGACGCCTCGTGGTAGACCGCCCGGCTGCGCATCGCGGCGACGTCCGACCCGGCTTCCGGCTCGGTGCTGCAGAACGCCGCCACCTTCGGATCGCCGGCGTCGCCGAAGCACTGCGGCACCCACTCGACGAGCTGCTCCGGCGTGCCCGACCCGTAGATCGCGGCGACCGCCAGAGAGGTCCCGGAGATCGCCATGCCGATCCCGCCGTCACCCCAGAAGAGCTCCTCGTTGGCGACCGGCAGGCTCAAGCCGGAGGTGTCCGACCACGTGTTCGCCAGGAACTCGAACCCGTAGAGACCGATCTTCGCGGCCTCCTGGAGCACCGGCCACGGCGTCTCCTCGCGCTCGTCCCACTCGGCGGCGGCCGGCCGGATCACCGACTCGGCGAAGCCGTGGACCCATTCCCGCAGGTCTTGTTGCTCCTCGTTGAGGTCGAGCCAGAACTCCACGTCGGTCAGCCTTCCCGCGCGCTGGTTAACTCGCCGGTAACTTTAGGAGCGCACTCGATTCCTGACAACCGTCATCGATGGATCAGGCCGTGCCGGCGGTGACCGAGCCGGTCAGGTGCGGCCGGTTCGACGACAGGCCGAACTCCCAGCCGGTGGCGGTGGGCGTGGCCGTGAAGGTCGGCTTCGCGGGGAGCAGGACGGGCTGCTTGAAGGCGATGTCCACGGTGTACGACGCGGGCAGGCGGCCCTCCAGGGCGGCCAGGGCATGCGCCGCGGTCCACATGCCGTGGGCGATCGGGCGCGGGAAGCCGAACAGCCGGGCGCCGAGCCGGGACGTGTGGATCGGGTTGCGATCGCCGGAGACGGCCGCGTAGTCGCCGCCGACGCGGGCCGGCACCCGCCACACCGCGCCGCCCGGCGTCTCCGGGGCGTCGCTCTCCGGGACGTCGCTCCTCGGGCGCTGCTCGGCCGGCTTGGTGACGCGCAGGTACGTCGACACCTCCCGCCACACCTCGGCACCGCCGGCCGAAGCCGTGGTGATCATGTCGAACCGGCGGCCGCGCGGATGGTCCCGCAGGTCGGCCGCCCGGACCGACAGGTCGAGACGGGAGTCGGCGGAGATCGGCCGGGCCACCGTGACCCGGTTCGCGACGTGCACCAGGCCGATCAGCGGGAGCGGGAAGTCCGGCATCGTCATCAGCCGCATGGCCAGCGGGAACGCGAGCACGTGCGTAAACGTCGCCGGGAGCGTGTCGGAGAGGCGGAACCCGCACACCCGGTCGTACGCGGCGAGATGCCCCCGGTCCACCACCACGCCCCGGTGCACCATCTCGACCTCCGGCAGGGCGCCGCCGCGCCGGGCGCCGGGGAGCATCCCGAGCGCCGCCCGCGCGTACGCCGCCCCGGTGCCCGGACCCGAGCTGAGCTCGACGACGGCCACCACGTCAGGCGCCCAGCAGGCTCTGGCCGCAGACCCGGACCACGTTGCCGGTGATCGTCTGCGAGCCGGGCGCGGCGAACCAGGCGATCGTCTCGGCCACGTCGATCGGCAGGCCGCCCTGCGACATGCTGTTCAGCCGCCGTCCCGCCTCGCGGAGCCCGACCGGCATCTTCGCTGTCATCGCGGTCTCGATGAAGCCGGGCGCCACCGCGTTGATCGTGATGCCGCGCGCCTGGAGGATCGGCGCGTAGGACTGGACCATGCCGATCACGCCGGCCTTGCTCGTCGCGTAGTTGGTCTGTCCCCGGTTCCCGGCGATGCCGGCGATCGACGCGACCCCGATGATCCGGCCGCCTTCGGTGAGCAGGTCGCGAGCGAGCAGCTCGTCGTTCACCCGCTCCGGCGCGGTCAGGTTGACCCCGATCACCGCGTCCCAGCGGTCCTCGGACATCCGGGCGATCGTCTTGTCCCGGGTGATGCCGGCGTTGTGCACCACGATGTCGACCCCCGCGTGCGGCCCGGCCGCAAGGTATCCGGCCAGCCGCGCCGGCGCGTCCGGCGCGGTGAGGTCGAGCTGCAGCGCGCGGCCGGAGCAGGAGTTCGCCACGTCGGCGAGGGCGTCACCGGCGGCCGGCACGTCCAGCGCGATCACGTCGGCGCCGTCCCGGGCCAGCGTCTTCGCGATCGCCGCGCCGATGCCCCGGGCCGCGCCGGTGACCAGGGCGAGTTTGCCGTCGAGTGGCCGCTCCGCGTCGACCGGCGACGGGGGCGTGCCGGCGCCGATCCGGACGACCTGCCCGGAGACGTAGGCCGACCTGCCGCTCAGCAGGAACCGCATGGTGGAGTCGAGCGCCGCCTCGCCGCCGGGCGTCACGTAGACGAGCTGACTGGTCACCCCGCGCCCGAACTCCTTGCCGATGCTCCGGGTGAGACCTTCCAGGCTCCGCTGCGCGGTCGCCTCTTTCGGGCCGGGCGTCGCTTCCGGCGGGGTGCCCAGCACGATCACGCGGCCGGAGACCTTCACACTGCGTGCGTACGGGTGGAAGAAGTCGAAGAGAGCGCGGAGTTGACCGGAGTCGGTGATGCCCGTCGCGTCGAAGATCAGCGCGCTGTGCCCCGTACCCTCGATGTGGTTGGCCGCGACCTCGACGCCCGCGTCTCCCAGCAGCTTGCGGATCGGCTCGGAGAGCCGCCCGCCCGGCGCCGCGCCCAGCAGGACCGGCCCGTCGGTGAGCGGGTCGCCGGGACGGTGCCGGCGCAGACGCGGCGGATCAGGCAGCCCGAGGCGCTTGACCACGGTCCGGCCGAGGCCGGAGTTGGCGAAGTTCGCGTACCTGTCAGCCATGCGAGTAGCCTACTCGTGGGTAGCTTGCTGGGTGGTCGATGCATGGGCAATCGATGTGTGGGCAATCGATGTGGAGGATAGTCGTGCCGGACATCAATCGGGTGGCGGTGCTCGGCGGCAACCGGATCCCGTTCGCGCGGTCCAACAGCCGGTACGCCGAGGCGTCGAACCAGGACATGCTGACCGCGGCGCTGGACGGGCTGATCGCCCGGTTCGGCCTGGCCGGCGAGCAGCTCGGCGAAGTGGTCGCCGGCGCCGTGCTCAAGCACTCCCGTGACTTCAATCTGACCCGCGAGGTGGTGCTCGGCTCCCGCCTCGATCCGCGCACCCCGGCCTACGACATCCAGCAGGCCTGCGGCACCGGCCTGGAAGCCGCCATCCTGGTCGCCAACAAGATCGCCCTCGGTCAGATCGACGCCGGCGTCGCCGGTGGCGTGGACACCACGTCGGACGCTCCGCTGCAGCTCAACGAGGACATGCGCCGCACGCTGCTGTCGCTCAACCGGGCCCGCACGCTGGGCGACCGCCTCAAGGCCGTCGGGCGGCTGCGTCCGCAGCAGGCGTTCCAGCCCGAGCTGCCGCGCAACTCCGAGCCGCGCACCGGGCTGTCGATGGGCGAGCACGCGGCGATCACGGCCCTGCGCTGGCAGATCAGCCGGGAAGCCCAGGACGAGCTGGCCCTCACGTCGCATCAGCGCCTCGCCGCCGCGTACGAACGCGGGTTCTTCGATGATCTTCTGACCCCCTACCTGGGACTCACCCGGGATCAGAACCTGCGCCCCGACACCACGCTGGAGAAGCTCGCCGGGCTGAAGACGGTGTACGGCCGGGAGAACCCGACCATGACGGCGGGCAACTCGACGCCGCTCACCGACGGCGCCTCGACCGTGCTGCTCGCCTCCGAGCAGTGGGCGGCCGCGCACTCACTGCCGGCCCTCGCCTACGTCGTGGACTCGGAGACCGCGGCCGTCGACTACGTGCACGGCGACGAGGGTCTGCTGATGGCCCCGGCGTACGCGGTGCCCCGGATGCTGGCCCGCAACGGCCTCACCCTGCAGGACTTCGACTTCTACGAGATCCACGAGGCGTTCGCGTCGCAGGTGCTCAGCACGCTGGCAGCCTGGGAGTCCCCGGAGTTCTGCAAGGAGCGGCTCGGGCTGGACGCGCCGCTCGGCTCGATCGACCGCGCGAAGCTGAACGTCAACGGCTCGTCGCTGGCCGCCGGGCACCCGTTCGCGGCGACAGGCGGGCGGATCGTGGCCACGCTGGCGAAGCTGCTCGCGCAGAAGGGCGCCGGCCGGGGCCTGATCTCCATCTGCGCGGCAGGCGGCCAGGGCGTGGTGGCGATCCTGGAACGCTGAACGCTGAACGCTGAACGCTGAACGCTGAACGCTGAACGCTGAACGCTGAACGCTGAACGCTGAACGCTGAACGCTGAACGCTGAACGCTGGCCGGGCCGCGGCCGCAGCCGCCGGTCACTCCGCCGGTCACCGCACGGGGCCGCGGCCGGCTGACCGAGGCGCGCCTCACCGCCGAGCCGTAGCCAGTGCAGGTCAACGGGCGGCGGTATGCCCTGCGTCCGCTACGGCTCGGGGGCGTGAGCCGTAGCTGAGGCAGGTTTCGCCGGCGTTTTGCCCGCGTGGGCTACGGCTCCGGGACGCGTCTGGAACGCGAGCCGTAGCCTACGCACGTTCCCGGGGCGTTTTGCCTGCGTGGGCTACGGCTCGGGGGTGTGAGCCGTAGCGGGGGCAGGTTCCCGGGGCGTTTTGCCTGTGTGGGCTACGGCTCGGGGGTGTGAGCCGTAGCGTACGCAGGTTCCCGGGGCGTTTTGCCTGCGTTTTGGATGCGTCGGCTACGGCTGGGGACTCGCAATCAGCGCACGCGATCGGGGTTTTGCGTGCGCTGATTGCCGGTCCCACGCCGGACGGACGGGCGGCCGGGTGCCGCCGGACTACACGGTGGTCAGCGGGCGGTACAGGTGGGTGTGCCGGTCAGGGCGGTTCCGGTGCCCTGGAAGCCGAACTCCGTGCTCCCGCCGGCCGCCACGCCGCCGTTGTAGCCGACGTTCGTGAAGGCGCCGGAGCCGCTCGCGGTGGCGTTCCACGTGTTGGTGATCGTGGAACCGGACGGCAGCGTCACGGCCACGGTCCAGCCGTTGATCCGGGCTGCTCCGGCGGTCACCTTCACCGTCACCACGAAACCGCCGGTCCACGCGTTGACCGACGTGGTCGCGGCACAGCCGGAGCCGGCCTGCGGATCGCTGGGAGACACCGACGGCGACACCGACGCGGAGACGGACGCGGAGACCGACGGCGACGGCGTCGCGCCGCCCAGCTCGGTCAGGACCGCGGTGTACGCCGCCTTCGGGTTGCCGTTGCCGTCGAACAGCAGCGGGGTGCCGCCGGCCCGCCACGAGTCGCTGTCCCGGATGCCCCACACGGTGATCCCGTTGCACCGGGTCACCGCGAGGCACGCCCGGACGACCGCGGCATACGAGGCGGCCTGCGCGCTGCCGGATCCCTCGATGTCCAGTTCGGTGATCTGCACGTCCACCCCGAGGTTCGCGAACCGCTGCAGGTTGGCCTGGTAGTCGGCGGGCAGCGGGGACTGCGCGTTGAAGTGGGACTGGAAGCCGACGCAGTCGATCGGCACGCCGCGCGCCTTGAAGTCCTGCACCATGGCGTAGACCGCGTTGCTCTTCGCGTTCTGCCCGTCGGTGTTGTAGTCGTTGTAGCAGAGCTTGGCGCCGGGGTCGGCGGCCCGCGCGGCGCGGAACGCCACCTCGATCCAGTCGTTGCCGGTGCGCTGCAGGTTGGAGTCGCGGCGGGCGCCGGTCGAGCCGTCGGCGAACGCCTCGTTCACCACGTCCCAGGAGTCGATCTTGCCGCGGTAGTGGGTGGCGACCTGGGTGACGTGGTTGACCATGGCGGTGCGCAGGGCGGCGCCGCTCAGGTTCTGCGCCCAGGACGGCTGCTGCGAGTGCCAGGCCAGGGCGTGCCCGCGGACCTTCTGCCCGTTGGCGAGGGCCCGGTTCACGATGGTGTCGGCGGCGGCGTAGCTGAACGTGCCCTGGGACGGCTCGGTGGCGTCCCACTTCATCTCGTTCTCCGGGGTGACCGAGGTGAACTCCCGGTCCAGGATTCCGGAGTAGACCGCGTCGGAGAGCTTGTAGGCGGCCACGGCGGTGCCGAAGTAGCGGCCCTTCTCGGCAGCGGCCGCGCCGAGGGTGGTGGCCGCGTTCGCGCTGGGGGAGAGGGCGACGACGGCGGCGGCCGCGGTCACGGCGCCGGCCGACAGCAGGATCAGGGTGCGTCTCATGGGGACTCCAATGGCTTCGGAGGAAGTGGGGATCGAAACTCATCGAAACGCTACCGACATGTATCGGAAACCTCAACCGGTTCAGCTCATGATCCTGCTGGTAACCGACTCCGAAACTTACGAGGCCGTGCGCAGCACCTCGGCCACGGCGGCCGCCGCCTCGGGGGCGTCGTCGCCGGACGCGGTGACGATCACCGAGCTGCCGGCCTCGGCGCCGAGCGACATCAGGCGCAGTGCGCTCCGGGCGTCGGCGGCGCGGTCGTCACGGCGTACCTGAACGGAGGCCTGGAAGCGGGTGACGGCCCGGACCACCGCACCCGCCGGCCGGGCGTGCAACGCCGCCGGCAGAACGACCTCGATCTCAGAACTTGGGGACATCACGAGCCTCCCGGGCGGCCTCGGCGACGGTCTCCAGGTCGGCGCCGGTGGACGCGAGCACGGCCGCGGCGACCGCCCCCTCCACGAACGGCGCGTCGACCAGCACGGGGCCAGGATCAAGATCTTCGATGACGGTACGGGTGGTCAGCACCGCGCTGCCCAGATCGGCGAGGACCAGCACCCCCGCCCCGGCCTCCGCCCGCCCGATCGCCGCCGCGATCAGTTCCGCGTCGGTGCCCAGCCCGCCCCCGGGCAGGCCGCCGGCCGGCTCCACCCGTACCTCCTCGGTCGCCACCTGCCGCAGCAGGTCGCGAACCCCTTCCGCCAGTGTGCCGCTGTGCGACACGAGCACGATCCCGACAAGCGCCATGGGAATGGATGTTAGTCACCGAAAGGGTTGGCGGAATCGCTCAACGCGACGATGCTGATCCCCAAGGGCACCGTCGCCCGACAGGGAGGAGCCGGCCGTGAAGAAGTTCATCAACGATCCCGCCGACGTGGTGGCCGAGGCGCTCGCCGGACTCGCCGCCGCCCATCCCGAGCTGCGCGTCGACGCGGCCGGACAGTACGTGGCGCGCGCCGATGCGCCCCGTGCCGGGAAGGTCGCGCTGGTGTCCGGCGGCGGCTCCGGCCACGAGCCGCTGCACGGCGGTTTCGTCGGGCCGGGGATGCTCGACGCGGCCTGTCCCGGCGAGATCTTCACCTCGCCGGTGCCGGACCAGATCCTCGCCGCCAGCAAGGCGGTCGACGGCGGCGCCGGTGTCGTGCACGTCGTCAAGAACTACACCGGCGACGTGATGAACTTCCAGCTCGCCGCGGAGATGGCCGCCGACGAGGGGGTCACCGTGGAGACGGTGCTGGTCGACGACGACGTGGCGGTGGAGAACTCGACGTGGACGGCCGGCCGGCGCGGCACCGGCGCCACCCTGCTGGTCGAGAAGATCGCCGGGGCGCGAGCCGAGGAGGGCGGCAAGCTGGCCGAGGTCGCGGCGATCGGGCGGCAGGTCAACGAGAGTTCGGCGTCGTTCGCGTACGCGTTGACGGCCGGGACCACGCCGTCCGCCGGTCGTCCCGGGTTCGACCTGCCGGAGGACGAGATCGAGGTCGGCGTCGGCATCCACGGGGAGCCGGGCCGCCGCCGGGAGAAACTGCGCCCGGCGAAGCAACTCGTCGAGTCCGCTCTGGACGCGATCCTGGATGCCAAGCCGCGCGGCCGCGGTGACCGGGTGATCGTGCTGGTCAACGGGCTGGGCGGGACGCCGCTGATCGAGCTGTACCTGGTCTACGGCGAACTGGCGAAGATCCTGGCGGCGAAGAACCTCACGATCGAACGCCGGCTGATAGGAAATTACGTGACAAGTCTGGACATGGCGGGGCTGTCGATCACGGTGACCCGGGTGGACGACGAGATGCTCCGGCTCTGGGACGCCCCGGTCGTCACGCCGGGCCTGCGGTGGGGCGCCTGACGTGGAGGTGGATCTCGCCATCGGGTGGATGCGCGCCACGGCGGACGCGGTCGCGGCGTCGTCCGAGGAGCTGACCCGGCTGGACGCCGCGATCGGGGACGGCGACCACGGGGTGAACCTGACCCGTGGCTTCGCGGCCGTGGCCGCGGCCCTGGACGCCGGGAGCTTCGCCGGAGTGGGCGAGGTGTTCGTGACGGCCGGCAGCACGCTCATCTCCAAGGTCGGCGGGGCGTCCGGCCCGCTCTACGGCAGCGCGCTGCGGTCGCTCGGCAAGGCGCTGCCGCCCGGGGCGCCGGTCACAGCGTCGGACCTGGCCGCCGGCCTGCACGCGGGGCTGGAGGCGGTGCGGAAGCTGGGCGGCGCGGAACCCGGGGACAAGACGATCGTGGACGCGTGGAAGCCTGCGGCGGACGCCTTCGAGGCGGCGGTGGCGGCCGGCGCCGGCCTGCCCGAGGCGGCCGGGGAGGCGGCCCGTGCGGCGCGGGAGGGCGCCCGCGCCACCACCGATCTGCGGGCGCGCAAGGGACGGGCGTCGTACCTCGGTGAGCGCAGTGCCGGACATCAGGATCCGGGCGCCACCTCGACGGCGCTGCTGTTCCGGGCACTGAGCGAGCAGGCGGGCAATTCTGGATAGTTCCCTCATTCGGGGTCACTCGAAATCCACAATATGGGGGAAAGAGTGACCCGCACCTCCTCAAGCCGCGCCCCGGCGTGCCGATTGCGCGGGGCAGAGCCCAGAGCGGGCGGAGATGAGGAGGCTTGGGATGGGCTTGAGTGGTGCGTTCGACAACCGCTCCCTGCGTACGAAGATCGGCGCGGCCGCGATGGTCGCGACGCTGAGCGGTCTGATCGTCGGTGGCGTCGCCATCAAGACGGTGTTCGACCTGAACGAGGACGCAGCGGCAGCGCAGCGGCAGTCGATCCAGATCTCGACAGCGGTCGGCACGTTCAGCAAGAACATCGAGGCGTACGTGGGCGGCAACTCCGCCGTGCAGTTGTACCCGAACATCGCGGAGCAGCTCACCGCGGCCATGGAGGCGAACAAGGAGGCCGTCGACGACGCGCTCGGTGACCTGGAGACCGCGCTGCCCGGCGACGCCACCGTCGCCAAGGCGCAGCAGGACTGGGCCGACTTCATCGAGTTCGTCGGCACCGACCGCAGCGGCGCCACGGCCGCCGAGCTGACCCAGGCCCTGACCGAGTACACCGCGCTGCACCAGGCGCTGGGCGAGGACCAGGTCGCCCTGCAGAACCAGGCGGTGGCACTCGCCGAGTCGCAGATCGCCACCGCGGAGGACTCCGGCCGCAAGGCCGCGTACCTGATCGCCGGCCTGCTCGCGGCCGGTGTGCTGCTCAGCCTGCTGATCGGCTTCCGGGTGGCGGCGCGGGTCGGCGAGACCGTCCGCGGCGTCTCGAACATCGCCGAAGGGCTCGCCGAGGGCGACCTGACCCGTACCTCCGGGGTGACCACCCAGGACGAGATCGGCCGGATGGCCGCCGCCCTGGACAAGGGCATCGCCCGGCTGCGCGAGGACGTCGTCCAGCTCGCCGGCAGCGCCAGCACGATCCAGACGGCCGCCGGTCAGCTCAGCTCGGTCTCGGTCGCCGTGGACGCCGCCGCCCAGCAGGCCTCCTCCCAGGCCGGCACCGTCGCCTCGGCCGCCGACGTGGTCTCCAACAACCTCCAGTTCGTCTCGGCCGGCTCGCAGGAGATGGGCTCGGCGATCCGCGACATCAGCGTCTCCACCTCGGAGGCCACCCAGGTCGCGGCCCAGGCCGTGCAGGTCGCCTCGCAGACCAACGCGATCGTGGCCCGCCTCGGCGCGAGCTCCGAGGAGATCGCCACCGTGGTCAAGGTGATCACCAGCATCGCCGAGCAGACCAACCTGCTCGCCCTGAACGCGACGATCGAGGCGGCCCGCGCCGGCGAGGTCGGCAAGGGCTTCGCGGTCGTCGCCGGCGAGGTCAAGGACCTGGCCCAGGAGACCGCGAAGGCGACCGAGGACATCTCCCAGCGGGTCTCGGCCATCCAGGCCGACACCAGCGGCGCGGTCACCGCGATCGGCGAGATCTCGGCGATCATCGAGCGGATCAACGGCCTGCAGCTGACGATCGCCTCGGCGGTCGAGGAGCAGACCGCCACCACCCAGGAGATGAACCGGACCCTCACCGAGGCGGCCAGCAGCGCCGGCGACATCGCCGTCACGATCACGACGGTCTCCGACGCGACCCGCCGGACCACCGAGACGGTCGGCGACACCCGGACCGCCGCCGAGGACCTCAACGTCACGGCCGCGCAGCTGCAGTCGGTGGTCTCCCGCTTCCGGTACTGACCGACAGGTGCCAATCTGAAGGCATGTACCCGCCCGAGCCCTGGCACCTGCGCGGTCAGATGTACCTCTCGCTCTTCCTCGTCCCCCGGGGGAAGCTCTCGCAGCTTCCCCCGGTCCTGCGCGACACGGTCCGGCCGATCACGGTCGGCGGCCGGGTCGTGGTCGGCGCCGCCTGGGTCTCCTACGAGCCGGGCGGCGTCCTGCATTACCGGGAACTGCTCAGCGCGGTGCTCGTGCACGAGCGTGGCCGCCCCCGGGTCAGCATCACCGACATCTGGGTGGACAGCGTGGCCTCCCGGGAGGGCGGCCGGCGGCTCTGGGGCATCCCCAAGGAGATGGCCGAGTTCCAGCTCGACGCCGGCACCGAGCCGCTCGTCGACGCGGCCGCCACGGCCGCGGGCGGCCCGATCGGCTCGGCCGCGGGCGGCCCGATCGGCTCGGCGCTGGTCCGGCTGAAAGGGCGGCTGCCGGGCCGTTTCCCGCTGGGCTTCACGGTGGCACAGGCTCTCGGCGACGCGGTCCGGCGCACACCGGTGCGAGGCCGCGGCGGATTGCGTACGGCCGACGCTGCGTGGCGTGCCGACCCGGCCGGGCCGCTCGCCTACCTGGCCGGCCGGCGTCCCGTGCTGAGCCTCGCGATCACCGACTTCTGGCTGGTTTTCGGCCGCACCCCGGCGGACCGGGCCCGGACCGGCCGTCCCGGCACGAAGGGGAACGCCCGCCCGTGAGCCGACGCTCCACGGGTACGGTTTCCTGCGGCATCACCACCGCCGACCGTGACGAGGAGCGAGATGAGCCCGGCCGACCACCAGCACCACCACGCCACCGGCACGGCACAGCCGATGTCGCCCCGGGCCCGCCGGATCACCCTCTGGCTGCTGCTGCCCGCGGTTCTGCTCACCGTGGTGGGGATGCTGCTGCTCTGGCCGCGCGA
Source organism: Actinoplanes sp. NPDC023936 (assembly GCF_040639325.1). Classification (NCBI taxonomy): domain Bacteria; kingdom Bacillati; phylum Actinomycetota; class Actinomycetes; order Micromonosporales; family Micromonosporaceae; genus Actinoplanes; species Actinoplanes sp. NPDC023936. The sequence goes on along the minus strand of NZ_JBEZZR010000036.1, from coordinate 13,595 downwards.
CGCGCCGGTGGCGGCCGAGGGGGAGGGACCGGAGCGGGCGTCCGGCGAGATCGTGTCGGTCGCCCCGGAGGCCTGCCCGGAGGTGCCGGAGGGGGAGACCCCGCTGACCGGCTGCGGGACGGTCACGGTGCGGCTCGGCGACGGCACGGTGATCACCACGGACATCCCGTCCGGTCCGGGCGCGCCCGAGGTGGAGGCCGGCGACGACGTGGTGCTGCTGGTCCTGGCGGGCGAGGACGGCAGCGCCAGTTACTCGATCTCCGACCATCAGCGGTCGCGGGAGCTGTGGCTCCTCGGGGCGGCGTTCGCGCTCGCCGTTGTCGCGTTCGGCAGGTGGCGCGGGCTGACCGCGCTCGGCGGGCTCGCCGTCACGTTCGCGATCTTGCTCTTCTTCATCGTCCCGGCGATCCTGGACGGCCGCTCGCCCGTCGCGGTGGCCGTGGTCGGCGCAGCCGCGATCATGCTGATCGTGCTGTACCTGACACACGGGTTCACGCTGACCACCACGATCGCGGTGGCCGGCACCCTGGCCAGCCTGGCGATCACGGCGGTGCTCGCCGCGGCCGCGACCGCCGCGGTGCACCTCACCGGTGTGGCCGACGAGACGTCCAACTACCTGACGATCACCCAGGGCGACGTGAACATGCAGGGCCTGCTGCTGGCCGGCATCGTGATCGGCTCGCTCGGCGTTCTCGACGACGTCACCGTCACCCAGTCCGCCACCGTCTCCGAGCTGGCCCTGGCCAACCCCCGGTACGGGTTCCGGCAGCTCTACCGCGCCGCGACCCGGATCGGCCGGGCCCACATCGCCTCGGTGATCAACACGATCGTGCTGGCGTACGCCGGCGCCTCGCTGCCGCTGATGCTGCTCTTCGCGGCCGGCAACACCCCGGTGAGCGAGCTGCTCACCTCCCAGCTCATCTCGCAGGAGCTGGTGCGCAGCGCGGTCGGCACGATCGGCCTGGTCGCCGCCGTCCCGATCACCACGGCGCTGGCGGCGCTGCTGGCCGCCCGCACGGCCCGCCCCGCGCCGGCCGGTGACGCGGGCCCCGGCGAGCGGCCCGGCGAAGCCGCCCCCGGGAGCGGGGGACGGCGTCCGCCGGAGGAGGATCCCTGGGCCGCGTTCGTCGAGCGCCGCTGACCGATCAGCGGGCAGCGATCACTGGCACTTCTTCCACTGCACGCGGTAGACGGTGTTGATGGACGCGTCGGTGGAGTCCATCGAGATGAAGCTGGTGTGCTTCTTCGAGTCCGACCATCCCCGGTTGACGCGCAATTCCGTGTTGATGTTGAGGAACCGCCGGTCGCCGCACTTCAGCCAGTTCATCGAGGCGATTCCCACGTGGTCGGTGCGCTGCCAGTTGCCGTCCATCGGGCCCTTCAACGGGTGCGAGCTGCGCGTCGTCTGGGTATATCCCTGGAAGTAGTAACTGGCGAGTTGCTCGGCCCGGGCGCCCTTCTGCAGGTTCGCGTAACCGCGGTAGTCAGCGGTCGCGATCGCGAACGTGAATCCGGACGGCACCCTGATGTCGAGCGCGAGCTGACAGTTCTTCCGGAAATCCAGCGGTGTCGCGTCCGGGCCGACCTGGGCGGTGTATTGCGCGTACGTGACGGTGAAGGCCTTGTTGTCCTTTGCCACCGTGATGGCCTTCGACTCGTCCGGGCAGCCGGAGCCGTTGGCGTTGACCACGTCAATGATCATCATTTCGTCAGGGGTGGGCGCGGCCTCGGCCGGAGCGGCCACGGCCAGCGCGCCGAGCATTGCCGCCCCGGCGGTGAGCGTACGCAACATGAGTATTGCTCCGTTCTTTGGTGAATCCATTCGGCGAAGCGGAGAATTGTTCGCCGAACACGATTCAGCAATGGTTTCCAACGCTCACCATAGTGATTTACCGGAACAGCATCCCCGCCCCGCGAAACAGTCGAACGGAAGTCCGGTAAAGGCGGCCATTCGGCCCGATCTGGCCAATCACCGCACGTCCGCGCCCGGGGTGTGCTACGAGCCCAGGCGGCGGGTCAGCGCGGTGTGCCGGCGTCCCGCGCTCACGGTGCGGACCGCGGCGGCCAGGGCCCGGCGGGAGCCGACCAGCACGACCAGCTGCTTGGCCCGGGTGATCGCGGTGTAGAGCAGGTTGCGCTGCAGCATCATCCAGGCGCTGGTGGTCAGCGGGATCACCACGGCCGGGTACTCCGAGCCCTGTGACCGGTGGATCGTGATGGCGTAGGCGTGGGCGAGCTCGTCCAGCTCGTCGAAGTCGTACTCGATGAGCTCGTCCTCGTCCGTGCGAACCGTGAGGGTCTGCTCCTCGGGCGACAGCCCGGTCACGACGCCGACGGTGCCGTTGAAGACGCCGGCCGCGCCCTTGTCGTAGTTGTTCCGGATCTGGGTGACCTTGTCGCCGACCCGGAACACCCGGCCGCCGAGCCGCTTCTCCGGCAGGCCCTCGCGGCCCGGCGTGAGCTGCTGCTGGAGCAGGCCGTTGAGCGCGCCCGCGCCGGCCGGCCCGCGGTGCATCGGGGTGAGGACCTGCACGTCGCGGCGCGGATCGAGGCCGAACTTGCGGCCGATCCGGGTGCAGACCACGTCGACGGTGAGCGCCGCGGTGGCCTCGGTGTCGTCGCACGGGAAGAGGAAGAAGTCGCGCATGCCGTCGAGCAGCGGCGGGCGGCCCTGGTTGATCCGGTGCGCGTTGGTGACGACGCCACTCTGCGCGGCCTGCCGGAAGATCTGGGTGAGCCGGACGCGTGGGATCGCGTCGGCGGCGAGCAGGTCGCGCAGCACCTCGCCGGCCCCGACCGAGGGAAGCTGGTCGACATCGCCCACCAGTAGCAGGTGGGCGCCCGGCGGGACGGCCTTGACCAGCTTGTTCGCCAGGATCAGGTCGAGCATGCTCGCCTCGTCGACGACGAGCAGGTCGGCGTCGAGGGGGTTGTCCCGGTCGTAACTGGCGTCCCCGCCGGGCTGGAGCTTGAGCAGGCGGTGGACGGTGGCGGCCGGGTGGCCGGTGAGCTCGGCGAGCCGTTTCGCGGCCCGGCCGGTCGGCGCGACGAGCAGGATCTTGGCGCGTTTCGCGGCGGCGAGCTCGACGATCGATCGTACGGTGAAGCTCTTGCCGCATCCGGGTCCGCCGGTGAGCACCGCGACCTTGGACGTGAGCGCGAGCCGGACGGCCTGTTCCTGCTCGGGGGCGAGGTCGGTGCCGGTGCGCCGGTGCAGCCAGGAGAGGGCCTTGCTCCAGTCGACGCCGGCAAAACCCGGCAGCCTGTCTGATTTATCCGACAAGAGCTTGAGAAGTGACGAAGCCAGTGACTGCTCGGCCCGATGGAACGGCACCAGGTAGATCTCGTCGTCCTCCCGGACCACACCCTCCTCCTCGATCAACTCGGCGAGGCAGGACGGGATCAGGCCGGCCGGAACATCGAGGATCTTGGCGGCTTCCTCGGTCAGCTGATCGACCGGCAGGAAGCAGTGCCCGTTGTCGGTGGCCTGCGACAGCGTGTACTGGAGGCCGGCTTTCACCCGCTCGGGACTGTCGTGCGGGATCCCGACGGCCTGCGCGATCGTGTCCGCCGTCTTGAACCCGATGCCCCAGACGTCCGAGGCGAGCTTGTACGGCGAGTTCTTCACCACCGCGATGGACGAGTCACCGTACTTCTTGAAGATCCGCACGGCGATCGACGTGGACACCCCGACGCCCTGGAGGAAGACCATCACCTCCTTGATCGCCTTCTGCTCGGCCCAGGCCGCGGTGATCTTCGCGGTGCGTTTCGGGCCGAGGCCGGGCACCTCGACCAGCCGCTCCGGCGACTCCTCGATGATCTCCAGTGTGTCCAGTCCGAAATGGTCCACGATCCGCTCGGCGAAGACCGGCCCAATGCCCTTGACCAGCCCCGACCCCAGATAACGCCGGATGCCCTGAATCGTCGCCGGCAGCACCGTGGTGTACGAGATCACCTCGAACTGCCGCCCGTACTGCGGGTGCGACGACCACCAGCCGCTCAGCCGCAGGCTCTCCCCGGGTTGCGCGCCGAGCAGCGATCCGACCACGGTGAGCAGATCGGCGCCGCTCTTCGCGGTCGCGACCCGGGCCACCGTGTACCCGGTCTCCTCGTTCACGTAGGTGAGCCGTTCGAGCACCGCTTCCAGCACATGGGGGGTCTTCGGGGGCTGCGCAGACACCCCGACATCGTGCCTCGTGGTCTGGAACCGATCAGCGGCAGGGCATAGCGTGATCGACCATGGCGCTGTTTGACTTTCCACTCCACGAATTGCGCACGTACCGTCCCTCTCACCCGGAACCGGCCGGCTTCGACGCCTTCTGGTCCGGCACCCTCGCCGCCGCCCGCCAGGCCGCCCTCCCGCCGAAGGTGGCCGAGCACGGCACCCCGCTGCGCGGCGTCACCACTCACGACGTGACGTTCAGCGGGTACGCCGGCCAGCCGGTCCGGGCGTGGCTGAACCGTCCGGCCGGCGCGACCGGGCCGCTGCCGGTGGTCGTCGAGTTCATCGGTTACGGCGGCGGCCGGGGCCTGCCGATCGACTGGCTGATCTGGGCCAGCGCCGGCTACGCGCACCTGATCATGGACACCCGCGGGCAGGGCGGCAGCTGGCGCGGCGGGGACACCCCTGATCCGGACGAGTCCGGCGCCGGGCCGTCGGCGCCCGGCTTCCTCACCCGCGGGGTGCAGTCGCCGGAGACGTTCTACTACCGCCGGCTGATCACCGATGCGGCGCGGGCCGTGGAGACCGCCGCGGAGCTGCCCGGCGTGGACGCCTCCCGGATCGTCGTCACCGGCAAGAGCCAGGGTGGCGCGCTCTCCCTCGCCGCGGCGGGACTGGTGCCGGACCTGGTCTCGGCGGTGGTGTCGGCCGTGCCGTTCCTCTGCGACATCCGCCGGGCGGTCACGGTGACCGACGTCAACCCGTACGCCGAGGTGGTCCGTTTCCTGCGGGCCAACCCGCACCTCGCGGAGCGGACGCTGGCGACGCTCGACCACGTCGACGTGGTGAACTTCGCCCGGCGGGTGACAGCTCCGGCGCTGCTCTCGGTCGGGATGATGGACGACGTATGCCCGCCGTCCGGAGTGTTCGGGGCGTACAACACGCTGCCCGGCTCGAAGCAGATCGAGGTCTACGAGTGGGACGGCCACGAGGGCGGCCGGACCCACTTCGACACCCTGGCCTGCGAGTTCGTCGACGACATCCTGAACTGACGCGACCGGAACCGACGCGACCCGAACCGACGCGACCCGAACTGACGCGACCAGGCCCGGTCCTTCCCCACGGAAGGACCGGGTCTCGCGTCACGCGTAACGCGTCAGATCAGCGCGCGCAGCAGGCCGATCGCCAGGAAGACCAGGATGAACGACAGGTCGATCGCGACGCCGCCCACGCGCAGCGGCGGGATGACGCGGCGCACCGGCGCGAGGACCGGCTCGGTGACCGCGTAGACGCCGCCCAGCGCCCGCGAGCGGAAGGAGCCCGGCATGGCAGGTCCGGCCAGGGTCACGCTCCAGTCGAGGATGGCACGGGCGATGAGCAGGAACTGGAAGAGCAACAGTGCCAGACTGACGAGACCGAGGAGCATCGAAACCTCCAACTCCGGGGGATGTGCTTCAACTATGAGTCGGCTTCCTGTGCGCTTCCTTTACGTTTCCTGAGCCCTCGGTCCGGAGCTCAGTTGAAGTGCGCCGGGTGCGGCCCGGTCCGCCCGTCCGATTCGAGGGCGTCGATCGCGGCCAGCTCGTCCGCGGTCAGCTCGAAGTCGAAGATGGCCAGGTTCTCCCGGATCCGCGACGGCGTCACCGACTTCGGGATCACCACGCGTCCCTGCTGCACGTGCCACCGCAGCACCACCTGCGCCGGCGTCCGGTCGTGCGTGGTGGCGATCGAGGTGATCGCCGGGTTGTCCAGCACACCGGCCTGCGCGAGCGGGCTCCACGCCTCGGTCACCACACCCAGCTCGGTGCCGGCCGCCTGCACGTCGCGCTGCTGCAGGGCGGGGTGCACCTCGATCTGGTTCACCGCCGGGACCGTGCCGCCGAGGTCCGCCACCGCCCGCAGGTGCTCCGGCAGGAAGTTGGAGACGCCGATCGCCCGGATCCGCTTCTGCTCGTAGAGCGACTCCAGGGCCCGCCAGGTGTCCAGGTACTTGCCGTGCTTCGGCGTCGGCCAGTGGATCAGGTACAGATCGAGCTGGTCCAGCCCGAGCCGGGCGAGGCTGGCGTCGAACGCGCGCAGCGTCTCGTCGTACCCCTGATCGGTGTTCCAGACCTTGGTCGTCACGAACAGCTCGTCGCGCGGAATGCCCGCGTCGCGCAGCGCGGCGCCGACCCCGGCCTCGTTGCCGTAGACGGCGGCGGTGTCGATGCTGCGGTAACCGGCCTCCAGCGCGGTGGTGACCGCGGCGGCGGTCTCCGCCTCGGGGATCTGGAAGACGCCGTAGCCGATCTGCGGCATGGTGACGCCGTTGTTCAAGGTGATGGCGGGGATGCCGGCCATGCGTTTGCCTCCGGGTTGCGTGCGGGCGCGCCGGCCGCACCGGCGGTGGCCGGTGGGGGCGCGCTCTACGCATACCCCGAAAAGCAGATGATCAACAAGCGATTCCGCGACCCGGGTGGTGGGCGAGGTGGATGCGGCGCCGCAGCGCCGCCGATTCCCCTTCCGGTACGGGATATAGCGGGCGCCCGTCCGATTCCGGGGGCGTCGCCTGAGGCATCCTGGGCAAAGCCGACACTCGGGAGCCCGGAGCGGCGTGGGGCCGGACGATCGACGCGCGACGCGGGCGGCGGTGCGGGCGGTGGCTGCGGGCCGGGATGACGGCCGCTGCCGTGGGCGAGGCGCGCGATCCGGCGTTCGGCGGGCCTGCGCGGGGCGGCCCGGCGTTCGGCGAGCCCGTGCGGGCTGGTCCGGGAGAGGGACCCGCGGCTGGTCCGGCAGGGTGCGGTGCTGCCGGGGCGGGTGCGGCGGGGGTGTGTGGCGCCGGGAACTGGGCGGGGGTGTGTGGCAGCGAGGGCTCGGCGGGGACGTGCGAGGGCAGGGCGGGGGAGCAGGGCGGTGGGCGCGCGGCCGGCTGGATGGGGGTCCGGCCGCCGCGCGGGTGGGCTCACAACCCGACCAGTCGTCGGGTGGCGCCCGCCGCGCGGCGGGCCGGTGGGCTCGCGGCCATCGGTCGTGCGCCCTGCGGCGCCATGACGGGCGTCGGCGGCCGGACACGCGGAAGCGGCAGGGGCGCTGCTTCCTCCGTACCGTCGGAGGGGGGTCCTGGTGGTGGCGACGGGGTCGTGCTCCGGGATCCGGCAACCCGTATCGCCTCGGCTCGATTCATGGCGCTCATTATTGATGAACGTGCATCTGATGCAAGCCTCCCGGCCGCCCTTTAACGGCGCGGAAACAAGTTCGGCTAGAACGGGTACGCCGGCGGCTTGTCACGCATCGTGACCCAGCGGGTCTCGGTGAACGCCTCGATGTTGGCGGCCGGACCGCCGAACCGCGACCCCGTCCCGGATGCCGCCACGCCGCCGAACGGGCTGTTCGCCTCGTCACTGACGGTCTGGTCGTTGATGTGCACGATGCCGGTGGGAATCCGGTCGGCCAGCGCGAGACCTTTCATCACATCCCGGGTGATGATGCCCAGTGACAGTCCGTATTCGCTCGCGGTGGCGAGGCGAACCGCCTCGGATTCGTCCGAGAATCGCAGCACCGGGGCCACCGGACCGAAGATCTCCTCGACGAACGCCGGGGTGTCGTCGGCGACGTCGGCGAGCACTGTGGCCGCGTAGAAGAGATCGCGATAGGTGCCGCCGGCCGCCACCCGGGCGCCGTAACCGGCCGACCGGGTCACCACGTTATGGATCTTGTCGCGCTGCCCGGCGTCGATGATCGGGCCGAGCACCACGCTCTCCCGGTGCGGGTCGCCGACCGGCAGCGCGGCGGCCTTCGCGGCGAGACGCTCCACGAAGTCGTCGTAGAGCCGCTCGTGGACCAGGTGCCGGCCGGTCGTCATGCAGATCTGGCCCTGGTGGAACCAGGAGCCGAAGGAGGCCGCGTTCACCGCCGCCTCGACGTCCGCGTCGTCCAGCACGATCAGTGCGGAGTTGCCGCCGAGCTCCAGATGGGCCCGCTTCAGGTGCTCGCCGGCGAGCGCGCCGACCCGGCGGCCGGCCGCTGTGGATCCGGTGAACGAGATGACCCGGACCAGGTGGTGGACGACCAGGGCCTCGCCGACGTCGGCGCCGCCCGGCAGCACCTGGAACACACCCGGCGGCAGGCCGGCCTCCTCGAAGATCCGGGCGAGCGTGGCGCCGCCGGTCACCGCGGTGCGCGGGTCCGGCTTGAGGATCACCGCGTTGCCGAGCGCGAGGGCGGGCGCGACCGAGCGGATCGCCAGGATGATCGGCACGTTGAAGGGGGCGATCACCGCGACCACGCCGGCCGGGTAGCGCCGGGCCATCGACAGCCGCTGCTCCTCGCTGGGCAGCAGCTCACCGTAGGGGCGGCCGGGCAGCGAGGCCGCCTCGTAGCACTCCTGCTCGGCGGTGTGCAGCGCGAACCCGGCCATCGGCGGGATCGCGCCGACCTCCCGGATGTTCCAGCCGCCGATCTCGTCGGCGTGCTCCGCCCAGAGCCGCCCGGCCCGGCGCAGCACCGCGGCGCGTTCCGGGTGCGGCATCGCGGCCCACACCTTCTGCGCGTCGGCGGCCGCGCGAGCCGCCTCGTCGACGTCGGCCGGGGTGGCCTGACCGATCCGGCCCAGGACGTCGCCGGTCGCCGGCTCCACGACGTCGTAGCCGGCGCCGCGGCCGGGCCGCCACGAGCCGCCGATGAAGATGTTGCCGGTCCAGGTCTTCTCGTCGAGGAGCATGGGCTCGCCTCCCTGCGTGCTGGGTGCGCTGACGGTAGGTCCATGTTTCCGGCAGATCAACGGAGTGTTCGGCTGATCGGAACGCGATCCCGGCTACCGGTACCCGAGACGGTTCGACACCTCGGTCGCTGCCTGCCGCAGCGGCCGTTCCAGGCGGCTCACCACCGCGTCCGCCGTCGTCGACCAGACGGTCAGGTGCACCGCGATGTTGATCGCGGCGACCACCTGCCCGGTCCGGTCGCGCACCGGCGCCGCCACCGAGCGCAGGCCGGCCGCCAGCTCCTCGTCGTTGACCGCCACCCCGCTCTGCCGGATCCGGGCCAGGGCCGCGGTCAGCTGCTCCCGGTTGGTCAGGGTCCGCGGGCCGCGCCGGGCGAAGTCGGTCCGGTCCAGCAGCCCCCGCAGCACGGCCGGCTCCTGGTGGGCGAGCAGCACCTTCCCCATCGACGTGCAGTACGCCGGCAGCCGCGACCCGACGTGCAGATCGAGCGTCATCGCGAACCCGGCGGCGGACCGGTGGCTGCGCCGGCGCTCCACATAGATGATCTCGGTGCCGTCCAGCACGGCCATGCTCACCGTGTACCCGGTCTCGTCGGCGAGCGCCTGCAGGTAGGGCGCGGCCACCCGGTTGATCTCCAGCGAGTTGATCGCGGCGAACCCCAGGTCGACGACGCGCGGCCCGAGCGAGTACTTCCTGGTCTCCGGGTCCTGCTCCAGATAGCCGAGGCGGGCCAGGGCCGCCACGTACCGGTGGGTGGTGCTCTTGGTCAGGGTCACCGCCCGGGACAGGTCGGCGACGCCGAGCACCGGGCGGGACGCGCTGAACGCCGAGAGGATCGCCAGCCCGCGCTCGAGAGACCTGCTCGTGGTGCTGTCGTCATCGACGGCCATGCCGCATCGTAACGTCGGGTCCGAGCCAGTGGAACGCCGTCCCGGTCGGTTACCATCGGCAGCGCGATGGACCGGGAGCTCAGTGCCGTGCGGCACCACATCGGCGGTGCCTGGACCGGCAGCGTCAACGGCCGGGTGTACGAGAAACGTGACCCCTGGACCGGCGAGGTGTTCGCGGTCGTCGCGGCCGGCGACACCGAGGACGCGTCGGCGGCGGTGACCGCGGCGTCCGAGGCGTTCGGCCCGTGGGCGCTCAGCCCGCCCGGCCGGCGTCAGGAGATCCTCCTGCGGGCCGCCACGCTGCTCGACGGCCGCCGCCCGGAGGTGCGCCACCGGCTCGCCGCCGAGACCGGGTGCGCCGCGGTGTTCGCCGAGATCCAGATCGACTTCTGCGTGACGATGCTGCGGCAGGCCGCCGGTCTCCCGTACGCGCCGACCGGCCAGATCATCCCGTCCGACCTGGACGGCACGCGGGCCCTCGCGATGCGCCGCCCGGCCGGGGTGGTCGCCGCGATCGCCCCGTGGAACGCGTCGCTGGTCCTGTCCGGCCGGGCCGTCGTCGCCCCGATCGCGGTCGGCAACACGGTGGTGCTCAAGCCGTCCGAGGAGGCGCCGTACACCGGTGGCGCCCTCTGGGCGGAACTACTCGCCGAGGCCGGGCTCCCGGACGGCGTGCTCAACGTGGTCACCCACGCGCCCGGCGAGGCCGGCGCGATCGCCGAGACGCTGATCGCCGACAGCCGGGTGCGCCGGGTCAGCTTCACCGGCTCCACCGTGACCGGCCGCCGCCTCGCCGAACTCGCCGGCCGCCACCTGAAACGGGTCGTCCTGCAGCTCGGCGGCCACAACCCGCTGCTCGTGCTCGCCGACGCCGACCTGGACCACGCCGTCGACGCGGCCGTCTACGGCGCCTTCGTGCACGCCGGGCAGACCTGCATGTGCGCGCGCCGGATCATCGTGGACCGCGCGATCGCCCCGGACTTCACCGCCCGCTTCGTCGAACGGGCCGCCGGCCTGCCGCTCGGCGACCCGTCCCACCCCGGCACCGTGATCGGGCCGGTGATCAACGAGTGGGCGCTGTCGCTGCTCGAACGCCGGGTCCGCGAGGCCGTCGAGCTCGGCGCCACGCTGCTCACCGGTGGCGCGCCGGTCGGGCGGTGCTTCCCGCCGACCGTGCTCACCGGCGTGCCGGCCGCCGCCGAGCTGGCCTTCGACGAGACGTTCGGCCCGGTCGTCATGATCGAGGAGGCCGGGTCCGCGGACGACGCGGTGGACCGGGCGAACGCGTCGAGCTTCGGGCTCACCGCCGGAGTGATCACGGGGGACCCGTACCGCGGGCTCGATCTCGCCCGGCGGCTGCAGGCCGGCATCGTGCACGTCAACGACCAGCCGGTCAACGACGAGCCGCAGATGCCGTTCGGCGGGGTGAAGGACAGCGGGGCGGGCCGGTTCGGGATGGGGTTCGCGGCCGAGGAGTTCACCGAGACGCAGTGGGTGACGGCGCGGCGCGGACCCCGGCCGTACCCGTTCTGAGCCCTCCGTGCGCAGCCAGAGCGACGTGATCATGGCTGAGGAGGTGCGCGGGTCGCACCGCCGCTGCCACCCGGCTCGCCTGGAACCCCGTCAGGCGGCCGCGGCGGCCTGCGAGTTCCACCACGTGATCATGATGCCGACGATGAAGATCTGCACCGGGAGGGCCAGGCCGGGCAGGTCCGCCTCCAGGCTGCCGCTCCAGGAGCTGGTCTGGCGGATCGTGCCGACCGGGACACCGTCGCGCATCAGGTCCTGGTCGTTGCGCCAGATCGAGACCCGCTGGAACTCGTAGGCCACGTCGCCGGCCTGGACCGTCCAGTTCTTCCGGCCGACCCGCTGGGCCTCGGCGAGAACCGTGCCCTGACCGTCGGTCATCGAGAACGTCGAGCCCCAGCCGTGGGCGCGCACCTCGAAGTCCTGACCGTCCAACGTGAACCGGCCACCCGTCTTCCACACCTTCGGGTCCCACTCGGCGACCTGGGCGCCGTCCAGGGCGAGCTGGTACTGCGACCTCCACATGCTTTTGCGTCCGGCTGTCAGCATGCTGTCAGGATAAGCCGCCGGCACAAACCTCAGCGTTCCCAGGGCGGCGGAACCCGTACCGCTGTCATCCCCGCCGCCGTGGCGGCCTGGACGCCGAGCTCGGTGTCCTCGAAGGCCAGGCATTTCGCCGGGTCGACGCCGAGCAGCTCGGCCCCGCGCAGGTAGGCGTCGGGGAACGGCTTCGGCCGCGGGTACTCACCGGCGCAGACCAGGACCTCGAACCGGTCCAGCAGGCCGAGCGCCTCCAGCGACGCGGTGACGGCGAGCCGGGTGCTGCCGGAGACCACGCCGATCGGGAGCCTCCGGTACGCGTCCTCGATGTGCTCCAGCACCCCCGGAACGCCCTTGATATCGGGGAGTCCGGCCCGGAACAGCTCCTCCTGGCGTTCGGCGACCTGGTGCACCGGCATGGCGAGGCCCTGCCGCGCGTTCAGATCGGCCACGATGTCCGCGATCGGCCGGCCGCCCCAGGCGTAGAACAGCTCCTCCGGGAAATCGCAGCCCCACTCGGCGAGCGCCGCCTGCCAGGCGAGGTAGTGCGCCGGCATGGAGTCGGTGATCGTTCCATCGCAGTCGAAGAGGTAGGCCTGGTATTCGCCGTCGGGCACCGGTAGCAGCACCCGCGCAGGGTATCGGCGCGGGCTCGCCCGGCCGGTCGCCGCATGGCAGGTTGGTGACATGGACTACCGCCGCACGTACCGTTCCGCCGCCATCGCCTTCGCCGATCTGGTCTCCCGGATCCCGCCGGACCGCCTCGACGGGCCGGGCCTGGGCGAGTGGACGCTGCGGGATCTGCTCGGGCACACCGTGAGCTCGGCGCTGCGCCAGGTTCCGGAGGTGCTCGGCCGGCAGGCGCCGATGCTGGCGGTCCCCGGACCGGAGTACTACTTCGCGGCGATCCGCCGGGCGCCGGCCGCGGAGGTGGCGGCGGCCCGGACCGCGTCGTCCGCCGACGCCCGGGACACCGGCAAGGCGCTGGGCGAGCGGCCGGCGGACGCGGTGAGCGGGTTCGTCGGGCAGGCGACCGGCGCGCTGGCGTCGGCGAGCGACGACGATCTCGTGGCGACGCCGGCGGGCGGCATGCGGGTGGCGGACTGGCTGCCGACCCGCACGTTCGAGCTGGTCGTGCACGGGACGGACGCGGCGGTCGCCGCCGGCGTCCCGATCTCCCTGGAGCAGGAGGCGCTCGCCGAGGCGGCGGCCCTGGCGGCGCGGGTGGCGGTCGCGGTGGGCGACGGCCCGGCGCTGCTGCGGGCGCTGACCGGGCGAGGCGAGCTCCCGCCCCGTTTCACCGTCCTCTGACTTCCCGGTACGCCGCCTCGGCCCCGTGCGCCCCGCCGGCCCCGCACGCCCGGCTCACCCCGCAGGCCCGCCGACCCCGCGCCGGCGTCCTGCGGCTGGCATCTCGCACCAGCCACCTCCCGCCTCGCCGATCTTGGAACGCGCCGTCCCGGCCGTAGCCCACACATGTGATCAAGCTCGGGTAGCCGCTCTCGCCTACGGCTGGCGTTGCCGGGCCGTAGCTCAGGCATGTGATCAAGCTTGGGTAGCCGCTCTGGTCTACGGCTGGCGTTGCCGGGCCGTAGCTCAGGCATGTGATCAAGCTCGGGTAGCCGCTCCGGCCTACGGCTGGCGTCGCCCGGCCGTAGCTCAGGCATGTGATCAAGCTGGCGGATTCAATCGGTGGTTGCAACACAGTCTGTTTGTGCTGGTAGCGGTGCTGAGAGTAGCGCGTTGAGGGCTTGAGCGGGAGTTCTCATGCCG